>NZ_JBZYAO010000010.1:9975-217271 GCF_059820445.1 Paenibacillus sp. sgz302190
CCGCCCCCGAATCGGAGCGGCCCGCGGCCGCCGCTCCGCCAGCGCCCCCGGCGGCGTCCGAGGCCCCGCCGCCGCCGGATGCGATGAGCCGTTTGCTGGAAGCGAAACGGCGCAACCGCAAGTAAACGCCGCGCCTTCTGGCGTTTTTTCCGCAAGTGAGATACACTATTTGCAGATGAGTGTCGAACGGGCGCTCACTTTCGGCGAATTGGGGAGGGAAGCCTTATGGCTAGAAACAGCTACTCCATCGGTGTGCTGCTGATCGGGGTTGCGATCGTTTTGCTGCTTGGGAAATTAGGGGTCTTTCACTTTGTCTTTGCTTATTTATGGCCGCTGGCGCTGCTTATTCCGGGGCTGTTGTTTCACGCTTTGTATTTTAACCGCATGCTTCCGGCCGGGGTTCTGCTGCCGGGCGGCATATTGACGACGTATTCGCTCATGTTTTTTTACTGCAACATTTTTGGCTGGGGCTCGATGAGCTACTTGTGGCCCGGCTTTATTTTCGGCGTGGCCGTCGGTCTATACGAGCTGCATTTGTTTGACCGGGGCAGCGACCGCGGGGTCATGACCGCCGCGCTGATTTTGGGCGTCGCATCCGCCGTTTTCTTCGTCCTTGCTTTATTGTTCAAGCTCGGCATCTACGTCGTTGCCCTGCTGCTCATCGTAGGCGGTGTGCTGATCATGATGCGCAAGCCGAGAATATGGTAGCGGGGATGGGCCTGCAAAGCGGGGAAATGTCCGTTTACAATAAAATAAAGTGCAAAATCCTTGCATAATGTCGCTTTTTTGCATATAATAATGTTAAATGTCAAGCGTCGGCGCTTTCGTCCGACGCTTCTTTTATGATCAGAGACGAAAATCATAGGGTAGAGAGGGTTTGAATAATTCATGCACGCTAGAGACAAGATTCGCAATATCGCGATTATCGCGCACGTTGACCACGGCAAAACTACGCTCGTCGACAAGCTGCTGCAGCAGTCTGGAACGTTCCGCGATAACGAGGCCGTTCAGGAAAGAGCCATGGACTCCAACGATTTGGAGAGAGAGCGCGGCATTACGATTTTGGCCAAAAATACGGCGATTAATTATAAAGACTATTTGATTAATATCGTGGACACCCCGGGACACGCCGACTTCGGCGGCGAGGTTGAACGGATTATGAAAATGGTCGACGGCGTTCTGCTCGTAGTCGACGCTTTCGAAGGCACGATGCCGCAAACGAAGTTCGTACTGCGCAAGGCGCTGGAGCAAAACCTGTCGCCGGTCGTCGTCGTCAACAAAATCGACCGCCCGAATGCGCGTCCGGCGGAAGTCGTCGACGAAGTGCTCGATTTGTTCATTGAGCTTGGAGCGACGGATGAGCAGTTGGATTTCCATGTCGTGTACGCCTCCGCGCTTCAAGGCACATCCAGCCTTGACCCGGATAAGCAGGATGCGAACATGGAAGCGATCTATGAAACGGTCGTTCAGCATATTCCTGCGCCTACGGAAGACGTGGATCAACCGCTGCAGTTCCTCGTTACGCTGATGGATTACAACGAGTATTTGGGACGCATCGGGGTCGGCCGGGTTAACCGCGGCAAAATCCGCCAAGGGCAACCGGTTGCGGTTATTACCCGCGAAGGCGCTACAAAACAGGCGAGAATCGAGAAATTGTTCGGTTTCTCCGGCTTGAAACGGATTGAAATCGAAGAAGCCGGCGCAGGCGATATCATCGCGATTGCCGGGATTAAAGAAATCAACATCGGCGAAACGGTTGCCGATCCGGCGAATCCGGAAGCACTGCCGGTGCTGAAAATCGACGAGCCGACGCTGCAGATGACGTTCCTCGTGAACAACAGCCCGTTTGCCGGCCGCGAAGGCAAATGGGTAACGTCCCGCAAGCTGCGCGAGCGTCTGTACAAAGAGCTGGAAACCGACGTCAGCTTGCGCGTGGAGGACACGGACAGCCCTGATGCTTTCATCGTCTCCGGGCGCGGCGAGCTTCACCTCGGCATCCTGATCGAGAATATGCGCCGCGAAGGTTTCGAGATGCAGGTGTCCAAGCCGGAAGTCATCATCCGCGAAATCGACGGGCAAAAAATGGAGCCGATCGAGCGCTTGATCATTGACGTTCCCGAGGACAGCATGGGCGCGGTTATGGAAAGCCTCGGAACCCGCAAAGCGGAAATGGTCAATATGATCAACAACGGCAACGGCAACGTGCGCTTGGAGTTCCTGATTCCTGCACGGGGCTTGATCGGATACAGAACGTACTTCCTGACGCTGACACGCGGCTACGGAATTATGAATCACGCGTTTGACAGCTACGGTCCTTACCTGGGCGCAGGCGTCGGCGGCCGTCACGAAGGCGTGCTCGTATCCAGCGAAACGGGAGTGTCCACGCTGTACGGCATTCTTTCCGTCGAAGACCGCGGCGTGCTGTTCGTTCACCCGCAGACGGAAGTGTACGAGGGCATGATCGTGGGCGAGCATACTCGCGACAACGACATCATCGTCAACATTTGCAAGGAAAAAGCGGTCAACAACATCCGTTCGGCGAACAAGGAAGAAACGGTGAAAATGAAAACTCCCCGCATCTATTCCCTGGAGCAGGCGCTGGAGTACTTGAACGATGACGAGTACTGTGAAATTACGCCGAAATCCGTTCGTCTGCGCAAAAAGATTTTGAATAAAAGCGAGCGCGAACGCGCTGAAAAACACCGCAAAATGTCCGAAGCAGGCGTATAATAAATAAAAGGAAAAAAAGGGAAATGCAGCAGAGTTACTTTCTTGAGCTGTCATTTCCCTTTCCCTATATTTTTCGTATGCTTGTGAGAATTCGCTTTCATGGAGGTGAGACTTGTGTTGACTGGGTGGTTTGGCGATCATATCCTGATTACATATTTGTTGATTTTTGTGTTTATGTCGTATGTGTATAATAAAGTGTTCCGCGCGCGCAAGCTGCCGGTTTTGAAGACGCTCATCATCTACGTGCTGATTGCGATCGGCTCGATCATGCTGCTCTTTTTCCAGGTCGCGGGATTGCCGATCGTGCCCAGTCTGGCTGTGGCCGTATTTCTCATGTTCCTGGTCCGGGTGCGCTATTTTGTTGAAAAAAGAACCGGTAAAAGGTCTTCCCAATAAGGGAGGGGGATTGGTTGATGAACCGCTATTGGTTAACTCCTATTATTTGTAGGGAACCTGTAACTTTCGGGGCTGATCGTCTGTGCTGCGAACCGCCGGGCGAGGTTGACGCTTTGCGGGAGGAGGCGCATGCGCTCCATCCGCGGCTTTTGCCGATGTTCAAAGCCAGTCTGCTGCTGAGCGATGACGAAGAGCTGTGCGGCTCCGAGCTTGTCGAGGCGGATCTGGCCGCTCCTGGCGTGCTGGCGTTCGACGGCAATCCCTTGCATATATCCCATTGCGCGGAAGCTTTTTTGGATCGTCTGCTTGCTCCCGAGGCATCGAGAGATTTGGTAAGGGAACTGAAGGGCGGCGCAGGCGGACTTTCCGACCGGCAGCTGCTGTGGAAGCGCCAATGGCTGGAATGGCTGGAGAACGGGTATGAGGTCATTTTGCTGAGAGAGGATGGTAGATGAGTGAAACTTCAGGATGCGCTGTTTAATTGGCTGCAGATGCATATTGTCGCGGAAGCGCGGACGGAAGATCGGGCGGCGGCGGAAACGCTCGATTTCTTCGCCGTTCTATTGCGGGAGGATCACGCGGTAACAGGGATGCAGATCGAAGGTGAAGACGCCATCAAGGTCATCATCGCTTATGAGCAGGAAGGAGTAAGCAGGAGTGTATCCTTCGACCGGGAGGCGGCGGAAAAGCTGCTGGAAGACATCAACTCAAATCCTAAATATAATCAATAACTTGCGACACCGACATAACTTTGCCTTCCGGACGATACAATAGGGTATATCCTGCCGCAGGCCGAAGGAGTGTTCGCATGGATTGAAAAATGGATACATAAAAGTGGAACACGTGCTCTTGCTTGTGATATACTGAAATTGTAAGGCTAGTATGCTACTACCTTGTAGGAGGCGCAAACATCATGGCCGAACCAATTACAACTTTACCGGAGCAATTGTTTTCAGCCTTGCCAAGCGACAATCCGGCTTGTGCCGAGACAGACATCAAGTCGGCTCGGACCGCCGTGTTCTGTGCATTCAACCGACGTGCAGCGATTGAGCTGGACGGACAAGTTTTTCATGCGATAAAAAAAGCCTAGACATGCTTACGCTGTCAGGCTTTTTCTCGTCTTTTCCAAGTTTATCCGGTTATCGGGCTACAGGTTAGGTCTTCCTACCTGATTCGCATCGTTCGGTACGGGGGTGCTTGGGACATCTCTAAGATCGCGGGGGATCTGCGGCATAATCCGGCCGACGATATCGGCCATCTGCTCGGCGAAGCCTGTGACAGGCCTTCCAGCCCTAATATTATCGCGAATGTTGCGCAAGCGCTGATCGAGGTCCATATCCGCGGTAACGATGGCATTGACGCCGTACGGGTCTTTGCGCAGCGCTTCTGCGACGGAATACTTCACGGTTCCGACTTTGGATCTGTCCATATCTTTTTTTACATTGATTCCTACGACAGCCGTGTTGCCGAATACAACACAATGGGCACTTTCCACTTGCGGAACGCTTACCGCCAGGTTCTCCAAACGCTCTGCGACTTGCTGAGGATTTTTAATTTCCAGTTTTTGCGGAGCGATTTGTTGCACTTTAATTTGATCCTGATTTGCATTTGGAGAGGGGGCAGCACCACTTTTCGGCGCTTGGCTGCAGCCGGCAGCAAGGAAAAGCAGCGGCACTATCAGACAAATTCGTTTCACCAGCATCGATCCTTTCTTTTCCTTGAATCTTGCGTTTAGTTTGTCCTGCACAGCTATTTTGTATGTATGCATCAGATAGCATGGCATCTGGCACAAGGAATGAATTTGATTCCAGCGAATCAAAAATTGCATTCCTACAGCAAAAGATCTAACGCCAAATCCGGGAGGGGACACACATATGAAAAAAATTTACGTGTTGGATACCAATGTACTGCTTCAGGACCCTAATTCTTTATTTGCTTTCGACGATAATGAAGTAGTCATACCCGCCGTGGTGTTGGAAGAGATCGATTCGAAGAAACGGAACGCCGATGAGATTGGGCGAAATGCCAGACATGTATCCCGTCTGCTTGACGGTCTGCGCGTCAAAGGTACATTATCCGATGGAGTCACGCTGGAAAGCGGCGGCAGCATCAAGGTGGAGCTGAATCACCGCAGCTTTGCCAAGCTTCAGGAAACGTTCGCCGAGCTCACCAACGATAACCGGATTCTTGCGGTTGCGCTCAACTATCATCTGGAAGAACAGGAGAACGACGATCCGAAGCCTGTCGTGATTGTCAGCAAAGACACTCTGGTGCGAATTAAAGCGGACGTTCTCGGGCTGACGGCTCAAGATTATTTGACCGACCGCATTGTCTCCCAGACTGATATGTATACGGGATATGTGACGCTGCATGTGCATCCGTCGATCATAGACGAATTTTATACGTACCGCTTTTTGAACCTCCATTCGCTGAATCTCGGGTATTCGCTGCATCCTCATGAATTTGTTATTTTAAGAGATGAACTTGGAACGTCGAAATCCGCTTTGTTAAAAGTCAATGCCGAAGGCAAAAAGCTGGAGCCGCTTTATATGAGCAACGAGCCCGTATGGGGAATCGCGGCGCGCAACGCCCAGCAGCGCATGGCGCTGGAATTGCTTTTAAACGACGAGATCCCGCTGGTGACCTTGACCGGCAAAGCGGGCACTGGCAAAACGCTGCTGACGCTTGCCGCGGGGCTTATGAAAATCGAAGACGAGCGCAAGTACAAAAAGCTGCTGATCGCCCGCCCCGTCGTTCCGATGGGCAAAGATATCGGATATTTGCCCGGTGAAAAAGACGAGAAGCTGCGCCCCTGGATGCAGCCGATCTATGATAATCTGGAGTTTTTGTTCGATACGAAAAAAACGGGCGATATCGATAAAATATTGGCAGGGCTGGGCAGCATACAGGTGGAGGCCTTGACGTACATCCGCGGGCGCTCCATCCCGGGACAATTCATTATCATCGACGAAGCTCAGAACTTATCGAAGCATGAAGTGAAGACGATCGTCTCGCGTGTCGGCGAGAACAGCAAAATCGTGCTGCTGGGCGACCCCGAGCAAATCGACCATCCTTATTTGGACGCATCCAGCAACGGCCTCACTTATGTGGTCGAGCGATTCAAGCAAGAGGGGATCAGCGGCCACATCACGCTGGAACGAGGTGAACGTTCGCACTTGGCCCAACTGGCGGCGGACCTGCTATAACGAGAAACGCAAACAAGCCCTTATCCGTATCTGCGGATAAGGGCTTGTTTGCGTGGCATCGGTTCGTTGCGTGGAAAGCCCGCGATTGCATAGATATTCCCCGCTTAGAGCGGGCTTGAGCCTGCGCAGCGGCTGGAATGCCGTACTAACCTGAAAATAACGAACGATGAACACATGGGCATGGGGCTGCCCATAAACCCACACGCCAGGGCCGATCGCACAATCTGCCAAGCTGCACGAAAAACCTCAAAAGTCAGGCTGCCCAAAAAACTGCCGCGTCATAGGCGATAGCCACAATCTGCCTGGCTGCACGAAAAAACCTGCAAAAATACATGAATTTGTGTCCTTAACCACTGGCCACGAAGAATTCCTGCAATTGTGCAGGCTTTTCATCGAATACATGGACTCCGATTCACTTTCAGCGAAAATTCCTGTACTTTTGCAGGTTTTTCGCCAAAACAAACTAATTTCGCAGAAAAAACCTGCACTTTCGCAGGTTTTCTCCCTGTCCAGCCGGCTTGTGTCCTCCCACTTCAGCGCTGTAACTTGCTCAGGAGAGGAGTGGATTGGGGAAGAACGCTTGCACCACGGCTGCCCCCCTCAGGTTCCTCTATCCCATCACTTTATTATCAATCTGATTGTTGCAGGTTTTCGACGCAGCCCATCCGTTCACTTTGTAAAGGATAGCTTGAGTTTGACGACAGCCTTCCCGTCTTTTGTTTCTACGCTCACGACATCGAGGTAGCTGACCATCTTTTTCGGGATGAAGCCTAGCTTGAATTCTTTCATCATGTCCGCGATCGTCGTATCCGGCAGCTCGAAGCCGTTGAATTCGATACGGTCGATCAGGAACCGGACTTCGTTCATGTCCGTTCCTTCAATTAAGGCGAATTTGCCTTGCAGCTTGAAGGCGAGATCGTCTTTTTTCCCCGAGGCGACAATGCCGTCGTTCTGAAAGGTGAAGTCGAGATTTTTCAACTGCTCGTTAGTCCGGTGCAAATAGTCGTTGAAATCGCGGTCGCTGATCGTGATCAGCGGGTTGCTGAAGGAAGACAAATCCAAATATTTATTGTCGGCGCCGCTTTGCGTAATAAACTGGGGAAATTCAAGGAAAGCGGCGGACAACTGCTTCAAGTATTCGCGAAACACAGGCAGGCCTTCTTCTTTCCATTGATCGTTCAACGACTTGATCTGCTGCTGAACGACCGCCGCCTGGGCCGTCACTGCAAGCTGTTTGTCCAGTTCTTCCTGGAGCGTGACGAGCCGCTGCCGCTGCTGCAGCCAATTGTCTTTCGTTTTCTGCAAATCGCTGCGGGACGTATCGAGATCCGCCCGCAATTGCTTGAGCTTGGCGAACGATTCGGTAAAGCTGGCCAGCGCTTTGTGGTCGTTCACAAGTATCATTTGTATGTATTCCAACATTCGGATCGCATCGCTGACCGAAGTAACGGTGAACAGAAGCGTCCAAATCGTATCGCGGTCTCCGGTGTAATAGGCTCTGAGCACTTTGCCGGCATGCTTTCTCGTTTCTTGAACGCTGTCGTTTTGCCGAACGATATCCTGCTCGTTAAGCCGGATTTGGTCGGCGAGCTTGGCGTCCTGCTCGTTCAGTCTGGCGAGTTCCCGGTCGATTTCGTATATCGTCAGCCCTTTTTGCAGCAGCTCTTTCGTATTATCGTGTGCAGCGCCTGCCTCTTCAGCCAATACCGAACGGATGGGCGCGGCCGTATTCCAGATGAGCATTGCCGATAAAACGACGAGCATGATTCGGTTCCTGTATTTCATTCAGACGTTTCTCCCCCTATGTACAGATTATCATATTTCTATTAAATGAAGCACAAAAAAATACTTGCCCCCGGCGAAAGGAGCAAGCATGTAAGGAAAGCTATTTTTTTGTTTTGACTATCAGCTTAAGGACGTCATTAAAGTCTTTAACCTGGGCTGGAACTTGCTTGGTGAAGGCAGGGGCTTGATTGATCCCGTCATAGGTTTGGTGGAGCGTCAATTTGTTCTCCGACGATTTGCCGTCAGCCGCAGTTACCGTGAAAATAATGTCCATCGACTGGTCGCGGATGAAACCTTGATCGTCGATCGCGACGCTCAGCGTGCCAGGGGCTTTCAGTTGGACGCCGGTCAGCGATTTTTTGAGCTGTTCCGCTTTGTCTGCGGCGAGCAGGCCGTTATTTTGCAGCGTGCCGACGAAATCCGGCAGTTTGGCTTGCAGCATGGCGTTCAATTCTTTTTCGTTTTTCGCGGTCAGGTCGATGCTGATCGATTTGGCGTTCGAACCGTCTTTCAGCTTGACAGGTTCTTTGGCCTCTTTATACCATTTGGGATCGGTGCCCTGGAAAATGATGCTGCTTAGCGCCGCGGTCAATTGCGATGTGTTTTTCAAATTATCAAGCTTCAGCGGTGCCGCGCTGTTTTGGCTAAGCTGCTGCAAATCGACGGCATAATATTCGTCAGCCGTTTTATTGATAGCTGGTATATTGAAATACAATTTGTTATCTTTAATAAGAATAGGTATTGCAATCGGAGACGTAGTCCCTTTGGGGGTAATTTTCAAATCGGTCTCGAACTGCAGCGGATCGAGGCTGCTGGCGCCTTTCCACTCAATGGTGCTTTCCCGGAATACGCCGAGAATTCCGTTCGTAAGAGGATTCGGAGAGCTTATCAGCGCGTCGCTGATTTGCAGAGCTGCGCTGCCGTCAAACGAATACGATTTCATTTCCTGCTGCTTGGTTAACGATGTTTCCACTGTTTCTTTGATCTTGGTGTTATCCGTACAAGCTGTTAACGAAACGAGGCCGACCGAGGTGATCACCGTTAATGTCATCCATTTTTTAAACATGTATTCCAGTCTCTCCTTCCATAAGTCCTTCTTCATTATAATGGTTTATACCCGGTTTGTCTGTATGTAAACAATTGCAAAAAACGCTTGCAATTTGCAGCGAATTTCAGGAGGCAATCTTTGTGAATGTGCAGCTTGGTCACCCGGAAGTCGTTCAAGCGCTGATAGCCGCTATCCGGCGGCACGAGAAGCGGGCGATTCCGTTTCGCGATTATATGGATATATGTTTATACCACGAGCCCGGAGGATATTACCGCAGCGAGACTGTCAAAATCGGGAAAGACGGCGATTTCTACACCAGCTCTTTGATCGGCACCGCAATGGGCGAGATGGTGGCCGCGTTCATCGTTCGCCTGGCGGCCGAGACCGTACGGGAAACGGAGCCGGTTTCCATCGTAGAATGGGGAGGGGGCAGCGGCCGGCTTGCTCTTCATCTTTTAAATGAGCTGCGGCTGGCAGCACCGTCTTTGTACGCCCGTCTCAGCTATACGATGATCGAATCCAGCGGATATCATCGGCGGTTGCAGGCTGAGACCTTAAAGCCGCACGAGGCTGTCGTCCGTTTTGTTGCGGATGCGGACTGGCTTGCCGCTCCTCCGGTCGACGGGATTTTTGTGCTCGCCAATGAGCTGCTCGACGCATTTCCGGTTCACCGGGTAAGGTACCGGGAAGGGCGGTACGAGGAGGCGTACGTGGCGTGGGACGAGCCGGATCGATCTTTCCGGGAAGTCTGGCATCCTGCAGCATCCAAACGATTATTAGACTATATGACCGGGCTAAAAGTTCAATGGCTGGACGGACAAATCGGGGAAGTGAATTTCGCCGCGGAGGACTGGCTGCACGCGGTAGCGAAGCGCGTTCGGAGCGGAGGCGTCATGGTCATCGATTATGGCGATCGGGAAGAGGAAATCTACGGGGCGCACCGGCAGCGCGGCACGTTGATGTGCTACCGGCAGCATCAGGCTGCGGACGATCCGTTTCAATTTCAGGGGCGGCAGGACATGACAGCTCATGTCAATTTCAGCTTGTGCCTGGATGCGGCGGCGCGAGCGGGGTTTACCGGCTGTACGCTGCGGACGCAGCGGGAGTTTCTTGTGGAGCAGGGCATTTTGCACAAGCTGCAGGAGCATCACGACCCGAATCCGTTCAGCGAGGTTGCAAGGAAGAATCGCGCCATCCGCCAGCTGCTGCTCAGCGATCAAATGAGCGAGCTGTTCAAGGTAATGACAGCGCATAAAAAAAGGTGACCCGAATGATGTCATTCGGATCACCTTTTTGAATTTTACACGGACATTCTGAAGAAAGACCAATACGTAAATCCGCTGAAGGAGATGATCATATATCCCCAAAACAGCAGTATGTAGGTGCGTTCTGATAAGCGCATATAGCCCAGAATCACGAAAACGGCCGTTTGGAAAAAGAAAAGCAGAGACATCGGAATCATATCTCCCGCTAAACTCATCAATGCGATGACAAGCGTCCAAAATCCTAAAACCCGAAACATGCGATCCATTTACGTTTTATCCCCCTCTCATGCCGCGATGCACTTTTACTACATCACATTATACCTTTTGCTTAGACGAGTGTAAACCTCCAAGCGCGAAGAAATTAAAAACATTTCGTCTTGCATCATTAGTATGGCTTTTTGTCCGAATCCGATGTATGAGCCGTAAAAAAAATGGCAATACCATTTAGTATCAAATAGATTCTATGAACTCTACTATGGGCATAGAAATAGTAATAATGGCACGAATCAATTTATACCTTCTCTTGCGAATTGATTCTCTCTATATTTAGATGCATTTGCACAAATACGTTAGGAGGATTGACCTTATGTCAGCAATTAGACAAGACGCTTGGAGCGACGAAGACGATTTAATTTTAGCGGAGGTGACGCTGCGTCATATTCGTGAAGGGAGCACTCAGTTGTCCGCTTTTGAAGAAGTGGGGGAGCGGATCGGCCGTACGGCTGCTGCATGCGGTTTTCGTTGGAACAGTTTCGTCAGAAAGAAATATGAGGCCGCCATTCAAATTGCGAAAGCCCAGCGGCAAAAACGCACACAACTGAAAAAACATGCTGCAGTCAGCATTTCAAGCTCATCCGTGGCTCTGCTTGACACCCAGGAACTGCCTGGAGGCAAAGCGGAGGCGATTTCCGAAGAAACGCTATCGATCGATGCGGTCATCCGCTTCCTCAGACAATGGAGAAGCACCTATCAGGATATGAACAGGCATATTAAAAACCTGGAAAAAGAATTGCAGGACAAAGAGGAAGAACTCGACCGGCTGGGCCGGGAAAACGACAAGCTGAACAAGCAGGTCAACGAAGTGGAGACCGACTACCGGGTTGTCAATGACGATTACAAGGCGCTGATCCAGATCATGGACCGCGCCAGGAAAATGGCGTTCCTCGTGGAAGAGGAAGAAGAAGGAAAGCCGCGGTTCAAGATGGACGCCAACGGCAACTTGGAAAGAGTAGACTGACAGGATCTCAGTACCTATAAAAGCATAGTCAATCGAGAAGCTCCGGAGCAGGCCAACGCCTCGCTTGCGGGGCTTTCGTGCTATAATGAGGAGCGTATCCAAGTAAAGAGGGGGCGGGCTACATGCACATCATGATCATTGGAGCGGGTTCGCTGGGGCTCTTGTATGCGGCCAAGCTAGCGGAAGTTTGCGACAGCATGACGGTAACGGCGAGGACAGAGGCGCAAGCTCTGGCGCTGCAACGGGAAGGTATCGTGCTCGACTGCCGGCCCGCTGCGGCATTTTCGCCCGCGGTCCGATTCGCAGCTTTTGAAGAACATCGGCTTTCTACGGGCGGGGATGCGCCGTACGATTTTATTTTTCTGATGGTCAAGCAATCCGCCATTGAAGAAAGCTTGCTTTCTTACATGTCAGCGAAGATGTCACGGCATACGGTTGCCGTTTGTTTTCAAAACGGGATCGGCCATGCGGAAAAGCTGGAGCAGGCGCTAGGCGCGGATCGCGTGCTGCTTGCGGTGACGACGGAAGCTGCCAAAAGGGACGGCCTGCATAAAGTCAACCATACCGGCCATGGGGTTACATACATCGGAAATGCCGGAGGCAGCGAGGAAAACAAAGGACCTGAGAAATTTAGACAAATTTTATTGGCCGACACGCTAAGAAAGGCAGGATTTGACGCGCAGGTGTCGAAAGACATGGATACGCGGGTTTGGAACAAGCTGATTATTAATTGTGTCATTAATCCGCTTACGGCGATACTGCGCGTGCGCAACGGCGAATTGCTGGAATCGGAATGGACGAGGCAGCTTATGCGCGAGCTTTATCAAGAAGCGGCCGGATTGGCTTCGGCCAAAGGCATACCCGTATCCGAAGATTTGTGGGGGACGCTGCTTCAAGTATGCGAGGCGACAGCGGACAATCATTCCTCCATGCTTCAGGATCTTATGAACGCCCGACGGACGGAAATCGACAGCATGAATGGGAGTTTGCTTGGGATGGCCCGGGAGGCAAAGATGGAGCTTGCCGCTCACCAAACCGTTTATCGCTTCATAAAAGCCCTTGAATAAGAAGGTGATCCGTTCGTGGATGTTATTGCTGGTGTACTGACAAAATTATACGCTATTCTCGCTATTGCCCCGTTTGTGACGTTTATCGCCGTCTGGTTTGCCGTGTATTTTTTTATGAAAGACAAAAAGATGACGACAAGGCTGGCTATGGATATAACGACATTGTTTCTGATCGGATCCGTGTCCGTCATGTGGAACCAACTGTTCCAGACTTCGTTCGGTTTCTGGCTGATTTTGCTCGTTCTGCTGATTGCATTCGGCACGATCGGCGGCTATCAGACGCGGGTGAAAGGGAAATCCGAACTTTTGAAAGTGGGCAGGATCGTTTGGAGAATGGGTTTTCTCGGACTATCGGCCTTGTACATCGTTCTTTTTCTTCTGAATATAGGAAAGACCTATATATACTCTACATAATACGATTACATCAATGAGGAGATGGATGACATGGTACGTAACTTGATGGAAGAACTTGTATGGCAATGCTTGAGGGATTTGCAGCAGCATCAGGAACTGTTAAGAGGTTGTGAGGAGCAAAAGTTGGCCGATATTATGGCGATCACACTGAACCGCATTCCCCCGAAATACGTGTCGTCCTCGCAAGGAGAAATGTTTGTGAAAACGCAATTAAGGCAGCTGGAGCCGGAAATTTACCGGGAACTCGCTTACGCCATCGACAAAGTTATGAATGATAGCAGAAAAAGCGATTTCTGATAGTACAGGGCCTTTTTGTAATATTTATTTGAGAATTGTAGAAAATAACAATGATTTTCGTGTAGATTTTATTAACCGTTGGTTGTATAATTAAAATCCATGAAGATCTTTTTTTAGACATTAATTTGACACTGGTGAATTAAGGCTGGACATTATGGCGTAATATGTTATAATTTCTCACGTATTATATAGTAAATTTTTTTACCAGAGATATATGTTAGATTATATTACGTATTTAAAAGGTTTTCATTGTATCTTGGGTTTTCGGTGTTAGGTTAACGTAAATTTATTTGACAACATACACCTGACCATAAATAGATATACATATTTTTAAAGGAGGAGTTTTATGAAATCGAAGAAGTGGGTTACAACAGCATTGGTTCTTACACTGGCAGGCAGCTTGATTACTGGATGTACAACGACGGGGGACAAGAGCGCTACGGACAGCAGTTCGGGAACAAATAGTACAACCAAAGCGAAAGAAGCCGTAATTAATACTTACATTAATGGTGAGATCCCGACTATCGATCCTGGTATTGCAAAAGACAGTGCTTCCAGTTGGGTATTGGATCATGTTATGGAAGGATTATACTTTCAAGATAAAGACGGTTTAAAACTGGGGCAAGCTAAAGATGTTCAGGTCAGTGCGGACGGTTTAACTTATACAGTCACGCTGAAAGATAATTTGAAATGGTCAAATGGAGACCCTGTTACCGCTGGGGATTTTGAATTTGCATGGAAACGCGTGCTTGATCCGGCTACGGCTTCTGAATATGCGTACCAAATTGCTGATTATCTTAAAGGCGGAAGAGAATATAATGGAGCGGATTCCAAGAAAGTAAGCGCTGACGAAATGAAAAAGCTTCGTGATGCGGTTGGGGTCACAGCTAAGGATGATAAAACGTTGGTTATTACGTTAGCTTCGCCGACTCCTTACTTTACACAATTGCTTTCCTTCTATACTTATTACCCCGTTAATAAAAAAGTAGTGGAAGCGAACCCGAAGTGGGCCGCCGAAGCTAGTACGTATGTTGGCAACGGTCCTTTCAAAGTAACAGAGTGGTCAAAAGATAAAGTGCTTGTCGCCGTGAAAAATGACAATTATTATGACAAAGCCAAAATTACAGTCGATAAAATTGTCTGGAACAACATTTCTGACGACAATACAGCTTGGCAAATGTATACCAACGGCGATCTGAATTTTTATCGTGCAGTGCCTCCAGCAGCTGTCGAAGTTGCTAAAAATAGCGGGGAGTTGAATGTAAAGCCCAAGTTGTCCACTTACTTTTACCGTTTTAACACAACTAAGCCTCCTTTCAATAATGTAAATGTTCGTAAAGCTTTTGCGATGGCTATTAACCGCCAGCCAATCATCGACAATATATTGAAAACGGGCCAAAAACCAGCGTTTGGCATCGTATCTCCAGGTATTCTTGTTGATGGCGGTAAAGACTTCCGCGAAGGCATTCAAGATTACTTTAAAGAAGACAACGCACAAGCGAAACAGCTTCTGGATCAAGGTCTGAAAGAACTGAATCTCACAGCACTACCCAAAATAGGGATCAGCTACAATACCAACGAAGGGCACAAAAAAATTGCTGAAGCTGTTCAAGAAATGTGGAAAAAGAATCTGAATGTTGAAGTTGAATTGAAAAACTCCGAATGGAAAGTTTATTTGGATCAGGTGCACAAGCTTGACTATCAAGTTGCACGGGCAGGTTGGGTTGGTGATTACCTTGATCCAATGACCTTCTTGGGGATGTTTGTAACTGGCGGAGACAATAATGAAACCGGTTGGAGCAATGCTCAATACGACGCATTAATCAAACAAGCACAAGTCGAGCAAGATCCAAAAAAACGTATGCAAGAATTCCGTGATGCGGAGAAAATATTAATGGATGAAATGCCAATTGCGCCAGTTTATTACTATACATCAGCTGATGCGGTTAAAAAGGATATACAAGGTGTTTACACTCCGGCGAACCGTGACTCAATCTTCCGTTACGTAACAACAAAGTAACGTCCCTTACTGTAAAGAGAAATCTAATGTATCTTTCTGGTAGAGGTATGCCGGAGTTATGCTGGCGTACCTCTACTTGCTAATTTAAATGGACTTTTGAGGAAGGGGGAAGGTGTATGCTTCAATTTATGATCAAAAGGGGCGTTAATGCTCTTCTGACCATTTGGGTAATCGTTACACTTACATTTATTCTTATGCATCTTGTACCAGGAGGTCCCTTTACAAGTGAAAAACCTGTTCCTCCCGCGGTTCTTGACAATTTAAACAAGTACTACCATCTGGATGAACCCGTGTTTCAGCAATATTTGCGTTACGTAAAATCTTTACTTTCCGGGGATCTGGGTCCCTCTTATAAATCGAATACTCGTACTGTAAACGATATGTTGGCGGACACATTGCCTGTGTCATTCCAACTCGGTTTGCAGGCTTTGATTGTGGCTTTGATCGGTGGGACGCTTCTTGGCACTATAGCCGCGTTAAATCATAATAAATGGCCAGATTATACAGCTTCTATTTTTGCTGTTTTAGGTACGGCAGTTCCCAGTTTCGTGGTAGCTACCCTACTCATTCAAGTATTTGCTATAGAACTTAAATGGCTTCCTGTTGCCACTTGGAAGTCCTGGGAGTATACAATCCTTCCTACGATAGCTCTTGGTGTTGGTCCAATGGCCCAAATTGCCAGGTTGATGCGGTCCAACATGTTGGAAGTGTTAGGACAAGATTACATTAAAACAGCAAAATCAAAAGGTTTGTCGAAATATCAGACTGTTGCTTCTCATACTGTTCGAAATGCAATTATGCCTGTAATTACAATTCTTGGACCTATTGCCGCCGGTCTTCTGACAGGAACTTTTGTTGTAGAACAAATATTTTCTATCCCTGGAGCGGGCAAACTGGCTGTACAAAGCATAGGAAATCGCGATTATCCGTTGATTCTTGGAACTACGGTTGTATACGGAATTGTTTTGGTTGTGATTATGTTTATCACTGACGTTATATACTCGTTAGTCGATCCTCGAATTAAATTAGCGGGAAGGAGGGGGCGCTGATGTCGAAACAACTGCATCCGGATTTATTTCAACCGGTTGGGGATCAAAAAGATACGGAGTTAATCGTGCGCCCCAGTATGACATACTGGCAAGATGCATGGCGGCGTCTGAAGAAAAATAAAATCGCTATGGCTGGATTGGCTATTATCTTACTGTTTATGATCATGGCAGTTATAGGTCCGATGATTAGGCCATTTTCTTTTTCGGATCAAAGTTTTGCGGATGCAAATAAAGGGCCTTCCTTGCTGCATTGGTTTGGAACTGATGATCTTGGAAGGGATTTATTTGTGCGCGTTTGGTATGGAGCTCGTTATTCCTTATTTATCGCCATAATGGCGGCTCTCATTGATCTGGTCATTGGTGTGATTTATGGAGGTATTGCCGGGTTTAAGGGAGGAAATACAGACAATGTGATGATGCGTATTGTAGAAGTGCTTTATGCGATACCCACTTTGTTGGTTGTAATCATGTTGATGGTTGTTATGGGACAGGGCTTATTTACGATTATTGTGGCTCTGGGTGCATTAGGATGGATGAGCATGGCCAGATTGGTTCGGGGGCAAATTCTTCAGTTGAAGGAGCAGGAATATGTGCTTGCAGCTAAAACTCTAGGTGCCAACAGCAATCGTCTATTATTTAAGCATTTGGTTCCGAATACGTTAGGTGTTATTATCGTAAATATTACATTTACAATTCCCGGAGCTATTTTTTCTGAAGCTTTTCTCAGTTTCTTGGGACTTGGTGTTCCTGTGCCAAAAGCAAGCTGGGGAACTCTGGCTAATGACGCGCTGGGGAGCCTGATTCAAGGTCATGTTTACCAACTGTTTTTTCCTGCTTTTATGATTTCGATGACGATGTTGGCATTCAATTTATTTGGCGATGGTTTACGCGATGCTTTGGATCCTAAAATGCGAAAGTAAAGGAGGGAGATTTCATGAATAACGTTATTTTGGAAGTCAACAATCTCGAAGTCTCTTTTGATACGTATGCAGGCGAGGTGCAAGCTGTTCGCGGAGTTAATTTCGTTCTGGGTAAAGGTGAAGTTTTGGCCATCGTAGGGGAATCCGGTTGTGGCAAATCCGTAACAGCGCAAACGATTATGCGGCTAATTCCAACTCCGCCTGGAAGGATCAAGAACGGGCGAATTTTATTTGGCGGTAAGACGGATATAGCAAAGCTAAGTGATAAAGAGATGGAGAAAGTACGCGGTTCGAAGATGGGAATGATTTTTCAGGATCCGATGACTTCCTTAAATCCGACGAAAACGATCGGCAAGCAGATTATGGAAGGCTTGATAAAGCAACAAGGTATTTCAAAGGAGAAAGCGAAGGAACGGGCTATTGAGATTCTGGGTCTGGTAGGAATTCCGAGTCCAGAGACGCGGATTAAGCAATATCCTCATCATTTAAGCGGAGGGATGCGCCAGCGTGTTATGATTGCGATTGCCTTGTCTTCCAATCCGGAGCTGCTGATTGCCGATGAGCCTACCACTGCACTTGACGTAACCATACAAGCGCAAATTATCGATCTGATGAAAGATCTTCAACAAAAAATGGGCACTTCAATAATTATGATTACTCATGATTTGGGCGTTGTGGCAGATATCGCACAGAGAGTGGTTGTTATGTACGCAGGAAAAGTGGTTGAACAAGGTTCCATCAGGGATGTTTTCTATAATCCTCAGCATCCTTACACTTGGGGGCTGCTTCGTTCCGTCCCGCGGCTTGACGACGATTCTGATTCTGAATTAATACCAATCAACGGAACGCCGCCGGACTTATTCGCGCCGCCTAAAGGCTGTGCATTTGCTGCACGCTGTCCATACGCGATGCGGGTATGTTTGGAACAGGATGCCGAACATACTGTGATCGCGGATGGACACACAACTGCCTGCTGGCTGACGAATTCCATGGCTCCAAAAGTAGTGCGCCCGGTAGAAGTGGAGGGACGTTGAGATGACAGATCATATACTGGAAGTTCGAAACTTGAAAAGGCATTTTCATTTAGGCAGAGGGGCAATCCTTAAAGCTGTAGATGGCGTTTCCTTTTCAATTAAGCGCGGAGAGACTTTCGGGCTTGTCGGAGAGTCGGGCTGCGGAAAATCTACGCTGGGACGAACGATCATTCGCCTCTACGATTCTACGGACGGAGAGGTTTTGTTTAATGGAAAGAATGTTCATAAATTGAAGAAAAAAGACTCTCAGGAATTTCACAAAAAGATGCAGATGGTCTTTCAAGATCCATATGCTTCTTTGAATCCACGTATGACTGTAGGAGATATTATTGCTGAAGGTATCGATATCCACGAAATCGCTCGGGGTAAGGAACGAAAAGAACGCGTTCATGAACTTCTGAATACAGTAGGATTGAATGTGGAACATGCTAATCGATATCCACATGAATTTTCAGGCGGACAGAGACAACGCATCGGAATCGCCCGCGCATTGGCTATTGAGCCTGAATTTATCGTTGCTGATGAGCCGATTTCAGCGCTCGATGTTTCAATTCAAGCACAAGTGGTAAATTTGTTCGAGCGACTTCAAAAAGAACGCAATTTGACTTATCTTTTTATTGCGCATGATTTGGCAATGGTGAAGCATATTTCAGATCGAATCGGAGTCATGTACTTGGGAAAAATGGTTGAAACGGCAGCATCGCAAGAACTGCATCGCAAACCGCTTCATCCCTATACACAAGCCTTGTTGTCGGCTGTTCCGATTCCTGACCCGGATTTGTCGCATTCGCGGGAACGGATTATTTTACAGGGAGATGTTCCTAGTCCTATCTTTCCGCCTAGCGGTTGTCCGTTCCGAACCCGTTGTCCGAAGGCAATGCCGGAATGTGCTGCTTCGATGCCTGAAGTGAGAGAAGTGGAGCCTAATCATCTGGTTGCATGCCACTTGTATTCATCTTCTTAGTTTTAAGTGCATAGTTGCACTAGCTAGAACAATAATTTAAACCCTAGCAGGAAAAGTGGTTGAACAGAAGTTGCTTTCTGATCAACCACTTTTAAATGTTTTTTCGTTGTTCTCCATTCATTTGGCTGAATTTGAAAAATTGAATTTATTGTAAAAAAGAACCTCGTTCCGAAAATGTGGGAACGAGGTTCTT
Organism: Paenibacillus sp. sgz302190; assembly: GCF_059820445.1. Taxonomy (NCBI): domain Bacteria; kingdom Bacillati; phylum Bacillota; class Bacilli; order Caryophanales; family Paenibacillaceae; genus Paenibacillus; species Paenibacillus sp. sgz302190. The sequence continues at coordinate 29,601 of NZ_JBZYAO010000010.1, forward strand.
TTGAAAATTATTGCTCGTTGAAACGTTGGAGATTTTGGACCTATATGTTCGTTATGTCCGACTCCGCCGAAACTGCCGCTAGTTTCTAAAATCTTGCAGTTCCTATGTGTATAAGAAGGCGTTCCAGCATATTTTAGATCAGATCGGACGCATGCTCCAACTGGAATGAGGTTCAGGGTGGAATACTCCTATTGAAAAAAAAGCAACTGAGGAGCAGAGGAGCAATCGGGTTTTCATCGCCCTTTTCACGCCCGTTATTATACATATCATCTATTTTATAACAAGATGCAATGTGCACCTCCACGCTTGCCGTCTACTATTTTAAATAAAATACCATCTTATACTTATTTATACATATATCCCAACTCAATAAATTCGTTATGAATATTTCGGGTTTTATAATATTATACCATAATTGTTAAAAATCCGGACAACTAATTCTAAACAGCTTGTGGTTGTGTTAAGTCAAAAGCTAATTTCGCACCTTCCTTAGTAACTACTCCATTTTTTATTGAAATTGCGTATGGCTTCGGGGTCATTTTAAATGGAGCAATTAGTGAATCAGATACAACTAACGGAACCTTTAATTCGTTTGTTTTATTAATGTACTTCTCAAGTGCATGACTTTCATCCTCATTGATAAGTGCTACGATTTTATTCTCAACATCTTCTGCCGAAAAATTAATCTTATTTGTTATTGCTTGGTCAAGCAGATTACCGCATGAACCGCATTGTGAATCAAAAACAAAGATTGTCAATTCGTTATCACTTATTTTATTGACTGGAAGTTTATTTTGAATGTGTTCAATCGGAAGAAAATCTTCGATATTCTTATTTACGAATCCAACCTGCGGATCATTTTGAAAAGTATATTGTTTTTTTTCTACGCTTAATGCATCAACTTTATTCACAAAGGTACCAACAATCTTTAACAATCGGTAAAATGTAAAAATAACTAATAAAAATAGCACCAATAAAATTACGTTTATTATAATTAATACATTATTCATATTTTTAGAAACTCCTTTAGCTCTTATATTCGATTATCTTTATTTTTTGTTTCACACTAGAAAATTCATTTAGTATTTGGATAAATATTGAAATTAAAATGCACAACAAGATAATATAGATTAAAGCAATAATATTTTTGGGTTCAAAATAATTTCCGTATACAAATATTACAGGCGAAGAATTTAACAATATTACTATCGGTAAGAGCGCATATATTATATTTCTAAGTACGAGATACCAAGATAATTCATGATTGCCTGCAATTCCACCGCACCCGCACTTTGCTTTGTTACCTCTAAGTAGATTAATGATTATTGCCATCGAATAAACTAACAGCATGCAAATTATTAATATCGATGTAATCTGAAAATAAAAACCAAAAAATAAAAACGTACAGATTAGCGCTTGTATTACAATGTCAACATACGCAAATATCTTTTCAAAGCCATATGGAACAATTCGATATTGTGTTATATATTTAACATGATCATTAAACTTTATTACTTTGTCTAACAATGTGCTAAAGAAGAGAATAAATAACATTACTCTACAAAATAAAATTAAATAATCCATAACATCCTTCCACCTACATATACCATTTTAGTTGTTGTGAATACATTTCGAAATACATGCCTTTTTGTTGCATAAGCATATTATGATTTCCTGATTCTTGAATCTGACCTTGCCCCATTACGAAAATCCTGTCTGCCATTTTAGCTGCGGACATTCTATGCGATATAAAAATTGCAGTTTTGTTTCCAACTAGTTCTGCAAATTTCTCAAACATCTCTAATTCAGAAATTGGATCAAGGGATGCCGTAGGTTCATCTAATATAAAAATCTCTCCACCTTTCATAAATGCTCGAGATAGTGCAATTTTTTGCCATTGTCCACCTGAGAGATCTTCACCTTCAACAAGCACATTGCCCAAATTTGTATCATATCCAGTTGAGTAGCTACTTGCTATTCTGTTTACGCCAGTAAGCTCAGCAGCACGATATATTTTACTTTCATCATTAAAATCTTTAATATTTCCTATCGCAATATTTTCTTTTATCGATAAATTGAATCGAACAAAATCTTGAAAAATGCAAGTAAGATTATTAAATGTTTCATCTTTTCTTAATTCTGAAATTGGAATTCCATCTATTAGAATTTGTCCTTCTGTTATTGAATAGAAATTCAATAAGCAGTAGATTAGACTTGATTTACCAGAACCATTTTCACCAACAATTGCAATTTTCTCACCAGCATTAATATGAAAAGTAACATTTCTTAGTGCGTATTGTTCACTATTTGGATATTTTAATGAGACATTAATAAATTCTATGCCTTTTACCAAAGGCTTTGGAAATTCCAGATTTCCATTTACTTTATTGTCTACATTCTCGAAAGAATCAAATTGAAGAAATTTAAATAAATCTGTTACAAATAAATTGTTTCCATATACTTTTGCGATACTATTGGCAATCGTGATAATTAATCTTTGAGCACTTTCAATGGATTGAATAATTGCTGTATACGTTCCGATTGAAAGTAAATTGACTTTTAAAAGTTTTATGACAACAAAAATTGCAAGGATTTGAAAAATAGATGAAATTGAAATATTAACTAATCTAAAAAGCTCGTGCAATCTTGTGTGCGCTAGTCTTTCGCTTAGATTTTTCAGATAAGTTTTTGACCATAAAGTGATAAAAAAGTCTTTCAGCTGAAATATACGAATTTCCTTAACACTATCTCTATCATTTAGCATTGCAGCAAAGTAAGTAGCTTTTCGCTCATCTGGTGCTTGCTTTGAAACCAAATTAAATTGTTTTTTGCCGAACCGAGATTCAATCACTAAGGTTGGAACAACTGAAATTGTTGCAAGTACAGCAAGTAACCAATGTAGCTGAAATAGAAATATTACAAAAGAAACGCAGGTAATTATATCTTTTACGAATGAAAAAAACTCTTGAATTGGAGTTAGAATGCGCCTGCCTAAATGCCCTTGTAATCTTGCATGACTATTGTAAAATTCAGGGTTAGAAAAAAAGGAAACTGGAACAGAAGACACTTTTTCAGAAACCATTTTTATCAATGTATAGTTTAGTTTTTCTTGTACATTTGTGTCAAAAAGATTAATAGCACTTCTGACAAAAGAACTTAATATCAGCACTATTGCCTGCAATAAAATAAAAGTCATTAGTTCTTTGTAATTATCGCCATTGGATTGAATAAAGAAACTAATCTGATCAATTGTTTGCTTTGACAACCAAACATTAATTAAAGGAATAAAACCAAAAATAATAGTAGATATTAATGATATGTAGATCCAACTTTTATATTCAGAATATACAAGTTTCATAGATAACATCAGCGATTTAAATTCCATTATATTTAACCTTCATCACATTGTAATTTATCTTATATTAAAAATAACAGGGTTCTAATAATAGAACCCTGTTTGTTGTTTCTAGCAAAGTGCTGGAATGCAATAGTCATAATATTCAGGATAAATTCCATCTGGGCAACATAAGTATGCACTTTGTGTACCACCTGGACGGACATCCGCAAATTTAGTTGCATGATACCCACATGGGCAGCAAGTTTCACAAACCACTTTGGGTGAAATAGTACCTAATGTCTTAGCGATTTTTAACAACATTGTAGAAATCTCTCCCTAGAATAATTTAGTGTCTTCGAGTGTTGATCACCACTGTCAGAGTGTTAAAAGGACGTCCCTCATACAAAATATACCAAGGAATAAAATACCAGTCAATAAAATATTTTCTATATAAACAAATAATGAATTAGATTGGTGAATAAACCCATCTCTAAACGCGGCCGATTCTTTTTGAAAAGCCTTGGTTTGTGGGGCGAGGCAAAAAGCAGGGATGGCGCAGCCCGATTTTGCTAGTTTTGGTGCCCGAAGACGGAATCTGCGCCCTGATAGGCGGCTCGGCACTTAATGCTCGGCGGTGTGGTAAGTTTCGCGGACGTCAAAGTGCTCCACGGACTTCGCTACTGCCGGTTTTGGGGGAGAGACAAGGTGCAGATGCAAGTGCTCCTAACTGCAACTGCACAGAACATGAAAAAGATAGCCCTCCACCTCTCCAAGAAAGCAGGATGATTGCACATTTTCAGGAATTTGTCGTGGCGGGCGTATCCATCGGGCAAAACTGTATTTTTGCAGGCTTTCTGGTCGTTGGCAGGTAGACGTTGGCTCCGGATGGGTTTTCGCAACGCACGTACCTTCTGCGAGTGTCCCTCGGGTGAAGTAGCCGATGCAGCTGCACATTTTCCTTTCAAATGCTTTCGCACCGCGCGCAGATCCTAGCGCGCGGTGTGGCGTCGCATGACGGTCGTCAACCACCACTGCATGTGGCCGCGGGGGCGGGCGCCATCCCGCATTTCACTTCCATTCGAATTGCAAGGAAGCCAGTCCCGGCTTCTCTCGATCTTAAGGATGCGCAGCATTCGCTCTTTTTTGGGAGTGAAATGTAACTGAATAAAATACAGTTTTGACTTAAGCGGGACCGGAAGTGTACAATCAAACATAGGAGTCTGTTCGACGGAGTTACTCCAGAGACACATCTTTATTTGGGATAAAGAGGAGACAACGGAATGCAAACGGAAGCTTTTCACTGGAAAAGAAGTCAGGCGCTTGCCGAAGACTACATACAAAACAAAACTGGTTCCAAAAAGTTGTTCCCGTATCATTTTGGCAGTGCCGACGACTGGGCCGAGCGGGCGCAGTGGCTGACGGAGCCGTCCGGTGCGCCGCGCGCCGACCGCGGGGAGCTTGTCAACGTTTTGACCGCTTATAATGAAAGAATCGGCAATGCGCCGCTTGCGTTCGATAACATCGGCGCTCTTGCCGATCCCGGGGCGCTCGCCATTGTCGGCGGTCAGCAGGCGGGGCTTTTCGGCGGGGCTTTGCTCGTTCTGTATAAAGCGGTAACGATTATTCAGCTTGCCCGCGAATGGGGCCAAAAGCTGAATCGTCCGGTCGTTCCGGTGTTTTGGATTGCCGGGGAAGATCATGATTTTGACGAGGCCAATCATACTCACGTGCTTACCGGCGCCCAGCAGGTTGAGAAGATCAAGGTCGATCATCCTACAGGGCTGCGAACTTCCGTTAGCAAGCTGCCTTTGCCGGATGAAGCTTGGGCGGAAGCGCTGGACATGCTGGACCGCACGCTGATGGATACCGAGTTCAAGTCGTCGCTGCTGTCCAAGCTGAAGCACGCTTCCAGCGGTTCGGCGACGCTGTCCGACGCGTTTGCGCGGTGGATGGCCGCGTTGTTTGGCGAATACGGACTCGTGCTGATCGATTCCGACGATCCTTCCTTACGCCAGCTGGAAGCGCCGATGTTCGAGCGGCTTGTCGCGGACAACGAAGCTCTCGGCCAGGCGCTGCTCCGCACGCGGTCCAAGCTTCAGGAGGCGGGCTATGAGCCGCAAGCGGAAATCGCCGATAACGGGGCGAATTTGTTTGTTTTTGCGGGCAGCGGACGGCTGCTGCTGCAGCGGGATGGCGAGCTTTTCACGGATAAAAAGCATGAATTCGCCTATTCGCGCGAACAACTGCGCGATATTGCGCTTACGCAGCCGGAGCTGCTCAGCAACAATGTGATGACGCGGCCGCTTATGCAGGAGTATTTGTTTCCGGTGCTTGCCACGGTTCTCGGGGCGGGCGAGATCGCTTACTGGGGCTTGACGGGGGAAGCCTTCGAGCTGTTCGGCATGAAAATGCCGATCGCCGCGCCGCGGCTGGAGTTCACGCTGTTGGAAGGAACTGTTCAGAAGCATATGAACAAGTACGAGTTGACGGTGGAGGATGTGCTGGAACGGTTCGAGCAGAAGCAGCGGCAGTGGCTTGACGGGAAGGATACGCTGAAGCTCTCGGAGCGGTTTGACGCCGTGAAGGCGCAGTTCCGCGCCAGCTATGAGCCGTTGGTGGAATCCCTTTCGGCGATCAACCCCGGCGTTAAGAAGCTGGGCGATACGAATCTGGCCAAAATTTTGGAGCAGATCGAGTTTTTGGAAAATAAAGCCGCGGATGCGTACAAGTCGCAGTTCGATTCGGCGCTTCGCCAGTTGGAGCGGATCCGGCTGACGATTTTGCCATTAGCAAAGCCGCAGGAAAGAGTGTATAATGGATGTGCTTACATGAATCGATACGGCAGCGATTGGCTGAAAAGTCTGGTTGAAACCCCGATACCGGTAGACGGTATGCACCGCATTTATTATCTGTAGGATATAGGAGGACGTTCGAATGAACACTGTAGACAAAAGTATTGTCACGGATATGAAGCTGGCGCCGGAAGGCCATTTGAAAATCGATTGGGTGCAGGCGCACATGCCGGTTTTGAACCGGATTCGCGAGCAGTTCGAAAAAGAGCAGCCTTTTAAAGGGTTGAAAGTTACGATTTCGCTCCATCTTGAAGCCAAAACCGCTTATTTGGCCAAAGTCGTGAAAGCCGGCGGCGCCGATGTGACGATTACGGGCAGCAACCCGCTGTCCACGCAGGATGACGTGTGCGCGGCTCTCGTCGAGGACGGGGTCACGGTTTTTGCCAAGTACAATCCAAGTCCGGAAGAGTACAAAGAGCTGTTGATCAAAGCTTTGGAAACGAAGCCTGATCTGATCATCGACGACGGCGGAGACCTGGTTACGATTTTACATACTGAGCGCCAAGATTTGCTGGAAAACGTCAGAGGCGGGGCTGAAGAAACGACGACAGGCATTCAACGCCTGAAAGCGATCGAAAAGGACGGGCAGCTGCGCTTCCCGATGGTTGCGGTCAATGACGCATTTTGCAAATATTTGTTCGACAACCGCTACGGTACGGGACAGTCCGCATGGGACGGCATCAACCGCACGACGAATCTCGTTGTAGCCGGCAAGACCGTTGTCGTCGTCGGTTACGGCTGGTGCGGCAAAGGTGTGGCGATGCGCGCCAAAGGCTTGGGTGCCAACGTTATCGTGACGGAAATTGACGCGATTAAAGCGGTGGAAGCTTACATGGACGGGTTTGCCGTAATGCCGATGAGCGAAGCGGCCAAATTGGGCGATTTCTTCGTGACGGTTACAGGCAACCGCGATGTGATCCGCGGCGAGCATTACCAAGTGATGAAAGACGGTGCCGTTCTTTCCAACGCGGGCCATTTTGACGTGGAAGTGAACAAGCCGGAGCTGGAGGCACTGTCGGTTTCCATACGTACGGTACGCCGCAACATTGAGGAGTATCAGTTGAAAGACGGACGCAAGGTTTACCTGCTAGCCGAAGGCCGTCTCGTAAATCTCGCGGCAGGCGACGGGCATCCCGCGGAAATTATGGATATGACGTTCGCGCTGCAAGCGATGTCGCTGAAGTACGTGAACGATGAGTACCAAAACATCGGCAAAAAAGTCGTGAACGTGCCGTATGCGCTCGACGAGCAGGTTGCCAGATTCAAGCTCGAATCGCTGGGAACGAGCATTGATTCCTTGAGCGAAGAGCAAAAAGCTTACCTGGACAGCTGGACTTTGCACTAAGCGATAGTAAGAAGGCTGAGGCCCGAGGGGACGAATGTTGTCTGCTCGGGTTTTTTTGCATTTTTTTCGGGGCGGGTGCCGCTCCTGGAACGGGATGCAAGCCTGATTGACGCTGCGCAGCCGTTTCCTTTAGCGAGGAAAGGCTGCGTGAAGCGGGGGCGGTGGCAGGGGCAAGGGCAGGGGCAGGGGCAGGGGTCAGTGCGCGGCGGTTACCGTCAGGCCATGCGGCGCCGTGTGGGGTTCTGACCGCTGCCATGCGTCGGCGACGCAGTGCGCGCCCGAGATTCACGCGCGTTGGGGGCCGGGGGTTGCCCTCAAGGCTGCGTTCATAGCAGCACATCGTGCTTCTGCTTCTTGGCAGCGCGGAAAAAGCCTGCAAAAGTGCAGTTTTTTGTCCGCGGCTACGCTTTCAGCGAAAAATTCCTGCAAATGTGCAGGCTTTCCAGCTGCTGCACGAGCTCAGACGCGTTTTAACGGGAAATTCCTGCACAATTGCAGGAATTCCTCCAAACGAATCATTTTGCCCGAAAAAGCCTGCACTTTCGCAGGCTTTTCGTTTGCGCAGCCGCACCATGACCACCTACGCCATCTTGTGCAGCAAAAGAAACGTTGGGCAAAAATTAGGGGCGCCCCATCCGCTCTAACTATCTCCCATTTGCCTTATTTGTGCCTCATCCGCTCAAAGCGGCCGTCTTTCCACCCAAAGCAGCCTCCCCGTCGCAACTTTTCAAGGGTGGGGTCCGTTAATAGGGTGTGTCACCTATATATGGAAAAGGGGCGATGAACATGGTGCAGAACTTGCAATCCGCACAAAGAACGCATCACGGGGGAAAAGCGGGTAGGGGAAGGCGCATGGCGCTGCTTGCGCTGAGCTTTTTGCTGCTGGCGGCGGTGCTGAACGGCTGCAGCGCGGCAAGCGAAAAGAACTCGTCAGCTGCCGGCGGAGAGGCTAAAATGGATGTGCAGACGAGCGGTGCCACGGCTGATAAGTCGATGAAAGCGGCGGACCAACGCGCAGAGTCTGCTTCCGCGGCAGCCGGTGCCGCTCCAAGCGGCAAAACGGCGCAAGAGCCGGCAAAAGCTCAGGCGGAAGAAAAACCTGCGCCGATTGCGATCGCTCCGTCGGATGGAGCGGACGGGAGTGATAGTTTTAGCCGGAAGCTCATCTATCGCGCCAATCTGGTCATGCCTGTCGAGAATTACAGCGAGGCGCAGACGCAGCTGAGGAATTTGGTCGCGTTAAGCGGAGGTTACATTTTACAGTTTTCGGAAAACGCGAGTACGGGGGAGCGCGGCGGGACTTTTACGATTAAGGTCGCTGCCGGCGGATTCGTCTCCTTGCTGGACGGATTGGAAAAAATCAGCCCTTCGATACAGCGCAACGTGCAGGGGCAGGATGTAACGGAGGAATACGTCGATTTGAATTCCCGCCTGAAGGCGAAGCAGGTCGTGGAATCGAGGCTGCTGAGCTTTATGGAAAAAGCGACCAAAACCGATGAGCTGCTCGCTTTTTCCAACGAGCTTTCCAAAGTGCAGGAAGAAATCGAGCGAATCAAAGGCCGCATCAGATATTTGGATCAAAATGTAGCGTACTCGACCATTGAGCTGCGCATGTATCAACAGAGCGGAAACAAGCCGCTGCTGTCCGATCCGAACAAGCTGACGCTGGGCGACCGTCTGCAAAAAGCGTGGAATTCCAGCTTGAATGTGCTGGCTGCGGTGCTTCAGGGAGTATTGGTGTTTTTGGCGGCTGCGCTGCCGATTATCGTCATACTCGCGATCGTCGCGATCCCGCTATGTCTGGTAAGACGCAAAAGAAACAGGAAACTGCTTGAGATGAGGAATCAATTTAAAGAACAAAACACAGCCATTACGACATCCCAAAGCGAAGATACGGAATCCAAGGACGGTCCATAGTTGAAAACAGAAATAAAATTTTCGGAAATCCTGCGTCTTTAGCAGGATTTTTTGCATTTTTGGCGAATAGACATATAAAAGTGGTGGAAAGTGGTACAAAGTGGAGGGAAAGGGGGCGCCATGCTATGTTCATGGGGGAACACCAGCATAGCATTGACGAAAAGGGCCGGATCATTATCCCGGCAAAATTTCGCGAAGCGCTCGGCGAATCCTTTGTTATCACCCGCGGCTTGGACCAATGTTTGTTTGTATATCCGAGGTCGGAATGGGCTGTGCTGGAGCAGAAGCTGAAGGCGCTGCCGCTAATGAAGTCAGATGCGCGCGCATTCACCCGCTTCTTTTTTTCCGGGGCGACGGAGTGCGATCTTGATAAACAAGGAAGAGCGAATATTCCCGGTAATCTGGTCGAACATGCCAAGCTGGAAAAAGATTGCGTCGTCATCGGCGTGTCCAGCCGGGTTGAGATTTGGAGCAAGCAAATTTGGGAAAGCTATTCCAGTGAATCCGAGCAGTCATTCAATGAAATCGCCGAAAAGCTGGTGGATTTTAATTTTGATCTGTAGCCGGAAGGGGCAGACGCTTACGAAGAAAGTTTTCCTTCGGAAAACTCTTAGGAGGACACCAAGTGTTTCATCATGTGACGGTATTAAAGGAAGAATCTGTTGAAGGATTACATATAAAGCCAGGCGGCGTATACGTGGATTGCACGATGGGGGGAGCCGGCCACAGTGCTCTGATTGCGTCCAAACTCGGCCCCGATGGGCTTTTGATCGCGCTGGATCAGGACGATGTGGCGCTGGCGAACGCCCGGACAGTGCTTGCTCCTTATGGAGACCGCGTGAAAATCGTAAAAAGCAATTTTCGCGAATTGGAGCGGGTGCTTATGGACGAGCCCAGGGCGGTTCGCGACGGGAAACCGCAGGTCGACGGCATTCTTTTCGATCTGGGCGTATCCTCTCCGCAGCTGGATGACGCCGAACGCGGCTTCAGCTACCATCAAGATGCCGAGCTCGATATGAGGATGGACCGGCGGACGGAGCTGAGCGCGAAAACGATTGTCAACGAGTGGCCGGAAGATCGAATCGCGAAAATATTGTATGAGTACGGCGAGGAGAAGTTTTCGCGCCGCATCGCCGCCAATATCGTGCAAGCGCGGGCCAAGCAGCCGATCGCAACGACCGGGGAATTGGTGGAGCTGATCAAGGAAGGCATCCCGGCAGCGGCGCGCCGAACCGGCGGGCATCCCGCCAAAAGGAGCTTTCAGGCGCTTCGCATCGCCGTCAATGACGAATTGGGCGCTTTTGAAGAAGCGTTGGAGCAGTCCATCCGCTGTCTCGCGCCTCAAGGAAGAGTAGCCGTCATCACGTTCCACTCGCTGGAAGACCGAATATGCAAGCAAATTTTTGCGAAAAATGTTGAAAAATGCACATGTCCGTCAGATTTCCCGATATGTGTATGCGGAAGCGTCGGAGTTGTCAAATTAGTGAATCGTAAGCCGATAATCCCGGGAGAACAGGAACTTGAAACCAACCAGCGGGCCAGATCGGCGAAACTGCGCATTGCAGAAAAGCTATGATACCAAAGGAGGAAACATGACATGCCTTCCTACATTCAAGGGAACCTCGCTCTAGACCCGAAACGGACGCCTAAAGTCAAAATCAAAGAAACGACGAAAGTTGTGTACCGCGCCAAATCGCTGCCGGTTCAGGAGAAAATGCTGTATTTGTTTACGGTTGTGCTCTGTGTCATCGTCGCCGGAGTTATCATTTGGCGGTATGCAACCATTTATCAAATGAATGCAAGCATTTTGAAAATGCAAAACGAGATTCGTCAAATTCAGGCGGAAAACAGCGCGCTCAAGCAGGAAGTGGAGATGCTGCAAAGTCCCGACCGTTTGAAAACGGAGGCTTCGCGCCTCGGGCTGAAGCCGCAAGATGATATACCGGCAGGCCAATCGGCCGCCCAAAAAGGAAAAACGCCCGCCTCAACCGACAAAAAAAACAAAGTGGCCTACAATCCATAAACGGGCGGGGATGACATGATGACGAAAAAAATTAAAATTCGCTCATTTTTGATCGGGGGGTTCTTTACCCTTTTTTTTGTTGTTCTCATCGCGAAAATCTATTGGATTCAAGTCGTAGATGCGGCGTGGCTGACAAGTAAGGCGGAGAAAATTTGGGAAAAAGATAAAGTGATCACGCCGGCCAGAGGCGAAATTCTCGACCGCAACGATAAAGTGCTGGCTGTAGATGCGACCGCATATACCGTTTCGCTGAACCCGGAAATTATCAATCTTTATAACATTTCGGACGACGTCGCGCAAGGGCTGGCTGATATTTTAAAAGAGTCGGACGATGGCAAAGCAGCTTTGGTTGCTAAAATCCGTGACATGGCTACGAGAAAAAGAGATAACGGCACGTTTGCAAAAAATGTGGAGGTTCGCAGCGAAGGCTGGAAAATCGAAAAAGATAAAGCGGACGCCGTGCAAAAACTGATCGCCTCGCTGCAAACCAAACTGGATAAGAAACCGAAAGATAACGTCGGCATCTACCTCCTTGAGGACAAGAAACGCTATTATCCAGGAGAAACGCTCGCTTCCCATGTGCTCGGCTATACGAACAAAGAGGGAGCCGCTTCGATGGGGCTGGAAGCCAATCTCGACGATATCCTCAAAGGGGTTCCCGGCATGATGAAGCACGAAACCGATCCGAAGGGCGTCGAGCTTCCCGATTCCAAAATCAACTTTAAACCCGCCGAGGACGGCAAAAACGTCAGGCTGACGATCGATAAAAACATCCAGTACTATATGGAAACCGCACTTGCCAAAGTGAACGAAAAATGGCATCCTAAAAGCTTGACGGCTATCGCGGTCGACCCACAAACGATGGAAATACTTGGAATGGCTAATTTACCGACGTTCAATCCGAACAAGTACTGGACGTTCAAGGACCAGAACGATTTTAAAAACAACGCCATCGCTTCCCGTTACGAGCCCGGTTCCACGTTCAAAATCGTCACTCTCGCCGGCACGGTGCAGGAAGGCTTGTTTAACCCGAACGCTACATATCAATCAGGCGCCATACGTGTGGAAGACAGGGAGCTTCATGACCATAATCGCGTAGGATGGGGGAAAATAACTTATCTGGACGGTTTGAAACGTTCCAGTAACGTGGCATTCGTCAAGCTTGGCTATGAAATGCTGGGAAGAGAACGGCTCGATGACTATATTAAGAGATTCGGGTTCGATAAAAAAACGAATATCGATCTGCCGAACGAGGTGTCGGGCTTGATCGCCATGAAGTACGGCCCTGAGTACGCAACGGCGACTTACGGTCAGGGCAAGGTCGTTGTGACCGCGATTCAGCAAACTGCCGCGTATGCGGCGATGGCCAACGGCGGCAAGCTGATGTGGCCGCATGTCGTCAAAGATATCGTCGACCCGAAGACGGGCGATGTCATTCAGTCTTTTGCCCCCAAAGTAGTCAGCCAGGTTGTAACTGAGCAAACCGCCAAGCAGGTGACCGATTATTTGGAGCAGGTCGTTTCCGACCAGGATATCGGTACAGGCAAGCTGGCCTACATGGAGGGGTATCGCGTCGCCGGGAAAACAGGAACGGCAAACATCGTTTTGCCCGGTGACAAAACGTATTCCACCAATACATGGGTCATTTCGTTTATCGGCTATGCGCCGGTTGAAAATCCGAAGATTTTGATTACGCTGATTGCCGACCAGCCGGACCTTGGCGGGAACTACCACTTGGGCGGTCAGGTGCTCGCTCCGGCGTTCAAAGAAATCGCGACCGAGTCTCTGCAGTACATGGGCGTTGCCTCGACCAAGCAGACGAAAGTCGTGACGCAGGAAGCGAACAAGATGACGATGCCGGATCTCGTGGATGCGACGCAGGACATCGTAACCGACAAAGCCAAGGAGCTGAATTTGAAGCTCGAAGTGTTCGGCAAAGGCAGCCAGGTGATCGAACAATTTCCGCGGGCCGGTACTGAAATTTTGTCGACCCAACGAATTTATGTAGCTATGCAGCCGCTTGATTCTTTGCCTGTTCCCAGCTTTAAAGGCAGGTCGCTGCGCGATGCGATGGAAGCCTGCTCATTTCTCAAGCTGAACTGCCAAACTTCGGGAGAAGGCTACGTAACGGATCAATCGGTGGCGGGAGAAGGGGATTCGCGTACGGTAACCTTGCAGCTCCAACCGCTAGGCGAAACGGCTTCACCGCCGTCACCATCTCCGTCGCCATCGCCGGGGCCGAATGCGAAAGATAAGGACAACGGCAAAAAATCGGATACGGCTGCGAAAAACGGTGCGGCGAAAAAAACGCAGTGACGGATAGCTTGTTCTAACCCCAGTTTGTCCCGAATAGTCATGATATGAACGATCTTGACTTGTTTGGAAGGGGGAGCGAACGCACATGCGCGTATCCAACGTTACCGTTCGTCGCAGACTGTTTGCAGCGCTCATTATCGGAACGGTCATTTTCTCGGCGCTCATCCTGCGTCTGGCTTACGTACAAATATGGATGGGCCCGGATTTGGCGGAAAAGGCGGAGAACAGTTGGCGGAGGGATATTCCGTTCGCACCGAAGAGGGGCGAGATTCTCGACCGGAACGGCGTCGCGCTCACCTACAATGTCAGCACGCCGTCGGTGATGGCGATTCCCGTACAGCTGAAGGACGCCCGGACTGTCGCCGGGAAGCTGGCGGAAGTGCTGCAGGGCAATGAGGACGAAATCTACAAGCAGATGACCAAGCGGGCGAGAATTAACGAAATTAAGCCTACAGGCCGCAAAATTACAGTTGAAAAAGCGCAGGAAATCCGCAATTTGAAGCTGCCCGGCATCGTCGTCGCGGAAGATAACAAGCGTTATTATCCGTTCGGCACGCTGGCCGCCCATATACTCGGGTTTACAAACGCATATAACGAAGGATTGACCGGTGTAGAAGCCAAGTACAACAAATATTTGAACGGCATTCCCGGCAGCATTTCCTACATGGCCGATGCGGCGGGAAGGCAGCTGGAAGGCACGACGGACGAGTATGTGAAGCCCAAAGACGGCCTGAACCTGCAGCTGACGATCGACAGCCACTTGCAGTCCATTATGGAACGGGAGCTTGACCAGACGATGCTGCAGTACCAGCCGCAAAACGTGCTGGCAATCATGATGGACCCGAACAATGGGGAAATACTGGCGATGGGCAGCAGACCGACCTATGAGCCCGGCAATTATAAAGAATACGCGTCCGAGACGTATAACCGGAATCTGCCGATATGGAAAACGTACGAGCCCGGTTCCACGTTTAAAATTATTACGCTGGCAGCGGCGTTAGAGGAGAAAAAGGTAGATTTAAAGAACGAAGGTTTTTACGACCCCGGCTTCATCGAAGTGGGAGGGGCGAGGCTGCGCTGCTGGAAACGGGGCGGGCACGGCAGCGAGACGTTTTTGCAAGTTGTCGAAAATTCCTGCAACCCGGGATTCGTCGTGATGGGGCAGCGCCTCGGAAAAGAGAAGCTGTTCGACTACATTTCGAAATTCGGCTTCGGCAAAAAAACGGGCATCGATCTGGGCGGGGAAGAGAACGGAATCCTGTTCAAGCCTTCGCAGGTCGGTCCGGTGGAACTGGCCACAACCTCATTCGGGCAAGGGGTTTCGGTGACGCCGATTCAGCAAATTACGGCCGTCTCGGCGGCAATCAACGGGGGCAAGCTGTTCAAGCCCCATGTCGCCAGATCGTTCTCCAACCCGGAAACCGGAGAGGTTGTAGATGTGATCGAACCCGAGTTGGTGCGCAACGTCATATCGGAAAATACGTCCAAGCAGGTGCGTGAAGCACTGGAAAGCGTAGTCGCCAAAGGAACGGGCCGCAATGCGTTCATCGACGGATACCGGGTCGGCGGCAAAACCGGTACGGCGCAAAAAGTAGTGAACGGCCGCTATTCGCCGGATGAGCATATCGTTTCGTTCATCGGCTTCGCTCCGGCCGACAATCCGCGCATCGTCGTGTACGCTGCCGTAGACGATCCGCAGGGCATTCAGTTCGGCGGTCTGATCGCCGCTCCGCTGGTCAGAAACATGATGGCGGACGCTCTGCGCTACATGAAAGTTGAGCCCAGCAAGCAGCAATTGGACCGCGATTATCGCTACGGAGAAACGCCGGTCGTCGAAGTGCCCAATTTGATTGGCGCTACGGTCGAAGACATTTATGAAGATTTGAATATGAACTTCAAGCTGGCGAAGTCGGGGAACGGCAAATACGTGATGAGCCAAGCGCCGAAACCGGGCGCCAGGGTCGAACAAGGATCGACGATCCGCATTTTTTTGTCGAACAGCGAACCGCCGCAGCAATAAATTTCCTTTACTTGCGAAAAAAAGATGGGCCGCAGACATGTTTTGCTTTTCTCGGCGCATAAAATTGTCCATAATAGATACGATTGCGATTTTGTTTAAAACGGGAGGGTTCGCCGATGAGACTGAAAGAGCTTGCTTCCGCACTGCTCGTTGCCCATATACACGGAGATGGCAATACGGAGATTACCGGCATCGAGTCCGATTCGCGCAAAGTGCACGCGGGCGATTTGTTTCTTTGTATCCCGGGACTGGCCGCGGACGGCCATGATTTTGCCCCCAAAGCCGTAGAGCTGGGGGCTGCGGCGCTCGTTACGGAGAGAGCGTTGGACCTGCCGGTGCCTCAATTGGTCGTAAAAGACGCCAGGTATGCCATGGCGGCATTGTCGGCCCATTTTTACGGGTACGCCGGAAGCTCCATGAAAGTCATCGGAGTGACGGGGACGAACGGCAAGACAACTTCAACTTATTTGATCGAGCGGATTTTGAGCGATCAAGGATATAAAACAGGCTTGATGGGGAACATCCACATCAAAATCGGTGCGGAATACTCGGAGAACAAGGCGACCAACACCCAGGAAGCTTTGGAGCTTCAGCGCATTCTCAGAAAAATGGCGGATCAGCATACCGATTACTGTATTATGGAAGTATCTTCGCACGGGCTGGATAGGGGAAGAGTCAAAGGGGTTCGTTTCCGCACGGGCCTGTTTACGAATTTGACGCAGGATCATTTGGATTACCACCAAACGATGGACAATTACAAAGCCGCCAAAGGGCTGCTTTTTTCCAGGCTGGGCAACGAATTTACCGCCGATCCGAACGGCAGGCAGTATGCGGTGCTCAATGCGGACGATCCGGCGTCGGCCTATCTCGCCAAGCAGACGTCCGCGCAGGTCGTCACCTACGGCATCGACAACGAATGCGATGTGCGGGCGACCGACATTCGAATGACCGCGGAGGGCGTGGAATTCCGTCTCGTTTCATTTGCCGGCGAGACCCTGTTCCGCATGAAGCTGTTCGGCAAATTTAACGTTTACAATGCGCTTGGGGCAATTGCCTCAACTTTGGCGGAAGGCGTTCCGCTTGAGCAAATCCGGAATAGTTTGGAAAGTGTGGCCGTCGTGGAAGGGCGAATGGAGCCTGTGATCGAAGGCCAGAACTATTTGGTCCTGGTTGATTACGCCCATACACCGGACGGCCTGGAGAACGCGCTGACGGCGATTCGGGAATTTGCCGAAGGCCGCATCATTACGTTGTTTGGCTGCGGCGGCGACCGCGACCGTACGAAACGTCCGCTCATGGGCAAAGTAACGGCGAAATACAGCGATTATTTATATGTGACCTCGGATAATCCGCGGACGGAAGATCCCGAGGAGATTCTTCGGGATATCGTTCCAGGGCTTGAGGAAGCCGGATATTCGAGCGATAAATACGAGCTCATCGCGGATCGCAGAAAAGCGATACAAAAGGCTATTGAAGGGGCAGGCCCCAAAGATGTAGTATTGATAGCGGGAAAAGGCCACGAAACGTATCAGGATATCATGGGGGTCAAGCATGATTTTGATGATCGTTTGGTGGCTAAGGCTGCGATAAGGGGAAGAAAGCAATGATCAGTCGTACATTGGGGGAAATCAGGGAAATGCTGGATGCCGCCTTCGCGGAAGGCGGAGCGGGAGATGCGGCTTTGCGCATACAGGGCGTATCGACGGATACCCGGACGATTCAGCCGGGGACGCTCTTCGTGCCGCTGATCGGCGAGCACTTCGACGGGCACGCCTATGCGGCGGAAGCCTACGACAGGGGGGCTGCTGCGGCTTTATGGCAGGCGGACCGGCCGAACCCGCCCGAGGGCATGCCGATTGTCATCGTGCAGGATACGCTCGCTGCGCTTCAGCAGCTTGCCAAAGCTTACCGCAAGCAGCTGCCGGTGCGGATCGTCGGCATTACCGGCAGCAACGGGAAAACGACGACCAAAGATTTGGTCGCGTCCGTGCTGGGCGGCACATACAAGGTGCATAAGACGAAAGGAAATTTCAATAATCATATCGGATTGCCGCTGACCTTGCTGCAGCTGGAAGAAGCGACCGAATTCGCCGTCGTGGAAATGGGCATGAGCGGCAGGGGCGAGATCGAGCTGTTATCCAGGCTCGCCGAGCCGGAGGCGGCGATCATTACGATGATCGGCGAGTCGCATTTGCTCCAGCTCGGCACGCGCGAGGAGATCGCCCGGGCGAAGGCCGAGATCGTGAGCGGGATGCCGGACGGCGCGCTGTTCGTCTATAACGGAGACGAGCCGCTGATCGAGCAGGCGCTGGCCGAGCGTGCGCTGCCTGAAGGGTTGCGGACGATCCGCTTCGGCAGTAGCGAGCAAGGCGGCCTGTATCCGACGCACATCCGTATGGATGCGGACGGGGCTCATTTCTCCATTAACCGGCCGGACTACCCGGAATTGTACATCCCGCTGCTCGGCACGCACAACGTGATCAATGCGCTGGCCGCCGTCGCGATCGGGGAATCGTTCGGCGTGCCGCCGCAAGCCGTTGCAGCAGGCCTCGCCTCGCTGCAAATGACCAGCATGCGCATCGAGAAGCTGACGGCAGCCTCGGGGCTGACCGTGCTCAACGATGCGTACAACGCGAGCCCGGCGTCGATGCGCGCGGCGATCGCGCTGGCCGAGCAGCTCACCGGCTTCGGCCGCAAGTTCGTCGTGCTTGGCGACATGCTGGAGCTCGGCGAGCAGGAAGAGCAGTTCCATCGCGGCATCGGCGCGCTGCTGTCGCCCGACCGCATCGACGGCGTCTTCACGTTCGGGCGGCTTGGCGGCTTAATCGCGGAGGAAGCCGCGAAGGCGTACCCGCAGGGACGCGTGCGCTCCTACGACGACAAGCGGCTGCTCGCTGCCGAGCTCGCCGAGCTTGTGCAGCCGGACGACTTGGTGCTCGTCAAAGGCTCGCGCGGCATGCGGCTTGAACAGGTCGTGAACGCCCTGCTATCCTAAACTTATTGCAAATATTCAAGCTTATCGCCCCTTGCCTTTAGGGAAGCGAGCAGGAGGAACCAAAGTGGAAAACGCAATATTATTGACGATGGGTGTGGCCTTCGTGCTCGCGCTCATCATGGGACCGCTCTTTATTCCGATTTTGCGGCGGATGAAATTCGGCCAGCAAATCCGTACCGACGGTCCGCAAGGCCATCTCAAAAAACAAGGGACCCCGACCATGGGCGGCACGATCATTTTGCTCGCGCTGGCGCTGGCAACGCTGCGCTTTGCCGACAAAACGACCGATCTGCTCATCCTGCTGATCGCTTCGCTCGGCTATGGGCTCGTCGGCTTTCTTGACGACTATATTAAAATCATCTTCAAGCGCTCTCTCGGGCTGACGGCCAGACAGAAGCTGTTCGGACAGCTGCTGATTTCGGCGATTGTCTGCTTCCTGCTCGTCAGGGAAGGCCACAGCACGGACTTGTTGGTTCCTTTCATCGAATTTCATCTCAACCTGGGCTGGCTGTATTTCCCGCTGATGGCGATCCTGATGCTGGGCGCGTCCAACGCGGTCAATTTCACGGACGGCCTGGACGGCCTGCTGGCGGGTACCAGTGCCATCGCTTTCGGAGCCTACACGGTCATCGCGATGAACAACACGCAGCCGGAAGCGGCGATTTTCTCCGCAGCCATGGTCGGCGCCGTTCTCGGATTTCTGGTATTCAACGCCCACCCGGCCAAAGTGTTCATGGGCGATACGGGTTCGCTCGGCATTGGCGGAGGGCTTGTAGCGGTAGCGATCCTGACGAAAGCCGAGCTGCTGCTTGCGGTCATCGGCGGCGTGTTTCTCGTCGAGATTTTGTCCGTCGTCATTCAAGTGGTATCCTTTAAGACAAGAGGCAAGCGCGTTTTCAAAATGGCGCCGATCCATCATCATTTCGAATTGGTCGGCTGGTCCGAATGGCGCGTCGTCATCACATTCTGGGCGGTCGGTTTAGTTCTTGCCGCGCTCGGATTATATATGAATGAGGTGTTATAGATCATGAAGCATCCGCGGGAATATCGTGGACTTGAAGTCGTTATTTTGGGCTTGGCTCGCAGCGGAGTCGCTGCGGCTAAGCTTTTTCATCACTTTGGAGCCATCGTCCAAGTGAACGATAAAAAGGAGCGCAGCGCATGCCCTGAAGCCGATGAATTGGAGGCTCTGGGTATTTCTGTTGTATGCGGGCATCATCCGGACTCGCTCGTTCATAAGGGCGTGGCGCTCGTAGTGAAAAATCCGGGCATTCCGTATACCGTGGCACCGGTCCGCATAGCCGGGGAGCTGGGCATCGAGGTCGTGACCGAGGTCGAGGTCGCCTATCATATTTCTCAAGCGCCGATCATCGGCATTACGGGCTCGAACGGCAAGACGACGACGACGACCCTGATCGGCCAAATGCTGGACGCAGGCGGTCTTTCGCCGGTGGTAGCGGGCAATATCGGCCGCGCTTTGACCGAGGCTGCGCCGGAAGTGACCGGGTCCGACTGGCTCGTTGTGGAGCTGAGCAGCTTCCAGTTAAAGGGAACCGTCGATTTCAGACCGAAAATCGCTCTTCTGCTCAACGTATATGAAACCCATTTGGACTACCATGGCTCGATGGACGACTATATCGCGTCCAAAGCGAAGCTTTTTGCCAATCAGACGGTTCAGGATACGGCTATTGTGAACTGGGACGATCCGGTGTGCCGGTCGCTGGTTCCGGGTCTGAAGGCGAAGCTGCTGCCTTTTTCGATGAAAGAAGCGCTCGCATTCGGCGTCTATTTGGACGCACGCACGGATACGATCGTATATTCGGATGGGGAAGGCGTCATACATACGATTCTGCCGGCCAAAGAAATGGGCATTCCGGGTAGCTACAACGTGGAAAACGCGCTGGCTGCAGCCGCTGCGGCAATTACGGCGGGTGTGAAGCCGGAAGCGCTTGCGGATGTGCTCAAAAGCTTCAGGGGCGTCGAGCACCGGCTTGAGTTTGTGCGCGAGCTGAACGGCGTCACTTTTTACAACAATTCGAAAGCGACGAACTCGGCGGCTTCGATCAAATCGATCGAGGCGTTCGACCGGGGGGTTGTGCTGATCGCCGGCGGGCTGGACCGCGGCTCGGATTACATGGAGCTGCTGCCGGTTTTCCGCGAACGGGTGAAAGGCCTCGTCACATTGGGGCAGACGAAGGAGAAAATTAACCGCATCGCCGAGCTGGCAGGGATTAGCCGGGTCAAAAGCGTCGATACTGCTAAAGATGCAGCGGACGCGGTATCCCAGGCGGTACGGCTTGCTTCGCAAATGAGCGAAGCGGGCGACATCGTGCTGCTTTCGCCGGCTTGTGCCAGCTGGGACATGTTTCCATCCTATGAGGACAGGGGACGCATGTTTAAGGAGTCCGTGCATAACCTTTAAGTAGGGCCTATCCATATTCGGCGGATAAGCCCACTACACTTGCGTAAGAGGTGTTTGGTATGGGCAAAGCACGGTCCGCTCCGGATATATGGATTATTATTCCTACCTTGTTGTTATTGACAATCGGCGTTATTATGGTGTACAGTGCCAGTGCGGTTCTTGCTTACCGGGAATTCGGAGACTCGCTGTATTATTTGAAAAGGCAGCTCTTGTTCGCCGTTCTCGGCATTGCCGCCATGTTTTTTACGATGAATGTGGATTACTTGGTTTGGAAAAATTATGCCCGCATCGCGCTGCTCGTCTGTTTCGGCCTGCTCCTCATCGTGCTGATCCCGGGAATCGGGGTTGTCCGGGGGGGCGCCAGAAGCTGGCTCGGCATCGGCGCTTTCGGCATTCAGCCTTCCGAATTTATGAAGATCGGCATGATTCTCTTTTTGTCCAAAATGCTCTCGGATCAGCAGTCGAAAATCACGCTGTTTACGAAAGGGCTTATGCCGCCGCTCGGCATTATGGGACTTGCTTTCGGACTGATCATGCTCCAGCCGGACTTGGGGACGGGAGTCGTCCTCGTCGGCGCTTCTCTGCTGATCATTTACACGTCCGGAGCCAGGCTGCTTCACTTATCCTACCTGGGCATGATCGGAGCGGCCGGCTTTGTCGGGCTCGTCATTGCGGCGCCGTACCGCCTGAAGCGAATTACCGCGTTCCTTGACCCTTGGCAGGATCCGCTCGGGGCCGGCTACCAGTCGATTCAATCGCTGTATGCGATCGGGCCCGGGGGCCTCGTCGGGCTGGGGCTCGGCATGAGCCGGCAAAAATACAGCTATTTGCCCGAGCCTCAAACGGATTTCATCTTCTCGATTATTGCGGAAGAACTGGGCTTTATCGGCGGCACGCTCGTCCTGCTGCTGTTCACGATATTGGTGTGGAGAGGGATGAGGACGGCGCTAACCGCGCCAGACACCTTTGCCAGTCTGATCGCTGTCGGCATTATCGGCATGATCGCCGTGCAGGTGATTATCAATATCGGAGTTGTCATCGGCATGTTTCCGGTCACCGGCATTACGCTGCCGCTGATCAGCGCCGGAGGCTCCTCCCTGACGCTGATGTTGACTTCGATCGGCATTTTGCTGAACATATCCCGCTATTCGAGGTGAATGACCATGAAAACGATCGTCTTTACCGGAGGCGGCTCGGCCGGGCACGTCACGCCTAACATTGCGCTGATGACCAAGCTCAAGCGGTTAGGCTGGGAGATCCGCTACATCGGATCGGCGACCGGCATCGAGAAGGATATCATCGAAAAGGAAGGCATTCCTTTTTATCCGATTTCCTCCGGAAAGCTTCGCAGATATTTTGACTTGAAAAACTTGAAAGATCCTTTTAAAGTCGTGAAGGGCGTATACGAGTCTTATAGACTGCTGCGCCGCCTCAAGCCCGCCATCGTCTTTTCGAAGGGCGGGTTCGTTTCCGTCCCCGTCGTTTTCGGCAGCAAGATGAACCGGATTCCTGTCATTATTCATGAGTCGGACATAACGCCGGGTTTGGCGAACAAGCTTTCGATTCCTTTTGCGACCAAAGTTTGCGTAACGTTCCCCGAGTCGCTGAAGCATGTGCGGGAACCCAAAGCGGTGCTGACCGGCCTGCCGATCCGCGATCAGATCAGCGGCGGCAAAGCTTCCCGGGGATACCATCTGTGCGATTTCCACAGCGGCAAGCCTGTCGTGCTGGTCATGGGCGGAAGCTTGGGCTCGCAAGCGATCAATCATGCGGTCAGGGAGAGTTTGCCCCGGCTGCTGGAACATTTTCAAATCGTGCATATTTGCGGGAAAGGCCATATAGCCCCTGACCTCGCGGGCCGGAGAGGCTACAAGCAGTTCGAGTACATTTCGGAGGATTTGCCGGATGTGATGGCGATGTCGGAGCTTGTCATTTCCCGCGCGGGCGCTACTTCGATCTATGAGTTTTTAATATTGGAAAAACCGATGCTGCTCATTCCGCTGACGCTTCAGGCAAGCCGGGGAGATCAACTCCTCAATGCGCAATCGTTCCAAAAAGCCGGCTATGCCGACGTGCTGTTCGAGGAGCAGCTTTCTGCGGACTCGCTCGCAGAGCGGGTCGAATCGCTGTACGCGAAGCGCGACGATTACAAGGCTGCGATGAAATCCCGCCAGGAGACCGATGCGGTCCAGGCGATCGTCCGGCTGATTGAAACTTACAGTTTACCCTCATAACTTTGACGGATTATGAATAGGCGATTGTCACACTCTCTTTCGATTTTACATAAACTACACTATAACCGTGACAGAAACCAAACGGCTTTATACAGCGCGACGCTCCGGAAACCGGCCATTTTCGGCCCGCTTGTATATTTGGAATCTTACAATTCCGCCCTGCGTTCTGTGAAGGAGGTTTCCCATGCAGCAGTTAATTTCGGCTTTGCAAGCAGCAGGCATTCATGACATTCGAACGAATGAACGTTTGGCCCCCTATACGACTTGGAAAATAGGAGGACCTGCCGACGTGCTGGTCATTCCCCGCAGTATCGATCAGATTGCCGCCGCCATACGGACCTTGCACGACAGCGGCATCCCGTGGACGGTCATCGGACGCGGTTCGAATCTGCTGGTGAGGGATAAAGGCATCAGAGGGGTCGTCATCAAGCTGGGCAGCGAGCTGGAAACGCTCCGTTTCGAGGGCGTTACCGCATACGCCGGCGCCTCGTATTCGTTCATCAAGCTATCGATTCTGGCTGCCAAAGAAGGGTTAACCGGGCTTGAGTTCGCGGGAGGAATTCCCGGCACTGTGGGAGGCGCCGTCTATATGAATGCAGGGGCCCATGGATCTGATGTGTCACGCATACTCAAGAAGGCTGATGTGATTCTGGATACAGGGGAATTGGTAACGATGCAGGCGGAGGATTTGCAGTATGCGTATCGGCATTCGATTCTGCATACGCTGCCCGGCATCGTAACGGAAGCTGTCTTCGAGCTGCAGGCCGGAGACCGCAAGGAGATTGCCGGCGCCATGGCGGCGTACCGGGATCGCCGGCTTCGCACTCAACCGCTTCAATTGGCTTGCGCAGGCAGTGTTTTCCGCAATCCGCCAGGGGGCTTTGCGGCCAAACTGATCGAAGAGGCCGGCCTGAAAGGCAAGAGGGTCGGCGGAGCGGAAGTGTCCGCTCTGCATGCCAATTTCATTGTCAATACCGGGAACGCAACAGCCGAGGATGTTCTCGCCCTTATACAGGAGGTGCAGCGGGACGTACTGAACAAGTACGGAGTATCGCTTGTGCCGGAAGTTTTGGTGGTGGGCGAGAGGTAAATCGGAGGTGGAACTTTGGAGAAGCTCGTTATCGAAGGTGGAAAACCTCTCTCGGGAGCCATCCAGATACACGGCGCTAAAAACGCCGCATTACCTATCTTAGCAGCCTGCATCTTAGCTAGCGGTACTCATACGTTGACGAATGTTCCCAATTTGCTGGATATCGATACGATGCTGCGGATTCTCCGCGCCCTGGGTTGCCGGGCCGAGCAGCAGGACGATACCGTAACCGTTCTTACATCCACAGCTCATTCCTCCCATATCCCTGAAGAATTGATGGGGCAAATGCGCTCCTCCATCTTTTTGATGGGTCCGCTACTAGCCAGATTCGGCAGCGTGACCGTGTACCAGCCCGGAGGCTGCGCCATCGGCGAACGCAAGATCGACTTGCATCTGAAAGGTCTGCAAGCGCTTGGAGCCCGAATTGAAGAGTCCGCCAACAAAATCGTATGCACCGCCGGCTCGCTGCAGGGAAGCGAGATCGTTCTTGACTTCCCGAGCGTAGGCGCCACGGAAAATATTATGATGGCTGCCGTGCTGGCCGAAGGCACTACAACGATTTACAATGCGGCCAGAGAACCGGAAATCCAGGATTTGCAAAATTTTCTGAACACGATGGGCGCCGATATTATCGGGGCGGGCACCGACACGATTACGATTCGCGGAGTCAAGACGCTTGAGCCCTGCACGTACCGCATTATCCCGGACCGCATCGTGGCCGGCACGTTTCTGGTCGCTGCGGCCGCTACAAGGGGAAGCGTCACCCTGGAAAGGGTGAACCCCGCCCATCTGACCTCCGCGATTCACGTCCTGAAGCGCGCAGGTATCCAAATCGCAATTGACGGTGATATAATACATGTGAGCTGTCCTGCGAGGCCGAAAGCCGTAGAACGGATCGTCACCTCGCCGTATCCCGCATTTCCGACCGACCTGCAATCCCAGGTCATGGTTTTGCTCTCTTTGGGCGACGGACTCAGCGTCATGAAAGAAACGATTTTTGAAGGCAGATTCAAGCACGTAGACGAACTGTCCCGCATGGGGGCGGATATACGTGTCGATCTGAGCTCGGCCTTTATCCGAGGCGTTCCGAGGCTTTACGGAGCGACGGTCGAGGCCACGGATTTGCGCGCCGGCGCCGCTCTTGTCATTGCCGGTCTGGCTGCGCACGGCACGACGATCGTTGAGCAAATTCATCATATTGATAGAGGTTATGATAGAATTGAGGTTATGCTGACCAGATTGGGTGCCTCCGTGCACCGCCAATCCCCGGTTCCGAGCGAGTAAGCACGTCCAGGCTCTGGCTGCTCCCTTCCTGCCCGCAGGAGGGGGCGGACGGTTTGCTGCGGCCGGCTGCTCGCGTACCGGTGCGGCGCATATCTCCATACTGCAAAAACGAGCCAGCTGCAGTTTGCGTTACTGGCCGATTCAACTGCTCTCCATTCCGCTAACGCGTTTGTCCGGGGGCGGAAATCTTTGGCGCTTTCTATCAAGGAGAAGGAGAGGGCGGTAATTAATAATAGGTGGTGCCCATCTTGCCCGAAGACCGCAAAGTACCCGCCATACCCAATCCGAAGCCGCGCTCGCGTTCGAACCGGAAGCTGCTGGGCTTCTTGTTCTTTTTTTTCATCACCGTGCTGGTGATCCTCTTTTTCCAATCTTCCTTAAGCCGAATCAGCGAAATACAAATCGAAGGCAATGAGCTGATTTCCGCCGATGCGATCGGACAAGCCGCCCAGGTTGCCGCCGGCGATCATTTTTTTGCCGTCAGCTCGGGGGCGATTGAAAGCCGCGTAGCGAAGCTGCCCATCGTCAAGGCGGTCGAGGTTACGAAGCATTTTCCCGGCGTTATTCACATTCAGGTGCAGGAGCATCCCAAAGTAGCGTTCCAAATCGCAACCGACGGCCGCAAGCAGGCTGTGCTCGCCGACGGTGCTGTCGTTGCTTTGGCCGACGGCAATTTTCCGCTGGACAAGCCGATTCTGACGGGATGGTCGGACTCCGATCCGAACAAAATCGCGCTTTGCAAAGCGCTCGGCAGCATTCCCGCCGCTTCCCTGTCCGACATTTCGGAAATCAAACCGGACCCTTCAGATTCATACCCGGATAAGATCAAGCTGTATACCCGGTCCCAGTTCGAGGTGTATACGACGATCGCCTACTTGCCCGCGAAAATTGACAAACTGCCGGCTTATATAGCAAGCTTAGGAGAAGATCATATTACGAATGGCATTATTAAAATGTTCGAGGTCGACAATCACGCTCCGTTCGATCCTTCCGACTCGTCCCCAAAAGACGCTGCCGGCCAGGACGGGGCAAAATCGGGAAGCAATGCGGATTCCGCTGCGGATTCGAAAAAGGATGTGAAAAAAGATGCGGATAAGTCTGACGCCAAATCCGTTCCCAAAAATACGCCCAAACCGAGTCCCAAACCGACGACGAAAGATACGGCCCGGCCATCGTGACAAAAAAACGCAAATAGACTACTCAATCCATTGAAATAATGTTAAAATTAGTTTTATGGTTACTTTTTTCAATATTCTTTCAAACTAGCAACTTTTCGTGGAAACGATTGCCAATGCGTAAGCGATAATGCAATTTGAGACTTGAACTTGCAGCAAAAAAAGCGTAAAAAAAAGAGGGAATATGGCTACGGTGTGGAATAAGTACAAATGCACGCGTGAAGAACGCTCATTATTACCCAAGTTACAG
The DNA here is from genome assembly GCF_059820445.1 of Paenibacillus sp. sgz302190. Lineage (NCBI taxonomy): Bacteria > Bacillati > Bacillota > Bacilli > Caryophanales > Paenibacillaceae > Paenibacillus > Paenibacillus sp. sgz302190. The sequence goes on from NZ_JBZYAO010000010.1 coordinate 56,861, forward strand.
GAGGTGCCAAGGGATTGAGCAACAATGACATCATTGTTAGTTTGGACATCGGTACATCCAAGGTTCGTGCTATTATTGGGGAAGTCGTGAACGGAACCATTAATATAATAGGTGTGGGATCTGCCGATTCGGAAGGTATTCGTAAAGGCGCTATCGTCGACATCGATCAAACCGTCAACTCGATTCGCAGTGCGGTAGATCATGCCGAGCGCATGGTAGGTGTACAAATATCCGAAGTTTATGTTGGAATTTCCGGCAACCATATCGCTCTTCAATCGAGCCATGGCGTCGTCGCCGTTTCGAATGAGGACCGGGAGATCGGAGATGAAGACATTGATCGGGTCATTCAGGCAGCCAGAGTTATCGCACTACCTCCCGAGCGTGAAATCATTGGAGTCGTACCCAAGCAGTATTTAGTCGATGGGCAGGAGGGAATTAATGATCCCCGCGGTATGATCGGAGTCCGGTTGGAAGTGGAAGCGACGATCATTACCGGAGCGAAGACCGGGATACATAATTTGCTTCGCGTCGTTGAAAAATCCGAATTAAAAGTGGCCGGTCTCATTTTGATGTCGCTGGCTTCCGGTCAGCTCGCTTTATCCAAAGACGAGAAAGCGATCGGAACCGTGCTTGTAGACGTCGGAGCGGGATCGACGACGATCGCCGTTTTCGAACAAGGAAATTTGCTTGCGACTTCCACGATTCCGATCGGCGGCGAATTTATTAGCAACGACATTGCCATCGGGCTTCGAACGCAGCTGGAAATTGCCGAGAAAATCAAGTTGAAATACGGCTGCGCGTCCATAGACGATTCTGCGCCGGATCAACTATTCAAAGTTGCGAGAATCGGAAGCAACATCGAAAAAGAATTTTCACAGGTCGATCTCGCGAATATTATTGAGCCTCGCGTACAAGAAATTTTCCATCTCATTCGCGCGGAAGTGCATCGTTTGGGTTACGGCGAGTTGACCGGCGGGTACGTGCTGACCGGCGGAACCGTTTGTATGCCGGGCATGCTTGCCGTCGCGCAAGCCGAACTAGCAACATCCGTACGCATTGCCGTTCCCGATTTTATCGGCGTGCGGGATCCTTCCTTTACAAGCGGTGTTGGCATTATTCAATTCGTTTCCAAATATATGAGAACTCGCAGCACGGGCGGCTCAGGCTTCGCCAAGAAAATTGCCGCCAAGGCTCCGAGCAAAAAATCCTCCGGCACCACAACGACAAAACCCGGTTGGATGGAACGGGTAAAAAATTTTTTCAGCGAGTTTATTTAGCTTTGGCAGTGAAAGTATAGTTAGGAGGATATGGCTCACATGTTTGAATTTGATCTGGATATGGACCAGTTGGCTCAAATAAAAGTAATTGGAGTAGGCGGCGGCGGCAGCAACGCCGTGAACCGCATGATTGAGGGCGGCGTAAGAGGCGTCGAATTCATCACGGTAAATACGGATGCGCAAGCGCTCCATCATGCGCAGGCGGAGATTAAACTGCAAATCGGGGACAAGCTTACAAGAGGTCTCGGAGCGGGCGCCAATCCGGAAGTCGGCAAGAAAGCGGCTGAAGAGTCGAGAGAGATGATTTTAAACTCGCTGCGCGGCGCCGACATGGTGTTCGTTACAGCGGGAATGGGCGGCGGCACCGGAACGGGAGCCGCTCCGGTCATCGCCGAAATTGCCAAAGAAGTCGGTGCTTTGACCGTAGGCGTCGTTACGCGCCCGTTCACTTTTGAAGGTCGTAAGCGCTCTATGCAGGCCGAACAAGGGATTGCCGCTCTGAAAGAGAAAGTCGACACGTTAATTATTATCCCTAACGACAGGCTGCTTGAAATCGTAGACAAGAAGACTCCTATGCTTGAAGCGTTTCGTCAGGCTGACAACGTGCTTCGTCAAGGGGTACAGGGCATTTCCGACTTGATTGCGGTGCCGGGATTAATTAACTTGGACTTTGCAGACGTCAAGACGATTATGACCGAGCGCGGATCGGCCCTGATGGGCATCGGCGTGGCGACCGGCGAGAACCGCGCTGCCGAAGCAGCCAAAAAAGCGATTTCCAGCCCCTTGCTGGAAACTTCGATCGAAGGCGCTCGCGGCGTTCTGATGAATATTACCGGCGGCACAAGCCTGAGCTTGTATGAAGTCAACGAAGCTGCCGATATCGTCGCTTCCGCTTCCGACATCGAAGTGAACATGATTTTCGGTGCGGTTATTGACGAGCGGTACAAGGACGAAATTCTGGTAACGGTTATCGCCACAGGCTTCGATCATAAAGTTGTGCAGCCTCAACCGCAGGTCAAACGTCCTTCCGCAGGCCAATCCGAACCTGCCGGCGACAATCGTTTGAACAATCTGAGACCTTTCGGCACGCAGACTTCGAACGACCAGTTGGACATCCCGACATTCCTCCGCAATCGCGGGCGGAATACCGACAAATAAATACACATTGCTCACATAGTAACCGAAGCCCCGCCACATTGGGGCTTCGGTTTTTTGCCGTTTCCGGGCCGTTTGAGCGCCTTCGGCAAGCCGCAGCAACTGACAAAAAAAGTTGCGTCCGACTGGCAAGTTTAGACAGACTTTGAAATATGATTACTATATACTGGTCTGGAGCCTAAATAATAAGTTTTCGTCAGAAAACTTGCTCCGCAAGCGTCTTCCTTGGGGAGGTGAGCAAATCGTGGTCGTATATGCGGATCTCATATTCCTGCTGAACTTTCTGATGGACGCGGCTATGCTCGCAGTGACGGCGAAGACCCGGAAAATAAAGTTCAAATGGTGGAGAATCGCGCTTTCGGCCAGTATCGGCGCTTCGTATGTCGTGTTAATGTTCGTTCCGGAGCTTTCCATCCTATATACATTTTCTGTGAAATGTATATTTTGTATCGGCATGATTATGACAGCTTTTGGATTCGGCAGCCTACAAAATTTTTTGCGAAACCTGGGAACGTTCCTGTTGGTTAACTTTTCTGTCGCCGGGGGCATATTCGGCATCCATTATGTGCTGTCGTCCTCGTCGGATGTAATGGACGGCCTTTTGTTTACCCATGCCGGGGGCGTGGCGTTCAAGCTGCAGATCGGCCTCGTATTCATCGTGATTGCAGCCGGCGTTATGTTCTGGTGGTTCAGAACCGTGTTTCTGAGCACTAAGCAGCGCGAGGAGTTAACGGCTTTTTTGGCGGAAGTAAGCATTTATGTGGATGATTTTACCGCTTCCTGCAGAGGTTTGATCGATACGGGCAACCAGCTCTACGATCCGTTGACGCGAACCCCTGTCATGGTCATGGAAGTGTCCGAGTGGGGGGAAGTGCTGCCGGAAGAATGGCTGCAGCGCATTCGTTCGGCTGACGTTGACCAAATCATCAGCGGCCTCGGGACGGAGGAATTTGCATGGCAGGACCGTTTGCGTCTTGTGCCTTACCGGGGCGTTAACCGCAATACGCAGTTTATGCTGGCCATCAAGCCCGATAAGGTGGTGATTACCTACAACGACAAGCAAATCGAGGCCTCCAAAGTGCTGATCGGTTTGGATGGAGGCAAGCTTTGCAGCGACGGATCGTATCAGGCGATCATACATCCCACCTTGGTTGCCACGGGATAACGCTTTCAATTGCCGTTCGACCGGGGAAAAAGAGCCCGGCACATGCTTACGAAGTCAGTTTTGCTAGTGCAAAACTCAGCCTATGCTTACGAAGTTAGTTTTCCTACGGAAAACTCAGCGAATGCTTACGAAGTCAGTTTTGCTTACGCAAAACTCTTAGGAGGAAACCAACATGCTCTTGAAGTGGAAATTGCTCTTGCAAATTTTTTATTACAAAATATTGATGAAGCTCGGGCTCAAAGGCGAGGAAATCTATTACATAGGCGGAAGCGAGGCTCTGCCGCCGCCGCTTACGAGAGAAGAAGAAGAATATTTATTGGAAAAATTACCATCGGGGGATGCGGCTATACGTGCTATGCTGATCGAGCGCAACCTGCGTTTGGTTGTCTATATAGCAAGAAAGTTTGAAAACACCGGCATCAACATTGAGGACCTGGTTTCCATTGGCGCGATAGGGCTTATCAAAGCGGTGAATACGTTCGATCCGGAGAAGAAGATCAAGCTGGCTACCTATGCTTCCCGCTGCATCGAGAATGAAATTTTGATGTACTTGCGCAGGAACAGCAAAATCCGCACCGAAGTTTCGTTCGACGAACCGCTGAATATCGATTGGGACGGCAACGAACTGCTGTTATCCGACGTGCTGGGGACGGAGAACGATACGATTTACCGCAACATCGAGGAGCAGGTGGACCGCAAGCTGCTGCATAAAGCGCTGGATAAGCTGACGGAACGCGAGCGCATTATTATGGAGCTGCGATTCGGCCTTCAGGACGGCGAGGAAAAAACGCAGAAAGATGTCGCCGATCTGCTCGGCATCTCCCAATCTTACATCTCCCGGCTGGAAAAACGAATTATTAAAAGGCTGCGCAAAGAATTTAATAAGATGGTTTAGCGAAGAGGGGCCGGCGCCTCTCTTTTTGCTTTGAAAAAATTTTTTCGCTTCCCGAATCGAAAATAATGCAGGACTATCGCGAGGGAGCAAGTTCAAACCCTTTTGTCAAGTGGGTCCGGGCGGGTTTTAAGGCGAATAAATCAATCGTTCGCGGGGATAATTAACATTAATGTTTCTCCTTGGGAGGTAATCACGGTGACCCGAAATAAAGTCGAGATATGTGGTGTTGATACCGCCAAACTGCCTGTTCTGACCAATGCAGAAATGCGGGAATTATTCGCTGAGCTGCAAACGAAACAGGAGCGGACTGCAAGAGAGAAATTAGTGAACGGGAACCTTAGACTGGTTCTCAGCGTGATTCAGCGATTTAACAATCGGGGAGAGTTTGTGGACGACCTTTTTCAGGTGGGGTGCATCGGTTTGATGAAGGCGATCGATAACTTCGATTTGGGCCAGAACGTCAAATTTTCCACGTATGCCGTGCCGATGATCATTGGCGAGATCCGCCGCTACCTGCGCGATAATAACCCGATCCGCGTTTCGCGGTCTTTGAGGGATATTGCCTATAAAGCTTTGCAGGTGAGAGACAGTCTGACGAATCAAAACTCGCGGGAGCCGACGATATACGAAATTTCCGAGGCGCTGAACGTTCCGAAAGAAGATGTCGTCTTCGCGCTAGACGCGATCCAAGACCCAGTCTCGCTGTTCGAGCCGATTTACCATGACGGAGGAGACCCAATCTACGTGATGGACCAAATCAGCGACGAGCGCAACAAGGATATGTCCTGGATCGAGGGCATTGCCTTGCGGGAAGCGATGCGGAAGCTGAACGACAGGGAAAAAATGATTTTGTCCATGCGTTTTTTCGAAGGGAAGACGCAAATGGAGGTGGCCGACGAAATCGGAATTTCGCAGGCGCAAGTTTCCAGGCTGGAGAAATCGGCCATTTCCCAGATGCAAAAACACGTCAAGACCTGAACCTTCATAAAGACCGAATCGGCTTAGACAGGCCGGTACGGTCTTTTTTTGATTGGCAGGACATTTTGCCCACACCCCACATATACTAGTACAAAGCCGGAAAAACTTCAGAAAATGCGAGGGTGTCGCCTCATGAAAATATCCGATTTTCAAACGAAGGACGTTATTAATATTGTCGACGGGAAAAAGCTGGGGCAAATCAGCGATTTGGAACTGGATTTGCGGCAGGGGCGCATCGAATCGATCGTCGTGCCGAACCAAAGCCGTTTTTTTGGCTTGTTCGGATCGGGTACCGATGTCATCATTCCGTGGAAACATATCGTGAAAATAGGAGCCGACGTCGTGCTGGTGAAGCTGGACGATACGCGGCCTTACCGGCAAAGTGACGAGAATGAGCAGATTTACGAGTACAATCAGCAATTTCGCGCTTGAAGTCAAGCACACGGGCAGGCAACCCCGGATAGGGCAAGCCGGACAAAGATCGTGTGTCTTTTCATTTTGTGCTAAAGTAGAGACAAAGATGCAATAAGGGAGAGGAACAGAGCGTGGAACCGTTTGTTAGTCGTGTTATAGAAGGAAAGCCGACGCTTTTTGCCCTGGAGAGCTGGATGCGGCAGTTTCCGGAGCTGACCGCCGGATTTACGTCGCGGCACGGAGGCGTAAGTGAAGCGCCCTACGGAACGCTGAACTGCGGGCTGCATGTCAATGATGCCGCAGAGCGGGTCGTTCAAAACCGCGAGCTCATCGCCGAAGCGCTAGGCCTGCCGTTCGCCCGCTTTACTTACGCCGAGCAGGTACACGGCTGCGAAGTGCAGCTCGTTGGAAGAGCCGATGCGGGCCGAGGGCGCTTGAGCCGGGAGGCGGCGATTCAAGCGCGGGACGCTTTCATTACGAATGAAGCGGGCATCGTCCTGTGCGCCCAATTTGCCGATTGCGTGCCGATTTATTTTTACGATCCCGTTCAGCGGGTGGCAGGGCTTGCGCATGCAGGCTGGAAAGGGACCGTGTTAAAAATTGCCATGGCTACGATAACCTCAATGACAAATACTTTTGGTAGCAAGCCGGAGCACATCCGGGCCGCCATAGGACCGTCGATCGGCGTTTGCTGCTACGAAGTGGACGATACCGTCGCGAGCCGGGTGAAGGAAGTTTTGCTGGAGATACATGCTTCCGCAGCGGCTGCCGAACCTATTCTTCAAGAACGGGCAAACGGGAAATACATGCTCGATCTGCAAGGTTTGAACCGAATTTTGATACTTCAAGCAGGAATTTTGTCGTCCCATATCGAAGTAACTCAGTTGTGTACGAGTTGCAGCACCGATATGTTCTTTTCCCATCGAAAAGAAGGCGGTTCTACGGGAAGAATGATCGCTTGGATCGGAATGACCGAACCGGACCGGCAAGATTTCGCGTGATGCATGGAAACGAGGTGGCAGAATAGATGAGTTTACGGGGACAGATTGACGCGGTGGAGGCCCGAATTGCCGCTGCCTGCGAGCGTTCCGGCCGCCGGCGGCAAGAGGTTATGCTTATAGCTGTTACGAAATACGTCTCGCTCGAGACGGCCAGAGCGGTGCTGGACGAAGGCGTCCTGCACATCGGGGAGAACCGCTGGCAGGATGTGAAGCCGAAGTGGGAGGCGCTGCACGATCGCGGCACCTGGCATTTTATCGGACATTTGCAGACGAACAAGGTAAAAGATATCATCGGGAAGTTTGCTTACATTCATTCGCTTGACCGCCTTTCTCTTGCCAAGGAGCTGGACAAGCAGGCGGCGGCGTCAGGGTTGCAGGTTCAATGCCTCATTCAGGTCAACGTATCCGGTGAGGAAACCAAGTACGGTTTGAGACCTGAGGAGCTTTTCGACTTTGCCGCCGAAGTGAACAACCTGAAACATATACATATAGCAGGCCTGATGACAATGGCGCCTTACGAGCTGGAAGCCGAGGCGACAAGACCTGTTTTTCGCGGATTGAGAGAGCTGCGGGATCGTTTGAACGGACAAGGCATACTGCCTTATGCAGTCGAGCACTTGTCCATGGGGATGTCCGGAGATTTCGAGGTGGCGATAGAGGAAGGGGCGACCATGGTGCGCCTGGGGACAGTTTTGGTCAAAGAATCGGGTGAAACCGTACAACCAATATAGAGAAGGAGGTATTCCTTATGGGTGTAATGAACCGCTTTATGAATTTTCTCGGGCTGCAGGAGGAGGAAGAAGTCGTCGAACGCGAACGGATTGTGGAGCAGCCGGAAGAACCTGAAACCAATCCATACGAGATTCGTAGTAAAAATAAGGCCAACGTCGTCAGCATTCATTCGCAAAAAAATGCCCGCGTTGTGCTCAGCGAACCGCGCACGTACGATGAAACGCAGGATATCGCCGACCATCTTCGTTCCCGAAGAGCGGTCATCGTCAATCTGCAGCGGGTTCGATCGGATCAAGCCGTCCGTATAGTGGATTTCCTGAGCGGAACGGTATATGCTTTAAATGGGTCTATTTCCAAACTGGGGCCGAATATCTTCTTGTGCACGCCCGATTCGGTCGATATTCATGGACATATCTCCGAGATGATGAGTGAGGAGTAGACGCATATCCTGACATTGAGGTGACTGCGCAAGTGCTTTACCAAATTGATGTGATTTTAGGTTACTTAGAGCAAATTTATTACTTCATGATTATCGGCTACATCCTTCTTTCCTGGTTTCCGAACGCAAGGGAAAGCTTTATCGGAGAGCTGCTGGGCAAGCTCGTCGAGCCGTATTTACGGCCGTTCCGTAAAATTATTCCTTCGATCGGGTTCATCGATCTTTCGCCGATCGTCGCCTTGCTCGCCCTGCACTTTGTCGTTCTGGGCATTCGAACCATTATTTCTTTTATAGTTGGAGCGTTTTAACCTTGCAAAAAGAACTTTATTCGCACTTTCACCCGGACGAACACCACTTTGTTGACAAAGCGTGGGATTGGGTGCAGCGGTCCGCCGAGCAGCATGCCGTAAAACGGACGGATTTTCTGGACCCCAGGCAGGCTTTTATTTTGAGCACGCTGGCGAACCGGCATCCCGATGTGCACTGCCGTCTGGATGGCGGTTACACCGGGGCCGAACGGAAGCGGGCGATCATTGCCCCCGATTACCGGCCCGTGGACGATGAGGATATGGGAATCGCGGTTTTGGCCGTTTCGTCCGGCGACGGCAAGTTTTTGACATTGGAACATGGAGATTACATGGGCGCCATTCTTGGACTCGGCATGAAGCGGGACAAGATTGGCGATATTCATGTTATAGAGGGAGGCTGCCACTGCCTGGTCGCAGAGGAGGCCGCCGATTACTTGCATCTGCACTTATCCCAGGTGCACCGCGTGCATGTCCAGACGGAGCTGCTTCCGCTGGATAAACTGCAGATCGCCTCAGTGCAGCTGGACGAACTGAATCTGTCCGTCGCTTCGATGCGCATGGATGGAATCGTCAGCGACGTATTCCGCTTGAGCCGCGCCAAGGTGCTGATTCCGATCCAGGCCGGCCGCTGCCGCGTCAACTGGAAGGTCGAGGAAGATCCGAGCAAACAGCTGAAGGAGGGCGATATGGTGTCCCTTCAAGGCTTCGGACGGTTTAAGGTGCTTGAAGTGGAAGGGATTACAAAAAAAGGCAGAATGCGTGTGAAGATCGGCAAGTATGCCTGAAATTGGACACGATATATGCGGATTTGCAGGAATTTCTTATTTTATGTCGAACTGAACATGCAGGATACTGATATCCGCCGTTGGGTGGAATCGGGATATACATACGAAGCTTTTTGTTGATTATTATTCTGCTATGTTTACAAAGGAGGTGCACCAATGCCACTAACGCCATTGGACATACATAACAAGGAATTTTCCCGTTCATTCCGCGGTTATGATGAGGATCAGGTCAACGAGTTCCTGGATCAGGTGATCAAGGATTATGAAGCGCTTATCCGTGAAAATAAAGATCTGCACAATCAGACGGTTGCGCTGCAGGAACGTCTTGACCATTTTGCCCATATCGAAGAAACGTTAAGCAAAACGATTATCGTAGCCCAGGAAGCAGCCGACGAACTGAAGAACAATTCGAAGAAAGAAGCGCAGCTGATTCTTAAAGAGGCGGAGAAGAACGCCGACCGCATTATTAACGAAGCATTGACGCGCTCGCGTAAGGTTGCATTGGAAATCGAAGAGCTGAAAAAGCAGGCTTCCATTTACCGCACGCGTTTTCGGACTTTGCTGGAAGCGCAGCTGGAGCTTCTCAATAACGAGGGCTGGAACAGCATGCAGATGGATCATAGCGAACCGTAAGGGCAGGTCGTATTGACTAAGCTTGGCGAATTCGTTATACTCCTGTTAAATGTATCGCAGCAAAGCGATGACTGGACCGAGTAGGACGTAACCGCAGTGCCAGCGAGTTAGGGATTTGGTGTGAGCCTAACCTCTGCAGCGTGCCGAATATCCCCCAGGAGCATCTCTCGAAGCCGAGTAGAGAGAATCGGGTCATGCCGTTATCCATGATCGAGTGAAAGAGCAGCCGAAGCGCGAGGCATATCGCGAACGCTGCGTATGCTTTTTAACGAGGGTGGTACCGCGAGCAGAGCTTCTCGTCCCTTTGGGGATGGGAGCTTTTTTTGTTTGTGGGCAGTTGAAATTTCTAAAGGAAGTGGAACGAATGGATTACGGAAAAACATTGAATTTATTGCAAACCGAATTTCCGATGAGAGGCAATCTGCCTCAGGCGGAGCCGAAAATTCAAGAGCAGTGGGCAGCCGAGGACATTTACGCGAAAGTTCGGGAGAGCCGCAAAGGCAAGCCGAAATTCGTGCTTCATGACGGGCCTCCGTATGCGAACGGTGACATTCATATCGGACATGCGCTGAACAAGGTGCTGAAAGATATTATCGTACGATTCAAAACGCTGCAGGGCTACGACGCGCCTTACGTTCCGGGCTGGGACACGCACGGGCTGCCGATCGAACAGGCGATCGCCAACAACGGCAAAGTCGACCGCAAAAAAATGTCCGTACACGAGTTCCGCGAGTACTGCAAAGAGTATGCGCTGCAATGGGTCGACAAGCAAAAGAGCCAATTCCAGCGCCTGGGCATCCGGGGCGATTGGCAAAATCCTTATATTACGCTGCAGCCGGAGTACGAAGCGCAGCAAATTCGCGTATTCGGCCAAATGGTGCAAAAAGGCTACATTTACAAAGGCCTGAAGCCTGTTTATTGGTCTCCGTCGTCGGAAAGCGCGCTCGCCGAGGCCGAGATCGAGTACAAAGAGAAAGTATCGACTTCGATTTATGTCGCGTTCCCGGTTCAAGACGGCAAAGGCAAACTGCCGCAGGACGCTTCCATCGTCATCTGGACGACGACGCCATGGACGCTTCCGGCCAATCTGGGCATCAGCTTGCACCCTGAATTTGATTACACGGTCGTGCAGGCGGCCGGCAAAAAGTATGTGCTGGCGCAAGGGCTGCTGGAAACGGCCGCCAAGGAGATTGGCTGGACGGACTACGAAGTGCTGTCTACCGTCAAGGGCAGCGAACTGGAGTATGTAACGTGCAAGCATCCTTTTTATGACAGGGAATCTCTCGTCATGGTCGGCGAGCACGTCACGCTTGAAGCCGGTACCGGCTGCGTGCATACCGCTCCGGGACATGGCGAGGACGACTTCGTCATCGGCCAGCGCTACCGGATCGGCGTGCTTTGCCCGGTGGACGATCAGGGCCATTTTACGGCGGAAGCACCCGGTTTTGAAGGGCTTTTTTATGAAAAAGGCAGCAAGGTCATCGTCGAGATGCTGCAGGAGTCGGGTCTGCTGCTGAAAGCGGGCGAAATCAAGCACCAATACGCGCACGACTGGCGGACGAAGAAACCGGTCATCTACCGTGCGACGGAGCAGTGGTTCGCTTCGATCGATAAATTCCGGCAGGAGATGCTGGATGAGATCAAAAAGGTCAAATGGACGCCCAACTGGGGTGAAGTCAGGCTGCACAACATGATCGCCGAGCGCGGCGATTGGTGTATTTCGCGGCAGCGCACATGGGGTGTGCCGATTCCGATTTTTTACTGCCGCAGCTGCAACGAGCCGCTGGTCAACGAGCAGACCATTGAGCATGTGGCCGGGCTGTTCGCCAAGGAAGGCTCGAATTCGTGGTTTATCAAGGACGAGCATGAGCTGCTGCCGGAAGGAACGGTATGCGCCAAATGCGGCCATGACCGCTTCCGCAAGGAAACGGACATTATGGACGTATGGTTTGATTCCGGGTCCAGCCATGCCGGCGTTCTGGAGACCCGTCCGGAGCTGCAATGGCCGGCCGACCTGTATTTGGAAGGCTCCGACCAATACCGCGGCTGGTTCAACTCGTCGCTGATCACCGGCGTTGCCGTGCGCGGACAGGCTCCGTACAAAGGCATTTTGAGCCACGGCTTTACGCTTGACGGTGAAGGCCGCAAAATGTCCAAATCGATCGGCAACACGATTGATCCGAGCCAGGTGTGCAACAAGCTCGGAGCGGATATTCTCCGGCTGTGGGTGTCTTCCGTCGATTACCAATCCGATCACCGGATTTCGGATAACATTTTGAACCAGACGACGGAAGTATACCGCAAAATCCGCAACACTTTGCGCTTCTTGCTCGGGAACTTGAGCCATTTTAACCCGGCTGCCGACCGTGTGGCTCCGGAGCAAATGTCCGAGCTGGACCGGTTTGCTCTGATTCGTTTAAACCGTATGATCGACAAAGTGGTAAAAGCCTATGAGGCTTACGAATTCCACGTTGTCTATCAGGTGATTCATCATTTCTGCGCCGTCGAGATGAGCTCGTTCTATCTGGACGTCATCAAGGATCGCATGTACGCAGGCGCGCCGAACGATGCCGCGCGTAAAGCTTCCCAAACGGTGCTGTATGACGCGCTTACGGCAATTACAACATTAATTTCGCCGATTTTGCCGCATACCGCGGATGAGGTCTGGAAGTACATTCCTGAAGCGGGATTGAGCAGCGTGCAGATCGCCGAGCTGCCTGAAGTGCAGGCGGATTTGTATGATGCGGAGCTGGAAGAGAAGTGGAACAGCTTCCTCGATGTGCGCGACGAAGTGCTGAAAGCTTTGGAAGAAGCGCGCAAAGAGAAAGTGATCGGCAATTCATTGGGGGCGGCCGTTCATCTGTATCCGAACGAGGCCGTTCACAGCCTGCTGAGCAGGCTGGAGCAGCTCGATCAATTGTTTATCGTTTCCGCCGTGACTGTCCACGAGCCGTCGGCTCCGAAGCCGCAGGACGGGTATGCGGCGAAGGATGTCACGATTCAGGTAACTGTGGCGGAAGGCGAGAAGTGCGAGCGCTGCTGGATAGTTACTCCTGAAGTTGGGCAAAATAAAGAGCATCCGACTCTTTGCGTCCGATGCAGTGAGGTTGTTGCCGCTCATTATCACGAGTAGCGGGACAAAGAAGCAAACGAGCTGACGCCGGCGGCGAAGCTCGTTTGTCCTGTTCAATTTTGGTCATCCACGTTCTCTGCATCAGGTCCGAGTTCGAGCAGAGGATCGCCTTCGCCGCTGCTCATGTAGTCCCGGTACGCTTTGCTTCTGACGATCGTCACATGTTCGCCGTATAAGTCGGTCGCTACGAAGCTTTCAAACGATTCGACAAAACCTTCGTGTTCGTCGGCTTCGATGTACATGTCCTTATAGTCGTCGACATTCGGGTCTTCGGCAAAAGCGGGAGTGTTGGAAGTTCCCCAACTTTCCACGATTTGCCACGCGTCCTCGCCGTCGAACTGGTTTTGCCCGTCAAGTTCGTCCAGACTCGTTCTGCCGAACGGTGGGGAAAGCAGCTTTTCCTCGACAGGTCTGCGTTCGGACTCGTGAGGATCCGGCACATGCCGGATGCAGTATACGGTAGTCGGAATGGCTTGAAGCCGTTCGAATGGAATAGGAGCTTGGCAAAAAACGCATAGGCCGTAATCGCCTTTGTCCATATGCTCCAGCGCTTCGTCAACTTGCATAAGCTGAAATCCGGCATGTTCGTTCAGTGAAATGTCTTTCCCGCGCTCGTAAATTTCCGAAGCGATGTCGCCGGGATGGTTGTCGTACATGGACAGTTCGCCGGTATTTTCGATAAAAGAGCTGGACAAACCGAAATTGCCGTTCCGGTCGAAATGCCGTTCGAGATCAAGTTTTTCCTCCAACAGCTGCAGATGCAATTCGCGAATTTGCTGCTCGGTTAAATGGTTCATAAGTACAGCTCCTTTCCTACAGGTGTTCCATAACGTTATAGTTCCGAACGGAAGCTTTTTTTAGTGAGGTAATTCCTTGTATATCAGGGACCTAGGAGGAAATAAAGTGAAATATTATATTTACGCGCTTATCGTTTTTTTGCTCGATCAGGCTACCAAATGGGTTATCGTACAAAAGATTCCGCTCGGCGAAGAACGCTCGGTGATCGGAGAATTTTTCGTCATCACTTCTCATCGCAACCGCGGAGCGGCCTTCGGCATTTTGCAAAATCAAAGATGGTTTTTCATTATCGTGACACTAGTTGTCGTCATAGGGATTCTATGGTATATCAGACGCACGATTCGCGAGGGCAAGGGCCTGCTTTCATTTGCGCTAAGCCTGCTGCTGGGCGGGGCGTTAGGCAATTTTCTCGACCGCGCGCTGTTCGGGGAAGTCGTCGATTTTCTGCAATTTACGTTTGACTTTTCGTTGTTCGGCAAGGCGATCTATTATATTTATCCGATCTTCAACCTTGCGGATTCGGCCATCGTGATCGGGGTCATCCTGATATTCCTGGATTCCATACTGACGGCAAGAAGAGAGAAAAAAGGAGCCGGACATGAGCACAAACCAGACCTCACCTGATCCGGCGGAGTGGAGCGTCTCGGCCGAGTACACGGGTGAACGCATCGATAAATTCATTACCGAATCGTTGGAAGAAGAAGTTTCGCGGACGCAAGTACAGCAATGGCTGAAGGACGGGCACGCGGCGGTCAACGGCCGGCCGGTCAAGCCGAACTACAAGCTGTCGGAGAACGATCATATCGTGCTCACGATTCCGGAGCCGACGGATGCGGAATTGACCGGCGAACCGATCCCGCTGGAAGTCGTCTATGAGGATTCCGATGTGATCGTCATCAACAAGCCGCGGGGCCTTGTCGTTCATCCTGCGCCGGGACATTATTCCGGCACGCTGGTCAACGCCTTGCTGTATCACTGCAAGGATTTGTCGGGCATCAACGGCGAGCTGCGCCCGGGCATCGTACACCGCATCGACAAAGATACGTCGGGCCTCATCATGGCCGCCAAAAACGACAAAGCCCATGCAAGCCTCGCCGAGCAGTTGAAAGCTCACACCGTCAACCGCAAATATATCGCCTTGGTTCACGGCACCATTCAGCATGAGCACGGCACGATCGACGCTCCAATCGGGCGCGATTCCCACGACCGCAAGATGTACACCGTGACGGACAAAAACAGCAAGCACGCGGTCACGCATTTTCTCGTTCTGGAGCGTTTTGGGGACTTCACGCTCGTCGAGCTGAAGCTGGAGACAGGGAGAACGCACCAGATTCGCGTTCATATGAAATTCATCGGCCACCCGCTCGTCGGAGATCCGATGTACGGCAAAAGCAAGGGAATGCTGATGGAAGGCCAAGCGCTGCATGCCGCGGTACTCGGTTTCGTGCATCCGCGAACAGGGGTAACGATGCAGTTCGAAGCGCCGCTTCCTGCGGATATGGAGCATCTGATCCATACCTTAAAGTAAGGAAGCCGCAGCGTTTCCATAGGCAGAGGGGAGAAACGGATGGAACATTTAATCAATCCGCAAGTGAAGGAAATTCAAATATCGGGCATCCGCAAAATTTCCAATCTTGTAAGCACGATTCCCGGCGCGCTGACGCTGACGATCGGCCAGCCGGATTTTCCGACTCCGCGGCATATTATCGAAGCAGGACAGCAAGCATTGGAGCAAAACAAGACGGTCTATACGCCCAATCCCGGCTTGCCGGAACTGCGCGAAGCGGCGTCCCGCTTCGTCCGGAATAAATACGGCCTGGACTACCGGGCGGCCGATGAAGTTATAGTGACCGTCGGGGCGAGCCAAGCCGTCGATATCGCCCTGCGCACCATTCTTACGCCAGGTGCGGAAGTCATTATCCCGGCGCCGATCTACCCGGGCTACGAGCCGTTAATCCGGCTGGCAGGGGGCGTTCCGGTCTATGTGGATACGCGCGCGAACGGTTTGAAATGTACAGCGGATTTGCTGGAGCCGCATCTTACAGAGCGCACGCGCTGCGTGATCCTCTGTTATCCGTCCAATCCGACGGGACATGTGCTTTCGGAACAGGAACTCACGGAGCTGGCTCATTTGCTGGAAGATAAGGACTTATTTATTTTATCTGATGAAATTTATAGCGAGCTGATTTACGGGGACAGCCACCGGTCCATCGCTGCGATGGGCAAGCTGCGCGAGAAGACGATTGTCATTAACGGTCTTTCCAAGTCTCATGCGATGACAGGCTGGCGGATCGGGTTTGTTTTTGCTCCGGCATATTTGACCGGGCATATGGTCAAGGTTCATCAGTATAACGTGACATGCGCCAGTTCGGTAAGCCAATATGCGGCGCTCGAAGCATTGACGAACGGTGTGGACGACGCGCTGCCGATGCGGCAAGCTTACGAAGCCCGCAGAGACTATGTGTACGATCGGCTGATCGCGATGGGCTTCGAGCTGGAAAAGCCGAAGGGGGCTTTTTACCTGTTCCCCTCCATCGCCAGATTCGGGCTGAAATCGGAAGAGTTTGCGCTGCGGCTGCTTCAGGAAGAGAAAGTCGCCGTCGTGCCGGGCGATGCGTTCACCTCATACGGGGAAAGCTACATGCGCATTTCCTACGCGTATTCGCAGGAAGTGCTGGAGCAATCGCTGGACCGTCTGGAGCGTTTTGTCGGCAAGCTGAAATGAGATAAACCTCTATCGAGGTCGTTCGAAGATGAGCGACCGCGTTTAGAGGTAGGTTTATTCGCCAATAAGAATGCCGTTCTACACGCTTTAGCGCTGTAAGAACTTAAACATTCTTATGTGGTAAGAAAAAAAGCCTTCGCACCGACACGGGTTCTACACCGGTGGTTGCGGAGGCTTTTTTCGCTTTATGACTGGCTCGATTTGTACAGCAAATACGAAGTGATCGTCTCGATGGCGATGCCGATAGCACGTTCGTCGGGCTCTATTTTGGCGTGGTGCAGTCCATGCGGCGTTTCGACGCCAAGCCAGAACATGAAGCCCGGGATTTGCTCCAAAAAGTAGCCGAAATCTTCGCCGGTCATCGCTTCCGTGCATTCCACGAGATTGGCTTTGCCGCTGCCGCGCAGCCACTCCATAAATTCCAGCGTCAACGGCGGATCGTTGTACACCTGGCGGTAGTTGGAGCCGTAGTTGATGGACACCCGGCAGTCGAACGAGCCTTCGATCCCGGCCGCTACGGCTTCGATCCGTTTTTTGACGTTGGCCATGGAGGCGGCGGACAGGGTGCGGATCGTCCCTTCCAGGCGGGCTTTCTCGGCGATGATGTTTTGCTTCGTGCCGGCTTCCATTTTGCCGATCGTAATGACGGCCGAATCGAGCGGATTCACGTTGCGGGACACGATCGTTTGCAATTGGCCGACCATTTGCGAAGCCGCTACGATCATATCGTTCGCCTGATGCGGGTAAGCGGCGTGACCGCCTTTGCCGAGCAGGTCGATGAAAAGTTCAGACGTATTGGCGAACAAAATTTCCGGCTTCGTGGCAATCGTGCCTACGGGATACTCCGGCGCTATATGCAGCGCTACGATCTGATCGGGCTTCCAGTCCTGCAGCTCCTCGGCGGCAAGCATCGGCAAAGCGCCTCCGGGACCTTCTTCGGCAGGCTGGAAGAGCACGACAAGGTTGTCTTTCATCGGATGATGCGCAAAATGAGAAACGACGCCCATACCGATGGACATGTGCAGGTCGTGGCCGCAAGCGTGCATATAACCCGGATGCCGGGAAGGGAACGGAAGAGAAGTCTCTTCCGTTATAGGCAGCCCGTCCATATCCGCGCGATACCCGAACCGCTTCGAAGGAGCAGTCCCCGCGATATGAACCAGAATGCCGGTACGCCAAGTGCGGATCGTCATTCTGTCCTGAGGCAGGCCGGCCAAATAGTCCAAAAGCAGCCGCTGCGTTTCAAATTCCTGAAAGCCGGGCTCCGGAATTTGATGGAGCTGCCTGCGCAGTTCGATAAATGGGCTATGCATGGCGAATCCCCCCAGAGTGCTTTACAGCGTGCGAAGATCTTGCAAAATTTCCGTTTTGGACTTCGTTTTGTCGTCCACTTTTTTGATCACTCTGGCTGGCGCGCCCGCTACGACGGTATATTCCTCGACATCCTGCGTGACGACGGCTCCGGCGGCAACGACAGAGCCTTTGCCGATGCGGACGCCTTCCAGAATGACCGCGTTGGCTCCGACGAGCACATCGTCTTCAATGACGCACGGCTGTGCGGAAGGCGGCTCGATTACGCCTGCTACGACTGCGCCTGCACCGATGTGACACATTTTGCCGATCTGCGCTCTTCCGCCAAGCACTGCGTTCATGTCGATCATCGTGCCGTCGCCAACGGAAGCGCCGATGTTAATGAGGGCGCCCATCATGATGACCGCATTGTCGCCGATGTGCACTTTGTCGCGGATAACCGCGCCTGGCTCGATGCGGGCATTGATCGGTTTCAGGTCAAGCATCGGAATCGCGGAGTTGCGGCGGTCGGCCTCAACGACATAATCTTCGATCAGCGCTTTGTTTTGCTCCAAAACGGGCTGAATGACGCTCCACTCACCGAAAACGACGCCGCTTCCGCCTGATACGAAGGACTGGGAGCCTTCACCGAAGTCGATGGAATCCAGGTTTCCTTTTACATATACTTTAACAGGAGTCTTTTTTTTGCTTTCTTTAATAAATTGAATAATTTCCAGGGTGTTCATTTCACTCATGTTTGACATCTCCTTATTGATTTGGGTTGACTCTCCTATATTATCAGAAAGGGAGCGTTTCAGCCAATGCGTTTGTATGGACAAGCCAAAAAAATGCGGCTCCCGGGATCGGGAACCGCCGGCGGCCGTCAGGCTGCGCTTTGTTTTTTATTTTGTCCGGCAGTGCCGATCTTGTCGTTTGTAAGGAAGAACATGAACACGATCACAAATACGGCCGGGACGATCGCCCAGGTGAAAGCGTGCGTAATGGAAGAAGAGAGTATGCCGGTAATTTTATCGAGAACCGGTGTCGGGATTTGCGCTCTCGTCTGCGGATCGAGCAGGGCGCGCGGATCGCTCGCGGCCCCGGCCGGCATTGGCCCGGTCCCGCCCAGCGCGTCGGCCATTTTGTGCGTGAAGTTATTGCGCTGGATGATGCCGTATACGGTAATGCCGAGCGCCATGCCAAGCTCCCTAACAAAGGAGAGCGTAGAGTTGGCCGAGCCTCTTTGCAGCGGGCTCATGTTATGGATGGCGGCCATGCCCAGCACGGAGAAGGAGGCGCCTGTGCCGAAGCCGGCGATCACCATGTAGACGGTAATGAGCCATCGCGGAGTGGATGCCGTCAACGTCGTCAACAAGATGATGGCGATCAGGAAAATAGCGCCGAAGACGAGCATAACGTTGCGGTAGCCGAATTTACCGGCCAGGACGGCGCCGATCTGGCTTGAGGCCACGACGCCGAGCATCATGGGCAGCAGGATCAGGCCCGAGTTCGTCGCGCTTCCGCCCGCTACGCCCTGTATATAGATCGGGATGTAAACCGTCGATACGATAAAAGCGATGCCGTAGCAAAGCCCGACCAGCGTGCTGCCGCCGAACAGGCGGTCGCGGAACATGGAGAAGGAGAGAATAGGCTCCTGGGCTTTCGTCTCCGCCCACAGAAATGTGACCAGCAGAACGGCGAAGCCGGCAAATAAACCGAGAATGGGCGGCGAGTCCCAAGCGTATTTGTTGCCTCCTAGCTCAAGACCGAACATGAGGCAGACGACCGCCCCGACGAGTGTTGCTGCGCCAAGCCAATCGATTCGCTGTTTCGAGTGGATCGGCGATTCTTTGTAATGGACGGCAATGAAGATGAAGGACAGTATGCCGAGCGGCAGGTTGATGTAGAACACCCAGCGCCAGTCGATGTAATCGGTGATGTAGGAGCCGAGCAGCGGCCCGAATATGCTGGACAGCCCGAAAGTTGCGCCGAACAGACCGGTAATTTTGCCCCGCTGCTCCGGCGGAATCACGTCAAAAATAATCGTGAACGCAATCGGAATCAGCGCGCCGCCGCCAATACCTTGAATGGCGCGGTAAATGCTGAGCTGAACGATGCTTTGAGCGGTCCCGCACAGGATGGAACCGAGCAGAAATACGATCATGCCGAATATGAAAAACCGCTTCCTGCCATACATATCGGACAGCTTGCCGAAAATCGGCATACCGGCCATCTCGGCTACCATGTAAGCCGACGTTACCCAAATAAACTTGTCGAAGCCCCCGAGCTTGGCGACGATCGTTCCCATAGCCGTTGCGACGATCGTATTGTCCATCGAAGACATCAGAATCGAAAGCAGCAGGCCCGCGATGATGAAACCTACTTTGTTTTGCGTTGCTGTCATTGAACTTGTCACTCCTTTGATATGCGTTGCGTGCGCGTTACTTTCATTTCTCCACGTCCCTCATTGTACATGCGAAGACCAGTCCGGCTCCTCGGTCTCGAGACGTAACTTGCGAAGGACCGCCGGATGAATTGCTCACGTTCTATTATAAAAGAGCAACCCTGACAACAGAGCGTCAGGGTTGAGATTGTCCTTACGGTGCGTATACCAACGCAGCCGATGTTGCTTGCGGCCAGTGCAGTCAAGTGCAGCTAATGCGGGGCGGTGCAAGACAAAGACGGCAATACCGCCAATGCGGCCAGTGCCGGCAATATCGCCAATGCTGCGAATGCCGCTAACGCCACCAGTGCGCCAATGCTGCCAACACTATCAACGCTGCAAGTGTTGCCATTGCAACCTGTACAGCCAATGCGATCAGTGCAGCTAGAGCTGTCAACGCCGCCAATGCTGTAAATGCGCAGAAAACCCGCGAAAAGTCGTCAGTCTGCCCGGAAACCCACACGCCAAAGCCGGTCGCACAAATCTGCCTAGTTGAGCAAAGAAAACCTGCAAAAATACAGTTTTTGCCCGGTTGATACGCCGGCAACGAAAAATTCCTGCAAATGTGCAGGCTTTTCGTCACGAACTGGGGTTCTGGACCGTTTTCATCGAAAATTCCTGCACAATCGCAGGCTTTCCGCCAAGACGAACCGTTTTTAAGGAAAAAACCTGCACTTTTGCAGGCATTTCCCTGCCAAGCCGCCTAGTGCCTCTGCTTCATCGCCGCAGCCCGTGCAGGAGAGGAGTAGGGTGGGGGCGAGGGCTGACCCTGGGCTGACCCGCCCCGTGCACGCGCAACGCACTGGGAGAATCGCACGTGTTGCCGCGCGAACATGCCAGCCCGCAATCCGCCACCCGGACTATCCGGCGTTCGGATTGGCTGCAGCGTGGACGAATTGGCTGTTGTGCAGTTCGGCGTAGAAGCCGTTTTGCGCCAGGAGCTGTTCGTGCGTGCCCTGTTCGATGACGGACCCCTGATTCATGACGAGTATCAGGTCGGCGTCGCGTATCGTGGACAGGCGGTGGGCGATCACAAAGCTGGTGCGTCCCTGCATCAAGTTGTTCATCGCCCGCTGGATCGAAACCTCGGTCCGCGTATCGACGCTGCTCGTCGCTTCGTCCAAAATGAGAATCGGCGGGTCGGCCAGTATGGCACGCGCGATCGTCAGCAACTGCTTCTGGCCGTGCGATATGTTCGAAGCCTCTTCGTTCAAAACCGTATCATATCCTTCTGGCAGCGTGCGGATAAAGTGATCGGCGTAAGCCGCCCTGGCTGCGCTCACGATCTGCTCTTCGGTCGCTCCTTCGCGGCCGTAGGCGATGTTGTCGCGGATCGTCCCGTTGAACAGCCATGTGTCCTGCAGCACCATGCCGAACAGCCCGCGCAGGTGACTGCGCGTCATTTGCCGTGAATCGACGCCGTCTATGGCGATGCGACCGCCCTGCAGCTCGTAAAAGCGCATGAGCAGGTTGACGATCGTCGTTTTGCCTGCGCCCGTCGGTCCGACGATGGCAACCGTCTGCCCGGGCTGCACGTCGATGTTCATGTCGGTAATCAGCGGCGCATCTTCCTTATAGGCAAACTTGACGTTTTCGAATTGCACCCGTCCTGAGACATGTGCAACGGTTTTGGCGTCGGCGGCATCCTGCTGTTCCTCAGGTTCATCCAACAGTTCGAATACGCGCTCCGCCGCCGCGATGGTGGACTGGATGACGTTAGCGATGTTGGCTACCTGGGTAATCGGCATGCCGAACTGCCCGGAATATTGGATAAAAGCCTGGATATCGCCGATTTTGATCGAACCGTGGGTCACCATAATTCCGCCGATCACACTGACCAGCACAAAACCGATATTGCCGATAAAGCTCATCAGCGGAAAGATCAGACCGGATATAAATTGCGCTTTCCAGCCGGACTGATACAGCTTTTCGTTAATTTCGTTGAATCGCTCGATCGATTTGCTTTCGTGGCCGAAAGCTTTGACGATCGTATGTCCGGTGAACATTTCCTCGACATGGCCGTTCAGTGCGCCAAGGTTTTTTTGCTGGCCGGCAAAATGCTTTTGCGACCTGGAGGCGATGAATTTCGTACAATAAATGCTGAGCGGAAGCGTGGCGATCGTTGCGAGCGCCAGAAGCGGACTTATCGTCAGCATCATGACGATAATGCCCAGCAGCGTTACAATCGACGTAATCAACTGCGTCAAGCTTTGCTGGAGCGTGGAGCTGATCGTGTCGACATCGTTCGTGGCGCGGCTCATCACATCGCCGTGGCTCTTTGAATCGAAGAAGGAGAGCGGCACGCGGGCGAGCTTGTCGTTAACTTGTTCGCGCAAATCGTAGACGATTTTTTGCGTGACGGTAACCATAACACGCTGCTGAAAATAGCCGAACAGAGCGCTGAGCACATACAGAACGGCAAGCAGGATCACGATTTGGGCGATGGCGTTAAAATCGATGCCGGTGCCTGCGATGCCTTTCAGCTTTTCCATGGAACCTTCGAAAAGCTTGGTCGTTGCGTTGCCCATCAGCTTCGGGCTGATAATGCTGAACAGGGTGCTGAGAACCGCCATCAGAAGCACAAGTGCCAGCTGCAGGCGGTAAGGCTTCATGTAGCCGAGCAGCCGCTGCAGCGTAGCTTTGAAGTTTTTGGCCTTTTGTACGGGTCTGCCCATACCGCCCATGCCGCCGCGCCCGAAATGCGCCGGCCCGACTCCTGCGGACGATTCGTTGGCTTTGCGTTTTTCACTCATGCGATATCCTCCTCCGAAAGCTGAGAGGCGACGATTTCCTGGTATACCTTGCAGGTGCGCAGCAGCTCGTCATGGCTTCCGATGCCCACCATTTGTCCGTCCTCAAGCACAATGATCCGGTCTGCGTCCATAATCGTGCTTACCCGTTGGGCGACAATCAGCATCGTGGCGTGCGTGATTTCTTCTTTTAGCGCCCTGCGCAGATTGGCATCGGTTTTGTAATCGAGCGCGGAGAAGCTGTCGTCGAACACGTAGATGCCCGGTTTTCTGGCCAACGCGCGGGCGATCGACAGGCGCTGTTTTTGGCCGCCGGACAGGTTCGTTCCCCCTTGGGAAATGAGCGATTGATAGCCGTCCTGCATCTGCTCAATAAACTCGTCGGCCTGCGCAGTCCGGGCGGCTTGCTTCACTTCCTCGTCCGATGCGGTCTCACAGCCGAAACGGATATTATCGGCAACGGTGCCGGAAAAAAGGACGGCTTTTTGCGGCACGTAGCCGATGCTTTCGCGCAAGCTTTCGAGCTGCAAAGATTGAATAGGGACCCCGTCAATCGCAATACGGCCGCTCTCGGCATCGTAGAACCGCAGCAGTAAATGCAGGAGGGTCGACTTGCCGGAGCCCGTTCCGCCGATAATCGCGGTCACTTGCCCCGGCTCGGCGCGGAAGCTCAAACCCCGGATAGCCGGCTGCTCGGCGCCGGGATAGCTGAAGGTCACATCCTGAAACTCGATGAGCCCCCGATTGCGGTTTTGCGCGAACGGAAGGGCGTCCGCTGCGCTGCTGATGGCCGATTCGGTCCGGAGCACTTCGTTAATGCGGATGGCCGACGCCGATGCCCGGGGAATCATGACGAAAATCATCGTCATCATAAACATCGAGAACATAATCTGCATGGCGTATTGGATGAACGCGATCAAATCGCCGATCTGCATGTCGTTCTGGTCGATCCGGATGCCCCCGAACCAGAGGATGACGACGACGGCCAAATTAAATACGAGCATCATCAGCGGCATCATCGTAGACATGAGAATGTTCACTTTGACGGCGGTTTGCGTAAAATCGAGATTCGCTTTTTCAAATTTCTTTTTTTCGTTGTCCGTCCGGTTGAACGCGCGAATGACGCGGATGCCTGTCAAATGCTCGCGGAGCACGAGATTGATCTGGTCGATTTTGACTTGCATCGCTTTGAAAAGCGGTATGCCTTTACGCATAATGGCGATGATTGCGAACGTTAGAATCGGAATGACGGCGATAATGACCAGAGCGAGCTTGGCGTCTTTGTATATCGACATGATCACGCCGCCTACGAGCATCGCAGGAGCTCCGATAAACATGCGCAGCATCACGATGACCTGCTGGACCTGCGCGATATCGTTGGTCGTGCGAGTAATCAAAGAGGAAGTGCCGAGCTTGTCGAACTCGCCAAGCGAAAAGCTTTCGACATGGGCGAACACGCTGCGCCGCAAATCCCGGCCGAAGCCTGTCGCGGTTCTGGCGAGCATGTAACTGGCGATAAAAACGCATATCGTGGCTCCCAGAGCGACGAACAGCATGTAGGCCCCGAATTTCAGGATGAACGGAATATCCCCCTTCACGACGCCGGTGTCGACGATGTCGGCGAGCAGGGTGGGCAAATACAGCTGGGCAAGCGACTGAAGCAGCATGAAAGCGATGACGCCGGCAACTTGAAACTTATACGGCTTCAAATAGCGAAACAGTTGGAACATAATGTGCTCATCGTTCCCTTCATAAATAATGAATAAAATTCGAAAAGAATATAACGTGTGCGATATGTCGTATACGAAATATATGGTATGTGCTATAATCATTTTTGTCAATAAGAGGTTTCTTTACTCGGAAGGGGATCGATTTTGCATGTATAGAATAGAAGAAGACGCTACATATATCCGTACGACAGTGGCCAGACTGTTCAAATATATAAAATGTGTGGAACGTTCCGTCGACCAGGACGGAGAGCAGGAAAGCATAACGCTGGTGCAGGGTGCCGTTCTTAATCATGTAAACCACCATCCGGGCCTGTCGCTGAAGCAGTTGAGCCAGAAGCTCGGGCTTGCGCACAGCACGATCTCGGGCATTGTGGACAGGCTGGAGAAAAAGAACATGGTCGAAAGGCGCACGGACGAAAACGACAAACGGTTTATACGGATATATATGACTAAAAATGTCGAATCGTATTTGTTGCACAAGCGCCCCATGCTGCTGGATGCCGCTTTGGCCGCACGCATGGAACAGGTCGGCGAAGAAGACCGCGAGCAAATCCGCGCCGGATTGAAAGCGCTGGAGAAACTGCTTTTGCAAGATCATAAAGGCTGCTAAGCAAATACAGGATATGCCGGACGGAGTCCGCCTGGCCCTTTAGGTATTTAATGGTTGACTTCTCATGTCGAAAATGGCATAATTCTATCAAATGAATAAGTACCTTTAAAAACAGTCCAGAGAGGCTGGCAAGGTAATCGTAACGAGAAGACGGCACGCGGGCGAACAGGTGGTTCGTCCATGTGATAAGCTTGAGGGATGCATATGCCCTCATGCCCCGGTCTGTCTCTGCGTGCGCACAAGTAACTCCTTGCCGAACGATGGCGAGGAGTTTTTTAGTTTCTCTGCAAGCTGAAGCTTACGAAGCGAGTTTTGCCGGTGCAAAACTTTTTGGGAGGCGGATTGGATGGACGAGACAGCTGAACACAGCATTATGGACGAAATGGGAATTCGCAGAGCGTTGACGCGGATTGCGCACGAAATACTGGAAAAGAATAAAGGCGTAGAGACGTGCACGCTGATCGGAATTCGGACCAGAGGGATTTATTTGGCCAAACGCGTGGCGGAGCGGATTTTGGACATCGAGGGCGTGCCGGTTCCCGTCGGGGAAATCGACATCACTTCGTACCGCGACGACCGGATTAAGGTGAAGTCGGTGGACAACGTCCAGGAAGGCGGCAAGCTGCACATCCAGGATAAAAGAGTGATTCTGTTCGACGACGTGCTGTTCACGGGCCGCACCGTGAGGGCGGCGATGGATGCGCTGATCGACCTCGGCCGGCCGCAGATGATACAACTGGCCGTACTGATCGACAGAGGGCACCGCGAACTGCCGATCCGGCCCGATTATGTAGGCAAAAACGTTCCCACTTCGAAAAGCGAAAAGATTGAAGTGCAGTTGACGGAAATTGACAATAAGGATCAAGTGATCATTTTACAGCATAGGGGGAAACAGGAATGAGCATCGCGGGCGTACAAACGACGAAACATTTCTTGGGTCTGAAAGGGCTTGACGCACAGGAGATCACCGGCATTTTGGATCGCGCCGCCTACTGGGAGCAGCATCCGTCGAAGGTGACGAAAGAGCTGCAGGGCCGATTCGTGGCGAACCTCTTTTTTGAAAACAGCACGCGAACCCGTTTCTCTTTCGAACTGGCGCAAAAAAGGCTTGGCGCGGAGGTGCTGAATTTCTCGGCTGCGGAATCCAGCGTGCAAAAAGGCGAGTCCATTTACGATACCGTCCGGACTTTGGAGTCGATGGGCATCGACGCAGGAGTCATCCGCCTGAAGCCGACCGGCATTCTGCAGGAGTTGGCGGAAAAAATCAAAGTGCCGCTCATCAACGCGGGGGACGGCAATAACGAGCATCCAACGCAGGCGCTGCTTGATTTGTACACGATGCGCAAACATTTCGGCGACATCAAGGGGCTGACGGTTGCGATCGTCGGCGATATTTTGCACAGCAGGGTCGCCCGTTCGAACCTGTGGGGACTGCGGGCGCTCGGCGCGAACGTGAAGTTCTGCGCGCCGGACAATATGCAGGCGCGGGAGCTTGGCGAGTACGCGCCGTACGTATCCTTCGAAGAAGCGCTTAAGGCCGACGTCGTGATGATGCTCCGCGTGCAGCTGGAGCGCCACGACAAAGGCATAATCCGCTCGGCGGAGGAGTACCGCGAGCAGTACGGATTGACTGCGGAGCGGGCCGGCCGCATGCAGCCGCATGCGATCATTATGCATCCGGCTCCGGTGAACCGGAACGTAGAGATCGACGACGAACTGGTCGAACATGAGAAATCGAAAATTTTTACGCAAATCGCAAACGGCGTGCCGATCCGCATGGCGGTCATCGAGCGGGCTTTATCATAGAACAGGGGGAAGGCTTACCAATGGGAATTTGGATACTGAACGGATGGACGGTAAACGCCGATAACGAACGGGTCAAACAGCACATATTCATCGAGAACGATACGATCGTCCAGGTTCTGGACGCCCAAAGCGCAGCGGCTCCGGTCACGGAAGGACATACGGTCATCGACGCGGCGGGCAAGCTGGTCGCCCCGGGATTCATCGATATGCACGTCCATCTGCGCGAGCCGGGTTTTGAGCATAAAGAAACGATTGCGACAGGAACGCGCTCGGCAGCCAGAGGCGGCTTCACGACGATTGCCTGCATGCCGAACACGCGGCCGGTCATCGATACGCCGGATACGGTGAATTACATACTGGACAAGGCGCAAACCGAAGGCGTCGTCCGCGTTCTGCCGTACGGCTGCATTACGAAAAACGAGCTCGGCCGCGAGCTCACGGACTTCGCCGCTTTGAAGGAAGCCGGCGTCATCGGCTACACGGATGACGGCGTCGGCGTGCAAAGCGCGCAGATGATGAAAGATGCGATGGCGCTGGCCGCATCGCTCGTCATGCCGATCATCGCGCACTGCGAGGATAACACGCTCGTCGAGGGCGCGCCGGTAACGGAAGGCGCGTTCGCCCGGAAGCACGGACTCAAGGGGATTCCGAACGAATCCGAGGCGATTCATGTAGGGCGCGACGTGCTGCTGGCCGAAGCGACCGGGGTTCACTACCACGTATGCCATGTCAGCACCGAGCAGTCGGTTCGTCTGATCCGCCACGCGAAGCAGTTCGGAATCAAAGTGACTGCCGAGGTATGCCCGCATCACCTCGTGCTTTCCGATGAAGATATTCCAGGGCTTGACGCCAACTGGAAAATGAACCCGCCGTTGCGTACGCCGCGCGATGTACAGGCTGTGATCGAAGGGCTGGAAGACGGCACGATCGACATCATCGTAACCGATCATGCTCCGCACAGCGAGGAAGAGAAAGAGAAGGGCATGCAGCTTGCGCCGTTCGGCATTCTCGGCTTCGAGACCGCGTTCCCGCTGCTGTACACCAAGTTCGTCCTGACCGGCCGCTGGACGCTCGGCTTCCTGATCGACCGGATGACGGCGAGACCTGCCGATGTGTTCGGCCTTCCGTACGGCAAGCTCCAACCGGGCGCCGCGGCGGATATTACGATCGTCGATCTCGAAGAGGGACGCGAAGTACGCAAAGAAGAGATCGTATCGAAAAGCAAAAATACACCGTTTATCGGCTGGAAACTGCAAGGCTGGCCGGTTGTTACGATTGCGGCGGGAAAAGTTGTTTGGTCCTAAGCACTGTACGGCGAGTGGAAACTCGTGTATATTTATACAGAAGAATCTTTATTTATGCAGATCATTGACGGTTCGCATGGATCGTTCGAACATAACGAAGGAGTTGAAGAAACATGCAGGCAAGATTGTTGCTGGAAGACGGCACCCTTTTTACAGGCAGATCGTTCGGCAGCGAGGGTGACTCGGTCGGAGAAGTTGTATTCAATACAGGGATTACCGGTTATCAGGAGGTGCTTTCCGATCCGTCGTACTGCGGCCAGATCGTGACGATGACGTATCCGCTTATCGGAAACTACGGCGTTATCCGGGACGATTTCGAGTCCGTGCGCCCGTTCATTCACGGGTTTGTGGTTCGCGAGCATGAAGAAATCCCGAGCAACTGGAGAGCGCAATACACGCTCGGCAGCCTGCTCAAAGAATACGGCATCATCGGAATCAGCGGCATCGACACCCGCATGCTGACCCGCAAAATCCGCCATCATGGCGTTATGAAAGCTTTGCTCACCACATCCGATAAATCGGTTGCCGAGCTGTCGGAAATGCTCAAAGCGACGCCTCTGATGACAGACCAGGTATCACGCGTGTCCACCAAAAGCGTTTACGGCGCACCAGGCCACAAAGAGCGCGTCGTGCTCGTCGATTTCGGCGCCAAAAGCGGCATTATCCGCGATTTGAGCAAACGCGACTGCGACGTCGTCGTCGTGCCTCAAGACGCTACGGCCGAGCAAATTCGCCGGCTGGCGCCGGACGGCATTTTGCTGTCCAACGGCCCTGGGGACCCGAAAGACGTGCCTCACGCGGTGCAAATGATTAAAGAACTGCTCGGCGAATTCCCGATCTTCGGCATTTGCCTCGGCCACCAGCTGTTCGCGCTCGCTTGCGGAGCCGATACGGAGAAGCTGAAATTCGGCCACCGCGGCGGCAACCATCCGGTTAAAGATCTGATTTCCGGACGCTGCTACATCACATCGCAAAACCATGGCTACACGGTCAAGGAAGATTCCGTCGCCGGAACGGAACTTGACGTGACGCACATTAACAATAACGACCGTACGATCGAAGGTTTGAGACATAAAAAGCATGCGGCTTTCTCGGTTCAGTATCATCCGGAAGCGGCGCCGGGTCCTTTTGACTCGAGCTATTTGTTCGACGATTTTATCGCGATGATCCGGGAGCACAAGCTGGCTAACCCGCAGCTGCCGCGCCAGGCGCAAATGCTCGCGGAATGGAAGGCGCAAGCAGCAAAGACAGCGGACAAGGGGGAACTGCAGTATGCCAAAAAATAATACGCTCAAAAAAATTCTCGTGATCGGCTCCGGTCCGATTGTTATCGGCCAAGCCGCCGAGTTCGACTATGCGGGAACGCAGGCGTGCCAGGCTTTGAAAGAAGAGGGCATGGAAGTTATTTTGATCAACAGCAACCCGGCCACGATCATGACCGACACGAATATGGCCGACAAAGTATATATTGAGCCGATTACGCTTGATTTCGTAACGCAAATCATCCGTCAGGAGCGTCCGGACGGGCTGCTTCCGACGCTGGGCGGCCAGACGGGGCTGAACATGGCTGTGGAGCTGGCCCGCGCAGGCGTTCTGGAAAGCGAGAATGTGAAGCTGCTCGGCACTCAGCTGACCGCGATTGAAAAAGCGGAAGACCGCGACCTTTTCCGCGATTTGATGAGAGAGCTGGAGCAGCCGGTGCCTGACAGCGTCATCGTGACGACTGTAGCCCAAGCGCTTGATTTTGCCGGTGAAATCGGCTTTCCGATTATCGTACGTCCTGCTTACACACTGGGGGGAACAGGCGGCGGCATCTGCAACAGCATTGAAGAATTGAGCGAAACGGTCGCATCCGGGCTTCGCTACAGTCCGATCGGCCAATGTCTCGTAGAAAAAAGCATCGCCGGCATGAAAGAAGTCGAGTACGAAGTGATGCGCGACGCGAACGACAACTGCATCGTCGTGTGCAACATGGAAAACTTCGATCCGGTTGGCGTCCATACGGGCGACAGTATCGTCGTGGCTCCGAGCCAGACGCTGTCCGACCGCGAATACCAGATGCTGCGTTCCGCATCGCTGAAAATTATCCGCGCGCTGAACATCGAAGGCGGCTGCAACGTGCAGTTTGCACTCGATCCGCACAGCTTCCAATATTATGTCATCGAAGTGAATCCGCGGGTAAGCCGCTCCTCGGCACTCGCTTCCAAAGCGACGGGCTATCCGATCGCCAAAATGGCGGCCAAAATCGCCATCGGCTACACGCTGGACGAAATTGTCAACCCGGTAACCGGGCAAACGTACGCTTGCTTCGAGCCGACACTGGATTACATCGTATCGAAAATTCCGCGCTGGCCGTTCGATAAATTTACGGCGGCAAACCGCAAGCTCGGCACGCAGATGAAAGCGACAGGGGAAGTAATGGCCATCGGCCGTACTTTCGAAGAGTCGATTCATAAAGCGATCCGCTCGCTGGAAATCGGCGTGCACCGTTTGTTCCTGAAAGAAACGGATTTGCTGGATAAGGAAACGCTGGAGCTTCGCCTGCAAAAGCCGGACGATGAGCGCCTGTTCCTTTTGGCCGAGGCTTACCGCAGAGGCTACACAGTCGAGCAGCTGCAAGACTTGACGAAAATCGACTGGTGGTTCCTGAACAAACTGGCCGGCATGATCAAATATGAGGCGGAAATCGCCAAATCCGATCTTTCCGCGGCATTGTTGCTGGAGGCGAAGCGCAAAGGGTTTACGGACCGGGCTATCGCCGAAATTCGCACGCTTGCCGGCTGCACATCGTTTACGAAAGAAGCGGAAGTGCGCGCTCACCGCTTGCAGCAAAACATCAAGCCTGTATACAAAATGGTAGACACTTGCGCGGCCGAGTTCGAAGCTTCGACGCCTTATTACTACTCGACCTATGAGCAAGAGGACGAAGTAACGGAAACGAGCAAGGAGAAAGTCGTCGTGCTCGGCTCCGGTCCGATCCGTATCGGCCAAGGCATCGAGTTCGACTACTCCACCGTGCATGCGGTGTGGGCGATCCAAGCCGCCGGCTATGAAGCGGTCATTATCAACAACAACCCGGAAACCGTGTCCACGGACTTTAATACGTCAGACCGCTTGTACTTCGAGCCGCTGTTCTTCGAAGACGTGATGAACGTCATCGAGCGTGAAAATCCGATCGGCGTCATCGTGCAATTCGGCGGCCAAACCGCGATCAATCTGGCGGCCCCGCTGGACAAAGCCGGCGTGCGCATTCTCGGTTCCGACCTCGAAAGCATCGATACGGCTGAAGACCGCAAAAAATTCGAAGCGCTGCTGGGAAAACTGCAAATCGCGCAGCCGCAGGGCGGTACGGTAACGTCCGTCGATCAGGCGGTAGGCGTTGCCGCAGGGCTTGGCTATCCGGTGCTCGTTCGCCCTTCTTACGTCCTCGGCGGACGCGCGATGGAAATCGTCTATTCCGACGAAGAATTGCTCAGCTACATGGAGTATGCGGTGAAAATCAATCCGGAGCATCCGGTTCTGATCGACCGTTACATGCTCGGCAAAGAAGTCGAAGTCGATGCGATTTGTGACAAGGAAACGGTTCTGATCCCGGGCATTATGGAGCATATCGAACGTGCAGGGGTACACTCCGGCGACTCGATCGCCGTCTACCCGCCGCAGACGGTTTCCGCTGAAATTAAACAGAAGATCATCGATATTACGACAAAAATTGCGCTCGAACTGAAAGTTGTAGGACTGGTCAACATCCAGTTCGTCATCTTCAACGATGAAGTGTATGTGATCGAGGTGAATCCGCGCTCGTCCAGAACGGTTCCGTTCCTGAGCAAAGTGACGAACATTCCGATGGCGAATGTGGCAACCCGGGTCATCATGGGGCAAAAGCTTGCCGATATGGGCTACGAAAGCGGCTTATGGCCGGAAGACCACTACGTATCCGTGAAAGTGCCGGTGTTCTCCTTCGCGAAGCTGCGCCGCGTGGACACGACGCTCGGACCGGAGATGAAATCGACCGGCGAAGTGATGGGCCGCGATACGAACTTTGCAAAGGCGCTGTACAAAGGCTTGATCGGCGCAGGCATGAAAATTCCTGCTGCAGGTTCGGTCGTCGTAACGGTGTCGGACAAAGATAAAGACGAGGCGATTGAAATCATGAAAGGTTTCTACCGTCTCGGCTACAAAATTATCGCCACAGGCGGAACGGCCAAAGCGCTGGAAGAAGCCGGCCTCCCGGTAACGACAGTGAACAAGCTGAGCGAAGGCTCGCCGAACATTCTCGACCTGATCCGCGGCGGCGAGGCGCAGTTCGTTGTGAACACGCTGACGAAGGGCAAAACGCCTGAGCGTGACGGCTTCCGCATTCGCCGCGAAGCGGTGGAGAACGGCGTTGTCTGCATGACGTCGCTTGACACGGTCCGCGCGCTCTGCAACATGCTTGAAGCGGTCAACTTCTCCTCCCGTGCCATGCCTGTGCATGCTTAAGGGGCGGTGAGTGCGAATGAGTACCTACACTCGTGCGGACGTTGCCGGAAAGATTATGGTCGCTCTGGATTACCCGACAGCCGAAGGGGCCAAGGAGCTGCTGCGGCAGCTCGAAGGCATCCCTTGCTATATGAAAGTGGGCATGCAGCTGTTTTTCGCTGCGGGCCCAGGCTTTGTAGCCGGTCTGAAGGATAAAGGCTATAAAGTGTTTTTGGATTTGAAAATGCACGACATCCCGAACACGGTGAAGGGCGGGGCGGAGAGCATTACGCGCCTCGGCGCGGATGTGTTCAACGTCCATGCCGCCGGCGGCAAGCGGATGATGGAAGCGGCTCTCGAGGGCGTGGACAAAGCCCTCGCTCCGGGAGCGGGACGCCCGATTGTCATCGGCGTCACCCAGCTGACCAGCACCGGCCAGCAGGTGCTGAACGAAGAAATCGGCCTGACAGGCACTGTCGAGCAGGCCGTGCTTCGCTATGCCCGCCTGGCGCAGTCGGCGGGGCTGCAGGGCGTCGTTGCGTCACCGCTTGAAGTGACGCAAATCAAAGCGGCGTGCGGTGACGCATTCGTCACCGTAACGCCGGGCATTCGCCCTGCGGGCGCCGATATCGGCGACCAGACGCGCGTCATGACGCCGGCTGAGGCGTTCGCGCAGGGCACCGATTTTGTCGTGATCGGCCGTCCGATTACGGCGGCGGCCGATCCCAGAGCGGCGATGGAGTCGATCATCGCCTCCGTCGCGCTTTGACGGGCCTGCCCCTACATTCGAAAGGAACGGTGAGAGAACATGAGTCAGCTTGAAACGATAGCGAAGCGAGTTGCTTCCTCATTATTGGAGATAGGAGCGGTAACGCTTCGCCCGCAGCAGCCTTTTACGTGGACATCGGGCCTCAAGTCGCCGATTTATTGCGATAACCGGCTGACCATGTCTCATCCGGCTATACGCGAGCTGATTGCAGACAGTTTTGTGCTGCTGATCAAGGAAAAGTTTCCGCAAGCCGAAGTGGTCGCCGGCACGGCGACTGCCGGCATTCCTCACGCGGCATGGGTCGCACAGAAGCTGGGCCTGCCCATGATATACGTCCGTGACAAAGCCAAAGGCCACGGCAAGGAGAACCTGATCGAGGGGACTGTTAAGCCCGGTCAGCAAGTCATCGTGATCGAAGACCTGATCTCAACCGGCGGAAGCTCGCTGAAAGCGGCTTTGGCCGTTAACGATGCGGGGGCGAAAGCATTGGGCGTTCTCGCGATCTTTTCCTATCAATTGGATAAGGCGGCGGACGCTTTCCGGGAAGCCGGAATGCCGCTTCATACGCTTTCCAATTATACGAAGCTGCTTGAAGTAGCTTTGGAGCAAGGAGCAATCAAAGAAGAAGACATGGAACTCCTCCGCTCCTGGCGGGCAAATCCGGCTCAATTCGGACTGTAATCTTGCGCAGAAATTGACGATTTAGGATAAATGGCCTATACTGAAGGGGCGCAAAGTTCTGCCTGACATCTGCGAAACGGCAAACGGCGCGAAAGCGTCTGACGCAAAGCTACAGGGGCTAATCGGCTTGCAGCCGTACGCCAGCCAGCTACCGAACGGTGAGAGGAGGAAGATTATGAGCGTAAATGCCCCGCTATCCGCGGTCGGAAGCGGCAATGCTTTGCAGCAAGCAGTCGGACTGCAGCTGCTGAAAAAAATCAATAATACGCAAACGGCGCAAGCAAGCGTGATGCTGGAAGATTTCGCGAAATCCCAGCAGCAAGTTGCGGCGGCCGCCGCTTCAGTCACCCCCCACTTGGGGCGCAGCATCGACATTCGTGTATAATTGCACAAAGCCGGGAAGCTCTACCTTTTCGAAAAGGAGAGCTTCTTTTTTTGTGGCTTGGCGCGCACCGGATTAATACTTGCTCGTTAAGGCCTAATTGGTCTGGCAACGTAGAATGAGCCTCGCATTTACGAGTTTGTCGCGCAATATTCTTGCAAAAACCCCCATGACGTCGTGGACATCACCCCACAGAATGAAAATAATTCAGGTCTATTGTGTCTATTTTCGTATAAAGTGGAGCATTTTGCGCTTTGACGAGCTTGCCGTGGTAAATTCCTGCAGAACGCGGAGCATTTTGCGCATTGACGATCTTGTCGTGGTATTATCCTGTAGAAAGTAGTGCTTTTAGCACTTTGACGAGCTTGCCGCGAAAAATTCCTGCAAAAGTGCAGTTTTTTTCGTATTAACGAGCTTGCCGTGGTAAATTCCTGCAAAAGTACAGTTTTTTTCGCCCATATACGGGGTTAGCGCCAGTTTGGTCGGAAATTCCTGCACAATCGCAGGCTTTTCCTCCAAACGAGCCGTATCCATCGAAAAAGCCTGTACTTTTGCAGGTTTTGCTGGAGCTATGCCTCTTTTCAAACGGCTGGGCCGTTCTAATTGGGTGGGGATAGAGTGCCTTCCCGCAGTTAAAGCCGACAATGTACATCTTACCAACAAGCGAGGGCGGGGGATGCGATTACGATGCGGCTCCAGTCAGGCGAGGCCGTTTCTCAACGCCCGCAAATCTCAGGCGCGCGTTGTGTCGCCGACGCATGTCGAAGCTCAAAAAAGCATAAAGAAAAAAGAAACTTATGGCAACCTGGTTGTTGATAAGTTTCTTTTTTTGGGGTATGATGCGAGTATTGAAATGATAACAATTCTCAACTCGGGCGGAGAACGCGGGAAGCGTCCTTACAGGCTGTTTGTGCCGGCCCGAGCGATGACGCGGATCGATCGCACTGCGTGCGGTGTTGCGCGGCATGACGCCGGTCGACCACGACCACCCAGCGACAACCCGCAGCAGAAAAGGCTGCTGGTGGCTGGCAGCCGTCGAGCGTTTCAGCGGCGGAGCTTAGGTTGGTTGAGGCGCCGACAACATGCCGATGAAAGCTTGCAACGCTTGGGACATCCATTTTTTGGGGTGGATGAGCAGTTGCAGGTCCACGCTTAAATTCGGATGAGCGATCGGGATGACGGCAAGCTGCTTGCGTGCCAGTTCGGATTCCACGGCGATCCGGGGCAGCAGGGCGATGCCTAGCCCGTTCATGGCGCACTGCTTGATCGCTTCCAGGTTGCCCAGCTCAAATCCGATGCGAAAAGGGATGCTCTGGTCTTTCAGCAGCTTTTCGAACAAGTTGCGGTATATGCAGCTTTCTTCCGTGACGATAAATTCGTTATGCCCAAGATCGGCCAGCGAAACCTGCTCCGCCAGCGCCAGCGAGTGGCCGGGAGGGGCGACCAGCACGAGCGGTTCTTCCCGAACTTTGATGCAGCGAAGCTGGGTGTCGGCGGGATATTGGTCGAGGATGAGCCCGACATCGTAATCGCCCTCTTTTACTTTCGCAATCAGCGACGTTTCATCGTCCGGCAAAAGTTGGATGCTTAAACCGGGGAATTGCTGTTTGAATTTGTGCAA
Organism: Paenibacillus sp. sgz302190; assembly: GCF_059820445.1. Taxonomy (NCBI): domain Bacteria; kingdom Bacillati; phylum Bacillota; class Bacilli; order Caryophanales; family Paenibacillaceae; genus Paenibacillus; species Paenibacillus sp. sgz302190. The sequence continues at coordinate 93,146 of NZ_JBZYAO010000010.1, forward strand.
ATAAGGCGGCAAATAATAGGCGGCCAAGGAATCGATCGTGCCGATCGTCAGCGCGCCGTTAACTTGCCTGGCAATCATTTCCTTAGACTGGTCGTAGAGATCGAGCATTTGCACGGCGAGCTTCAGCAAGCTTTCACCCGGAGGCGTAAGCCTCAGCTGCCGTCCGTATCTTTCAAAAAGCGGCACTCCGTAATCCCGCTCCAGCTTTTGAATCTGCATCGTCACGCTGGATTGCGCGTAGCCGAGTTCTTCGGCTGCCCGGGTGAAGCTTTTTTTCCTTGCCACTTCGCGGAACGTCCGAAAATAAGTTAAGTCCATGCCAGCCACCTCATATTATCAATATTTTTGATGAGCGTTATCATTTATTATAGCTAACAGTGATGAACGGTTCCATGCTAAAGTGAAGTAACGATAAAATTAACTATTCGGAGGTTGTTCGCCATGCTGACTGAACGAGAGCTTCAAGGCATATATGTACCTGTTGTTACGCCTTTTGACGATGAGCGGGAGGTGGATGTGGCTTCTTTTTACAATTTGGTATACCAGTTGTTCGAGGATGACATCGACGGATTGATCGTTAACGGAACGACGGGAGAGTCGCCGGGGATATCGGAGGAAGAGCTCGCACTCCTGTTTGCTGCGGCGCAAACCGCACGGCAAGCATCGGGTACGAACGCGCCGCTTGTCGTCGGGACAGGCACCAACGATACGGCTTCGACCGTGAAAAAGACGGAAAAAGCCGGCCAACTGGGTGCAGACGCAGCCCTTGTCGTCGTTCCGTACTATAACCGGCCGAGCCAGCAGGGCATCGTTGAGCATTTTCGCCGCGTCGCGGAGGTTGGCGTGCCTGTCATCGTATACGAGATTCCGTATCGCACCGGAGTTGCGCTGGAGCTCGATACGGTACGGACCATTTTTGAGATCGACGGCGTTATCGGCATGAAAGACAGCACCCCCGGGATTCATCTTGTGTCCGAGCTTTCGCGGCTTGGTTCCAAACCGGTGCTGTGCGGAGATGATATGAATCTGTTTGCCGCTCTGTGCTGCGGGGCCAAGGGGGCTATGAGTGCTTCGGCGAACGTGGAAACGGACCGTTTTGTCGACATGTACAACCATTTCAGGGAAGGCCGGCTTGCCGATAGCAAACGGCTGTTTGAGGAACTGCTTCCGCTTATCCGGCTGTTGTTTGCCGAGCCGAATCCTGCGCCGCTGAAATGGCTGCTGGCCCAGAAGGAGCTTATCGCATCGGACGCAGTGCGGCTGCCTATGGTTCCGATTAGCGGCGCGCTGCAGCAGAAACTGGCCTCATACGTATAAGGATGGAGGGAGGAGGAGCCGGCGTGATGCGCAAGCAAGTATTTTCGGGCTCGCCTTGGGAACCGCGGGTCGGCTACTGCCGGGCAATCCGCGTAGGCGGCAGGATTGAGGTGGCGGGAACGACGGCGATGAGAGATGGCGAAGTCGTTGGAGTCGGCAGCGCCTATGAGCAGACGAAGTGCATTTTGCAAATTATTGAGCGTTCCCTTCAGGAGCTTGGCGCTCAAATGTCCGATGTCGTACGTACAAGAATGTTTGTGACGGATATTTCTTTGTGGGAGGAAATCGGCAGGGCGCACGGCGAAAGTTTCCGCGATATTCAACCGGCGGCAACGATGGTGGAGGTCAAGGCGCTCATTGACCCTCGTCTCCTGGTCGAAATTGAAGCGGAGGCTGTTGTAAGCGAATAATTAAAAAAACGCGTATGATCATCGTCAAAGTTTAGAGAGGTTGACGGATCATACGCGTTTTGTTTTTGTCAGCCGACTCGTTTGCCGAGGATGATGAGATCCCGTTCCACGCCGTCCAGTTCGGCAACGCCCGGCAAATGGGCCCAAGTCTCGAAGCCGCAGCTGCGGAACAGCTTCAGGCTCGGTTCGTTATGTCCGAAGATGAAGCCGAGCAATGTTTTGAGCTGCAGTCCCGGACAAGCGTCTATCGCACGCTGGAGCAAGCTGCGCCCGATGCCGCGGCCGCGGCAAGCTTCGTCGATATAAATGCTGATTTCGGCAGTAGCGTTGTAGGCAGGGCGGCCGTAAAAGGATTGAAAGCTGAGCCAACCGCAAAGGCTCTCGCCGTTTTCCAACACCCACAGCGGCCGGAAGCCGGGGGCATGCTCGTGAAACCACGGCTCGCGGCTTTGCACGGACACCGGCGACGTATCGGCGGTTACCATCCGCCCGGCTACCGTAGAATTGTAAATGCGAACGATTTCCGGAAGGTCCTTCAGAGATGCATCGCGGATCGTATAGTCTTGTATGCTCACGGGAATCTCCTTTTGCCGGGATGCGGTTTATTTGCCGGACTCGGCAAGTTTCAGCCAGAAGCGCGAAATCGTTTCCAGCCCTTTATCCCAATTCGCGAGATGGAAATGCTCGTCAGGGGCATGCAGATTTTCCCCAGGCAACCCGAAGCCGAGCATGACGACCGGCGCATCCAAAAGCCGGCCGAACACTTCAACGATCGGGATCGACCCGCCGCTGCGCGTATATACGGGCCATGCTCCGTACGCTGCTTCGTAAGCTTCGGCGGCGGCGACCATGGTCGGATGGTCAATCGGCGTTATAAACGGATTGCCGCGCAATTGACGGCTCATGACGACCTTGACGCCGGGAGGCGTATGCCCTGCGATGTGTGTTTCCATCGCATCCATAATTTCGTCCGGCGTCTGTGCGGCGACGAGACGGCAGGCGATTTTGGCCGACGCCCGGTTCGGGATGATGGGCTTGATGCCCTCGCCTTGAAAACCGCCGCTCACCGACGTGATTTCAAGGGTCGGTCTGGACGTGGTCTGCTCGTAAAACGAGTAGCCTTGTTCCCCGAATAACGTGTCCACGTTCAATTCGCTGCGAATTTTGCCGGCATCGGGCTCGACTTTTTTGAACGACTCCCGTTCCTGCTCGGATAGTTCGATGACTTTGTCGTAGAAGCCTTCCACGGCTACTTTGCCGTCGGCGTCATGGAACGAGCCGAGCAGCTTCGAGAGCGCGTGTATCGGATTTTGCACGGCGCCGCCGTAAAGTCCGGAGTGAAGGTCGCTGCTAGCGCCTTCCACCGTAATTTCCACGCCGGCCAGTCCGCGGAGGCCGTACATAAGCGCCGGTTGGCCGGGGGCGTGCATCTGCGTATCCGACAAAGTGATAACGTCGGCGGACAGCTTGTCTTTGTACTTCTCGACAAATGCCGGCAAATGCTTGCTGGCAATTTCCTCCTCGCCCTCGATGCAAAACTTCACATTCACCGGAAGCTTTCCCTCTGTGCGCAAAAAGCCTTCGATGGCTTTTACATGAAGTATCAACTGGCCTTTGTCGTCAGTGCTGCCGCGGGCATACAGTTTGCCGTCCTTGATGACGGGTTCGAACGGGGACGAAGTCCACAGCTCCAACGGTTCGGGAGGCTGGACATCGTAGTGTCCGTAAATGAGCACGGTAGGCGCTCCCGGCGCATGAAGCCAGTCGGCATATACGGCAGGGTGGCCGCCGGTCGGCATGATCTCGACGTTGTCCAGGCCCGCTTGCCGCAGCGCCTCCGCAGTCCACTCGGCGCAGCGCAGCATATCGGGCTGGCGCTCCGCAACCGCGCTAATGCTCGGAATGCGCAGGAATTGCATTAACTCCTCTATATGCCGATCCCTCTGCTGTTCAAAATAAGTGATTAAAGATTCGATCATGAGGCAGCGCTCCTTAAAGTTTTTCGCCAGAAAAACTGGCATCGGAAGCATAAGCTTAAAGTTTTTCGCCAGAAAAACTGGCATCGGAAGCATTCCGTTCCCGCTATTAAACTTCCCCGCGGCAAGGCGGTTTTCCTGCCGGCATGAGGGGGCGTTTTTGGAGAAGCTTTAGACTGTCATCGGCAGCATTTCCATTTTTGGACTAAGGGATACCTCTTATGAAATAATCCTTGCCAATAATATATATATGCGATATATTGCATATAACTAAACAAATAACGAAGGAGGATGACAATGCCAATACCTAAAAATTTTGTCTCGCCGATGCGAATGTCTGCGAAGGAAAGAGTTTTGTCCCAAATCCAAAGGTGGATTATCGATGGAACGCTGCAGCCGGGCGAAAAGCTCCTCGATGCCGAATTGGCGGAGTCGCTTGGCGTGAGCCGCACACCGATTCGGGAGGCTTTTCAATTATTGGAGGTACAGGGGCTCGTCTCGACCCATCCCGGCAAAGAAACAAAAGTGACGGTCATCGAGAAGGATGACATTTTCAAGATGTATTCGACGATGGCCGCGCTTCAAGCTTTGGCGTCGGAAGTGACCGCGAAAATTATCGTACCGGAGCAGATCGAGCAGCTGCGCGCGATTAATCTGGATTTTGCCAGCGCCATCAAAAGCGGTCAGGCTTACCAAGCGATGGAGGCAGATGAGCAGTTTCATAACCTTATCGTAGAGCTTTCGGATAATCCTTATGTTGCTTCTTACAGTGCCTCGCTCCAAATTCATATCCGGCGCTTCAAATACGTGTTTTTAAAGCAGCCGATCACCGCGACACAGGCTTCAGTCGATGAGCATGATTCGATTATTGATGCTTTCGAGAAGAAGGATAGTGATCGGGCGCATGCGATGATGAAGCAGAATTTTATCCGTCCGATGCAGGAACTGCACGGAATACTCTAAGCAGAGGGGCGAAGGGATCATGGCAGAAAGCAAAGATTTGCGTATTCGCAGCAAGGTTATAAGCGAGGGTGTCAATCGGGTGCCGAACAGGGCGATGCTGCGGGCTGTCGGTTTTACCGATGAGGATTTCAAGAAGCCGATGATCGGTATAGCCAGCACGTGGAGTGAGGTGACCCCGTGCAATATGCACATCAACGAGTTGGCTGTGCATGCCAAGCAAGGGGTACGGGAGAATGGCGGGGCACCGCTTATTTTTAATACGATTACGGTATCGGACGGCATTTCAATGGGTCACGAAGGCATGCTGTTCTCATTGCCAAGTCGTGAAGCCATAGCGGATTCGATAGAGATCGTTACGGGGGCGGAGCGCTTCGATGGCCTGGTTGCGGTAGGCGGCTGCGACAAGAACACCCCTGCCTGCCTCATGGCGATCGGCCGGATGAACATTCCTTCCGTCTACGTGTACGGCGGCACGATTCAACCAGGCGAGCTCGATGGCAAGAAAGTCGATATCGTCACTGCTTTCGAGGCCGTCGGCAAATATCATGATGGAAAAATGACAGATGAAGAGCTTCACAAGGTTGAATGCAGCGCCTGTCCGGGTCCGGGCTCTTGCGGCGGAATGTACACGGCTAATACAATGGCCGCCGCTGCAGAAGCTATGGGGATGAGCCTGCCGGGATCTTCCTCGACGCCGGCGATTTCACCAAACAAAGCAGCGGAATGCGCTGAGGCGGGAAGACAGGTCATATCGCTGCTTGAGCAGGATATTTATCCAAAAGACATCATGACGAAGAAAGCGTTCGAGAATGCAATTACGGTTGTCATGGCCTTGGGCGGCTCAACGAATGCGTTTCTGCATCTTCTTGCGATTGCACATTCGGTTGGTGTCGATTTAACATTGGATGATTTTGAGCGGATACGCCTGCGTGTTCCCCATCTGGCCGACCTGAAGCCGAGCGGCAAACATGCCATGCAGGATTTGAACGATATCGGAGGCATTCCAGGTGTAATGAAGCTTCTGCTCGCAGAGGGACTGCTTCATGGAGACTGTCTGACGGTAACCGGAAAATCGTTGGCTGAGAATTTAGCGGAGGCGGATTCTTTGCGGGAAGGTCAAGAGATCATTCGCCCGTTGGATAAACCGCTGAAGCCGAACGGACCACTGGTTGTGCTCAGAGGCAACCTCGCACCCGAAGGAGCTGTGGCCAAAATGTCGGGTATGAAAAAGTTGCGTTTTGTCGGACCGGCGAAAGTATATGACAGCGAGGAGGCCGCAACCGAAGCCATTCTGAAAAATGAGATTCAAAAAGGGGATGTGTTGGTCATCCGCTATTGCGGTCCGAAGGGTGGACCGGGTATGCCGGAGATGCTGTCTGTTACGGCACTAATTGTTGGCAAAGGGCTCGGAGGAGAGGTCGCGCTTATGACGGACGGCAGATTCTCGGGCGGCTCGCACGGGTTCGTGGTCGGCCACGTATCTCCTGAAGCACAAGTAGGCGGACCCATCGCGCTGCTGAAGAACGGGGATATCGTAACCATCGATAGTGAAATGCAACAGATTACGTTTGAGGTGACAGAGGAAGAGCTGGCTGCGCGGGCGCAAGCATGGGTACAGCCTCCACTCAAAGTATCATCGGGCGTGCTCGCCAAATATGCCCGATTAGTTGCATCAGCCTCCAAAGGCGCGGTTACAGACATTTTTGAATAAATGAGAGTTTAGAGAGAGCTCCGGGGTAAACTGCCCCACTTTGCCTCGAAATTTCACCTAAAGAAAGGACCTCATTCTCCACTTGGCAGTGGAATTTGAGGTCCTTTTGCTCGATTTTTGGGCTGTTCCCATATTTTGCGAACGTTTTTGGGGCAGCCTCCAGGCTGCCCGAGAAACCCACCTGCCAGAACCGCTCACACTACTGACTGGTTTTGAACGATGAAAGCCTGCAAAAATACAGTTTTTTTGCTTGTCGAGAGTCGGGGATGAAATATTCCTGCAATTGTGCAGGCTTTTCGCCGGCGTAGGGGCTCAAAGCTCATTTTCGTCGAAAATTCCTGCACTTTCGCAGGTTTTTCGCCAAAAAGGCCATTTTCATGGAAAAAGCCTGCACTTTTGCAGGTTTTCCCCTAGCCTGGGGCTGCAAGCCGCCTCATATCCCATATAAGCCATATATTGTGGAGGTTTTTTTATATTGTAGAGGTTTTTTATCACGTATCTCTCAATAGTAAAGAGGTGCATGAGATACCATATTATGGTATAATCCGTTTGTTGAGCGTATGCGCGCAAAAAGGGGGGAACAACCATAGAGAAAAAACTGCTCAAAACAGCTTTGTACAGCTTTTTATTGGGCTTGTCGCTGGCCATCGCTTATTTTTCGAATACGGAGTCGGTTACGTACATGAGCGGCTACACGGTAGCGACTCTATCATTTGGCGAATACGCGCTGAAAGTGTTGAGATTCGCTACAAGAGTCATGCTGGCGTCATTAATCGTCGTCGGGGTCAAAGAGCTGAGCCGCGGCGCCGCTTCAAACGGCCTTTCGTTTTTGAAAGGAGTAGTCGTTTCCTTTTTGTTCACTTTTATTTCTATTATTATTTTAATTTTTTTTCTGGGGACTATTTTTCGAGATTAGCAGATAAGAGAGCTGCGCTCCCGCAAAATACGGCCTTTCCAAAGCATTCTGTATTCTTTCAGTAAATTTTCAGTTTCAGTGAAACTTTTTAAAACGATGCGCCGTCTATTTTATCATACAGTCTGTAAATGAAAGGGAGGTTTGAGCATTGGCAAGCTGGTTTCGCAGCAAATCCGCACATAGTCCGCTTCCAGAACAATCGCCTTCCAATCCCGAAAGATCGGGGGAACCGCTGCTTACCGTTCATCGCGTGGAGCGTTCTTTTCAAGTCGGGAACCAGAAGCTGCATGTGCTCAAAGGCATTGAAATGCAGCTTCTGCCCACACAGCTGGTGATGCTGAAGGGACGGTCCGGGTCGGGCAAAACGACGCTGCTGAATTTGATCGGCGGGCTGGATCAGCCGAATGAGGGCGAAATCCTTTTTCAGGGACAGCCTTTTCACAGCCTGCGCGACGATGAGCGAACGATGATCCGCCGCAAGGAAATCGGCTTCATTTTTCAGTCGTTTGCCCTGATGCCATTATTGTCCGCTTGGGAAAATGTGGAGCTGGCGCTGCGCATGGCGGGCGTGCCCCGTTCACAATGGAAGCAGCGCGTGACGCACTGTCTGGAACTGGTCGGACTCGGCAAACGGATGCATCACCGCCCGTTCGAGCTGTCCGGCGGCGAACAGCAGCGCGTCGCTATTGCCAAAGCGATTGCGCACCGGCCCTCGCTCATTTTGGCGGATGAGCCGACCGCAGAACTGGATTCCCAAATGGGCGCGCAGATCATGTCCGTTTTCCGCAGCATTATCGCGACGGAGCAGGTAACGATTTGTATGACGACTCATGACCCTACGATCTTGGAGGTTGCCGATCATGTTTACGAAATGGTTGACGGGAAATTCGTCTCGTAACCGGAAGATGAAGCCCATAGCCGCAATGCTTTTATGTTCAACATTAATTCTGACTTCCGGCTGTTCGCTCCTGCCCAAAGAGCAGGAAGAGGAGGCGCTGCCGACGATCAACCCTCCCAAGCTTTCCAAAAAGCCCGAGTACGAAGTGAAGACGACTACGCTCGAAACGAAAGTCCGGGGAAGCGGCCGCATGATGGCATTGAAGGAGGAGAAATTATTTTTCTCGGAAGATATGAACGCCAAACGGATCAGCGCCGTCCTCGTGAAAAGCGGGGATACCGTTGAAGCGGGGCAGCCGATCGCCGAACTGGACGTGTCGGAGCTGGACAGCAGCTTGAAGCGCAAACGGCTCGAAACGAGGCGCGATGAGCTGACGATGATCGAAACGCTGCGCAAGGCCGATGAAATGACGCCGGAGGCGATCGAGCAGGCGAAGATCGATTTTGAACTGAAACGCGAGGATCTCAGCAAGCTGGAGACGCAGGTCAGCAAAGCGAAACTGCTCGCTCCGTTCAGCGGCACGATCGTCAGCGTAACTTCGAAGAAAGGCGACACGGTCAAATCGGACGAATCCGTCGCGACCATCGCCGACTTAAGCCAACTGACGGTAGCAGCCAGTATTAGCGCGGATGACGCGAAGAAAGTTGCCATCGGTATGGAGGCTTTGGTCGATATCAATTCCGCAGGCCAGCACAAAGGCAAGGTGAAGCAGCTTCCGAATCCGCAAGCAAACAATAATAACAACGGCGGCGGCTTTTCCGGCGGCGAAGGCAATCAGAAGGATACGATCGACAACTATCTGGTCGTAGAGCTGGATGAATTTCCGCAAGGGCTGAACCGCGGAACGCCTCTGAGCGTGACCATTGTTACGCAAAGAAAAGAAAATGTGGTCACGATTCCGCCGGCTGCGCTTCGTTCCTATTCCGGACGCAACTATGTGCAGGTCGTTGACAACCAGGGCAACAAGAAGGAAGTGGACGTAGAGATCGGCCAGCAAACTTCGACGGATGTGGAGATTGTAAAAGGCCTTACGCCGGGACAGAAAGTAGTAGGTCGATGATGTCGATGCCGATGCTGCGACTTTTGTTCCGTAAAATGTGGAATACCCGCTGGCTGACGCTCAGCACCTGGCTCGGCCTCGTGATGGCGGTCGCTTTCACGACGAGCATTCCGATGTATGCGGACGGCTCGCTGAAACGCGTCGTCGCCAAGTCGCTGCAGGAGAAAAGCAGCGGTCTTCCCGCCGGCTCGCTATTAATGCGTTATCAGGCGGTCGGCTCCGACCGTGCAGGGATCGATGAGCTGAAAGACGTCAATGCATACATACAGGATCAAATTCCGAAAGATATCGGCTTCCCGGTCGACGCTTTTGCAAGAAGCTATTCGATTAAAGGCTCGGCCTTGACCCCCGCCGATCCGTCGAAGGTAGACCCGAGCAAGCGCCGGCAAATGTCGATCGCTACACTGGGCGGACTGAACGACCATGTCGAATGGGCGGTCGGACAGATGGCTGCGGACAAGGCGGAAGGCGGGGTTGTGGAAGCCGTCGTGCTCGATGAAGCGATGTACCGCAACGATCTGCACGTCGGAGATATTTTCAATTACTCCGCATCCGGGGCCGGCGGAAGCACGCTGCTCAAGGTGAAGATCGTCGGTTCCTTCAAGCCGAAAAACGAGAACGACCCTTATTGGTTTCAAGGGCTGGAAGGGATGGTCAATTCCTTAATCGTCAGCGAGGACTATTTCGCAAAAACGCTGCTTGCGGAAAAGAAAATTCCGCTGCAGCTGGCCAACTGGTACTATGCGTTCGATTTGAGCAACATTCAAACGAGCCAACTGGCCCCGCTCGGCAACCGGCTCGAACGGCTCGATATCAATTTGTACCAAAAGCTGAAAAATACGAAGGTGGACGTGTCTTTTCAGCCGATTTTGGCCGAATTTAAAGCGCAGAGCGTGCAGATGCAAATTTTACTGTTTACGCTGGCGGCCCCGATGATCGCGATGGTTTTCTATTATATCGTTATGAACGCCAGACAATCGCTCGACCGGCAGCGCAGCGTCATTGCGGTGCTTCGCAGCCGGGGAGGATCGACAAGGCAAATTATCGGCATCTACTTGCTGGAAGGGTTGGCGCTTGGTGTGATCGCCCTGATCGTCGGACCGCTGATCGGCTGGTTTATGGCCAAAAGCATCGGATCGTCCAGCGGCTTCCTGACGTTCGTCGACCGCAAATCGATTCCGGTCGGATTCACCGCTGAAGCGATGCTGTACGGCGGCCTTGCCGTCGTCATCGCGATTATGGCCAGCGTCATTCCGGCGATCATGTTTGCCCGCGCTTCCATCGTGAATTACAAACAGCAGCTTGCAAGGTCCGACCGGGCGCCGTTATGGCAGCGGTGGTTCCTCGATATTGTGCTTCTGGGTGTTGTCGGCTACGGATTTTATTTGTTCGATCAGCGGCAGCTGCTTACAGCGCAGACGGGGCTGACGACGGATCAGCTGCAGGTGCATCCGCTGCTGTTTTTCGTGCCGGCGCTCTCGATCTTTTCGCTCGGCTTGTTCTTCCTGCGGATTTTCCCGTGGCTGCTGCGTCTGTTCGGCTGGCTTGGCAGAAGGTTTCTGCCCGTGCCGCTTTATTTGACGCTCGCGCAGTTGTCCCGATCCGCCAAAGCTTACTATCCGCTCATGCTGCTTCTCGTTCTCACGCTCGGCCTCGGCGTCTACAACTCCTCGGCCGCCAGAACGATCGATCTGAACTCGACGGAGCGGACGCAGTACCAATACGGCACGGACGTCGTGCTGCAAACCGTGTGGGAAGGCTTCTCCGACGATGTCCCGAAGGACCCGAACGCCGATAAAAACGGCGGCAAAGGCTCGGGCGGCGGTTCCGGTTCAGGCCAGGGCCAAGGCAATAAGGGCGGGCAAGGAGGCCAGGGCGGCGGTTCAGGCGGAGGGCAGCCGGGCAATCCCGGCGAGCAGACGCCTTCCAAAATTCGCTACGTCGAACCGCCCTTTCAAATTTTCCGCGATCTGGAAGGGGTAGAGTCGGCCGCACGGGTGCTGCAAACGAAAGCAAATGTCGTCGTATCCGGCAAATCCACCGGGCAGGGAATGGTCATGGGCATCGACAATACCGATTTTGCCAAGGTCGCCTGGTTCCGCTCCGATTTGTTCCCGGCGCATCCGAACACATACTTGAACCTGCTGGGCACCTATGAGCAAGCGGTCATTATCCCTTCCAACTACGCGAGCAAATACGCGCTGAAGGAAGGCGATCTGATTACGATCTCGATTCAGCAGCAGCCGGTCGAATTCGTCGTTGTCGGCATCGTGCCTTACTGGCCGAGCCAATATCCGGATCAGACGCCGTTCTTTATTGTGAATCTCGACTATTTATATGATCAGGCGCCGATCGTTCCTTATGAAGTGTGGTTGAAGATGAAGCCGGATGCGAAAGTGACGCCGATTGTGAACGCGCTGCAGGCTAAAAAAATCGAGATCGCCTCCGTCAAAGACGTCCGCAACGAGCTGATCACGCAAAAAAAACATCCCGCCCGCGGCGGTGTGTTCGGCATTCTGAGTCTGGGCTTTCTCGTTTCCGTGACGGTTTCGCTGATCGGTTACATTTTATACTGGTTTTTCAACCTCTCAAGCAGGGTCGTGCAGTTCGGCGTTTTGCGGGCTATGGGCCTATCGCGCAAGCAGCTGACAGGCATGCTGCTGCTGGAGCAGGGCTTTACGGCCGGGCTGTCGATTGCCCTGGGCATCGGAATCGGCAAGCTGACGAGCTACTTCTTCCTGCCGTTTTTGCAAACAACGGAAAATATCAAAACGCAGGTGCCTCCGTTTCGGGTCGTTTTCGATTCCAAGGACACCTACCAGCTTTACTTTGTCGTAGCCTTTATGATGCTTACCGGCGGAGCGCTGCTTTTCATGAACATTCGCAGATTGCGCGTCCATCAAGCCGTGAAGCTCGGAGAGGAGAAATAGCAGATGATCACATGCGAAGGCTTGGTCAAAATTTACAAAACCGACGATATCGAAGTGGTCGCTCTGCAGGGGCTTAATATCCAAATCGATACCGGCGAGTTGATGGCGATTATCGGCAACAGCGGAAGCGGGAAATCCACGCTGCTGAACATCTTGGGCGGGCTGGACCGCCCTTCCGCAGGCCAGGTGAAAGTCGGCGATTGGGATTTGCTGAAAATAACCGACAAACAGCTCGTCGAATACAAGCGCAACACGGTCGGCTTCATTTGGCAAAACAATGCCCGAAACCTGATTTCGTACCTGACGGCACTGGAAAATGTCGAAATGCCGATGATGCTCAGCGGCAAGTACGATCGCGCTTATGCGAAGCAGCTGCTGGAATGGGTCGGCCTCGGGCACCGGATGGACAACAAGCTGCAGCAGCTTTCAGGCGGCGAGCAGCAGCGCGTAGCGATCGCGATATCGCTGGCCAACAAGCCGAAGCTGCTGCTTGCGGATGAACCGACAGGCTCGGTCGATACGAAGACGGCGGATATGATTCTGTCGATTTTTCAAAAGATGAATGAAGAGCTGGGAGTTACAATTGTCATCGTCACTCACGACATGTCCGTAGCCGGCAAAGTCGGAAGAGTCGTCGCGATCCGGGACGGGATGACCAGCACGGAGTTCATTGCCCGCAATCCGCTTATTGCCTCGTGGGAAGGTGCGGCTCCCGGCCATTCCGCGCTTAACCGGCAAGCGCACGAGGAGTATGTCGTGCTCGACCGGGTCGGTCGGCTGCAGGTGCCCAAACAGTACCTGGAGGCGCTGCAAATCGCCGGCAAGGCGACTATGGAGTTTGACGGTGAGAAAATTATGATCAAAGCTCCGAGAAGCTTGACGGAAGAGGCAGGCGCAGAGCAATCTGCTAAGCAAAGCAATTCCGAAGGCGCCGGGAACGACGCCGAACACAAACAATTGTTGGAGGTAAATACAAATGAAAAGCATTAATCGCAAGATGCTGTCCCTTACGTTAACTCTTGCTATGGTTGCTCCGCTCGCGGTAGCGTGCAGCAAAGGAAATACAGGCGATACGAAAACAGAGCGGGTGCTGAAAATCGCAACCAGCTACGGATACGACGAAGAATATTTCCGCCAGCAGTTTACGGAAATTTTCGAGTTTGCGAACCCGAATATCAAAATCGAAATTATCCCGACGATGGACGAGAAATACCGCATGAGAGGCCCGGAGGCAGGCGAGAAAATGCCGGACCCGCTGGAAAAGCTGAAGGAGGTCATGCAGGGAGACAATCCGCCTGATCTGGTCATGCTCGGGTACGAGCAGCTTCCCGAAGTGATCGAAAGCAACCTGCTGACGCAGCTCGATCCGCTGATCACGAAGGACAAATTCGATACGGCGGGCATTGTTCCCGCTGTTATCGAGGGCATTAAAAGCGCGGGCGGCGGCAAGCTGTACGCCTTGTCTCCGAATTTCAGCTCCTCCGCTCTCATTTATAACAAGAAAATTTTCGGGGACGCGGGCGTCGATTTTCCGAAGGACGACATGACTTGGGATGAAGTGTTCGATACGGCGAAGCGGGTACACAAAGTAGACGGAGATAAACGGATTGATGGCTTCTCATTCTATACCCAATCGCAGATGGACCTGTTTTACGGCCTCGATGTTTACACAGCTCCGCTGCAGCTGAAAATGTTTGACGACAAGGGCGAAAAAATGACCGTAGATACGGATCAATGGGAAAAAGTATGGACGAAGATGGCGCAGCTGCAAAAGGACAACGTATTCCCGGAAATTTTTGATCCGCAAAAACCGATGAACCGCCAGTTCGACCAGGAAAATCCGTTCTCTTACGACGACTTCATGTCGGGACGGCTTGCCATGGGCATTATTAACTACGGTCAAGTTCAGCAGTTGGTCAATGCGAAGAAAAATGCGGCAAGTTACAAAAACTTCACTCCGGTCGATTGGGATGTGGTGACGGTTCCTTCGCACCCTGAGGCGAAAGGCGTAGGGGGTTCCATCTATATGAACGGCATTATGGGGATCAACGCCAAAGCGCAAAATCCGGAAGATGCCTGGAAATTCATCCAGTTTATTAACGGCGACGATTGGGCGAAGCTGAAATCGCACAGCTCGTATCAGCTTGTATCCCGGAGCAAATATTTGAAACCGAAGGACGGAGAAGACTTTCATATGGAAGCATTCTATAAAGTGACTCCGGCTCCTATGGAAAATACGTCGAAAATTTACCAGGAAAAACCGAACATTTACATGGTGCGGGATATCGGCCGCCAGCAATTCATGAACGTGCTGCAAGGCAAGACGACCGCGCGCGAGGCGCTCAAAGAATGGCAGACGCAAGGGGATGCGATGCTGCAAAAAATGAAAGACAACCCGAACGCTCCAATCACGCCGGGTGCGTCGGGGGCCCAAGCCGTACCTATCGGTTAACATCGGCGCAAAAAATCGATGCTTGAGCTAAAGCTAACGAAGAATGTTTTGCGGGCGCAAAACGCAGGGAGGATAACAGGACGATGAGCAGCAGATTACGCTACACCCGATTCGCAGCAATAGCACTTTCCGCAACACTTGTTCTTGGACCGGTGAATCCGGCGTGGGCCGACAGCGAGCCCGCGCCGGCCGTTTCAGCGATCGGAACGGTAGCGATTACCGGAAGCAGCTACTTCGAATTAAAACAAATTCATGTACTTCCGGATCAAAGCGGTAAATTGGCTACCTTTACGGTGACGATTCATAATGACGGCAGCAGCGAGCTGCAGTTTATCGATTATTGGGTACGCTTGAAAAGCAAATCCGGCAACCAGTTCTCGGCCCGGCTGCTTCCCGCCGACAAGGACAAAAACCGCGTCGCTGCCGGATCTACGGTCGACCTTACGTTTTATGCGAATGTGAACGCCACTACCAAGCTGCAGGATTTGATCGTGCAGTTCATCAAATGGGATTTCAGCCAGCCGAATTTTGAAAGAGTGCTGGGCGAAGTTGCCGTTCCGGATCATTATACCGACGTGACTCCCGCCGACGGGTCTGCGGTCATTTCCGTGGGCGGCAACGATGTGAAGGGCTCGATCAAGAAATTCGTCAGCAATAAAAACGAGAAATATTACGTTCCGACGGTATATCTCAATTTGGAAAATGTAGGGAGTCACTCGGTTACGCTTCCCGCCTACTTATTTTCGATCCGTACCGCGGACGGGCTTCTTTACCCGCTTGAGGCCAAGGGCGTCAAAGATCTTAAAATCAACCCCAAGGAGATTAAAGAAGTGCAGCTGTCCGGGTCCATCCCGATCGCCGTATCCACGGACGGCTGGCAGCTTGCCATCGCGGAAACGAATGCCGATTTGAAG
Organism: Paenibacillus sp. sgz302190; assembly: GCF_059820445.1. NCBI lineage: Bacteria > Bacillati > Bacillota > Bacilli > Caryophanales > Paenibacillaceae > Paenibacillus > Paenibacillus sp. sgz302190. Next base: position 108,693 of record NZ_JBZYAO010000010.1, read on the forward strand.
CTGAACGTTTCCGTAGCGGCATTCCAGCTTCCGGCTGTGTCGAAGCAGGACGGCGGCTCGGTCGGCAAAGAGTATTCGTTCACGAGCAAATCCGGCGTTTATGCGGCGCAATTGAACGGACTGTACCGGCTCCCCTGGGAAGACCAGGATATTTTGACGGCGGATTTGACGCTGAGCAATAAGGGCGACGAATCATTGCCGATCCCGAATTTATCCGGCTACTTCAAGCTGGACGATGCGGTCAAAGTAGAGGCCAAGCTTGTCCAGACAGCCAAAGTAATCGGGCTCGGCGCAGGCGCGAAGGTCAATCTCCAGATTGCCGGCAAAGTGCCTTATACGTACGAGTTTTCGAAAATCAAGCTGGTGCTGCAGGAGAAAGACAGCGGTACGACAACGACTTCATCGACCACTACGACGAACACGGACAGCGGCAGCAGCGGCGATTTGACGGATGTGCTGGAATTTTCGACGCAGGCGGAACTTCAGGCGATTCCGCACATTGGCTTGGGAGAATCTTATGCGGTTAGCGCCGCGGGCCGCAAAACCAACTATAAAATCCGCAGCATTCAAACTTACAGCGGCAATACGGGCTTTCTGTATACGGCTCAATTGGAGGCTTCGAACTCCGAGAAGCGATACACGAACGTTTCCAGGCTTGTCGCTCATTTTAAAGCGCAGGACGGCACCGTTTTCCCGGCGAAAGTTTCGGAGATCAAAAATAAAATAAGCCCGAACGGAAAAGCGCTGATCAATGTATCCGCACAAATTCCCAAAGGCTTCCAGATCGCCAACATGAACCTGGTCATCGGGGATTCGATCACGGAAGGCCAATTGACGGAAGGGGACAAAAAGCCTGACTCCTACGTCAATCCGGTATCATTCTGGCTTCCGGACGAGCTGAAGGATGCGAAAACGACGCTTAAGGGCATGAGCTTATATCCGTATACGATTACTTTGGACCATATCGGCACGCAAGTCAACGAGAGCACGTTTAAAATGACTTTCAATTACGAAATAACTAAGGATTTATTGATGGAGACGAATATGGAGGGACATAAGCTTGTCCTCGTATTCGAGGATGGCAGCGACAGAAAAGGCTTTGAAAAATCGTTCGAAGCGAAGGAAATCGACCCGGTTGACGGGGACACGCCCGATACGGCCAATACGAAATTAAAGCTCGGCAAGCACATGAACTTTGAAATCAGCATGACCGACAAGGATCTCATCTATAAATCTACTTTCTTGAAAAAGTACAAACTGAGTCTGTTTGACGAGATTGACGGGCAGCGGAGGCTTCTCGGCAGTCAGGATATCGACTGGTTTGTCGTATCGGAATAATACAAACATGCTGTTTGACAGATGAAAGCGAAGCTTACGAGCTTCGCTTTTTTGCCGAAACGGATTCGAAAGACGTAAGAAGCAGTCACATAAAGTCATAGAGACCGCGTTCGTCATATGACCGAATTTATGACCATACATATGACTTAATTCACCTTTTTTTCAACAAAAAACGAATATATAATGAAGCCATGTGAATTGGAAAATATTCGCGTTTTCATGCAGATAAAGAGGGATGCGGGTGGAGAGGAGGCAAATGCCGGGAAAAAATCACAAAAAATTTCAATCTTGTTTTATTTTTTGTTAAGATTTACCGTTTATGATGAAGTCATGTGTATTTAAGCTGCTGCGTCATAAGCAAGTAACGGAGGAGTAGTGAGGGATGATCAAATTAACAGATTTTTCGATGAAAAATGTAGCGGCGGTATTTATTATTATGCTGCTATTGCTTGTGGGAGGCACTTACGCTACCACAACGCTCAAGGTCGAAAGCATGCCGGACATCACATTCCCGGTCGTCTTTGTAAGTACTACATACACGGCGCCTCCTAAAGATGTGCTCGAAGAAATTACCAAACCGATCGAAAAAGCGGTCGCAGGCATCGATGGATTGAAAACACTAACCTCCAGCTCCCAGGACAATTATTCGCAAGTCGTGCTGGAGCTCGAACAGAGCAAAGATCCGGAAAAAGTCAAGCAGGATGTCGAAAGCTTGATCTCCAACGTAAAGCTGCCGCAAAGCGCGGAAAAGCCGAAGGTGCAGACGGCCGGATTTGCTTCCGAACCGGTCTATTATATGGCCGTCTACGGCGAAAACGGGATGAATCAAACCGAGCTGGATAAAGCCTACAAAGATACGATCCTGCCCGGTTTTAACAGCCTGAAAGGCATCGACCACGTCGATTCCGTCGGCAACCAGGACGCCGTCCTGACAATCAAGCTGGATGCGGCGGCGATCAACAACTACGGGATGTCACCGTCGGATGTATCCGCCTTGGTGAAAGCGTCGCTCGTGTCGAGTCCTGCGGGCACGGTCGATTTTAACGGAAACACGCAGATGGTTCGCGTCAAAGGCGAGCTGGATACGATCTACAACCTGGACAATCTGAAAATTTCGACGAAATCGGGCGACACGCTTTTGCTGAAGCAGCTTGCCAAAGTCGAGGCGATCAGCGAGTCCAAATTTATCGCCCGCCTGGACGATAAACCGGCGATCGGCGTTCTGTTGTACAAAACGAAAGCGGCAAATGCCGTTGAGTTTGCAGACAGCGCGGATAAGCTGATGAAAGGCTGGGAGAAGTCGATCCCCGGCGTCAAATTCCACGTTGTTTTGAACGGCGCCACATCCATTAAGGAATCCGTTCACGGCATGGTGCAGGAAGGCGGCATGGGTGCCGTTCTGGCATCGCTTATGATTTTGCTCTTCTTGCGTAATATTCGCATGACGCTGATCGTACTTGTCTCCATTCCGCTGTCCATTCTCGTCACTTTGCTGTTGATGGCCCCGCTCGGCATCTCCCTTAACATTATGACGCTGGGGGGCATGGCGATTGCCGTTGGCCGGGTCGTGGACGACAGCATCGTCGTTATTGAAAACATATACAGCCAGCTGCAAAAGGCGCACGAGCGCAACGAGTCGGTCATCAGGCTGGCCACCCAGCAAGTGTCCGCTGCGATTACTTCCTCCACCATCACGACCGTCGGCGTATTCGGCCCGATCGCTTTCGTCAGCGGCGTTGTGGGCGAAGTGTTCCGCCCGTTTGCGATCACGCTGGTCTGCGCATTAATGTCGTCGCTGCTCGTCGCGCTGACCGTGATCCCGATGCTCGCCAAGCTGATGGTGCTCAAAAGCAAAAAGATTCCGCATCACGACGAGAGCAAAGTCGGCGGCATAACGCTGCGCTACAAAAATGCGCTGGTTTGGTCGCTGAACAACCGCATCAAAACGCTGCTGATCGCCGGATTAATCTTCGTGCTTTCCATGGTCCTGATCACTCCGCATTTGGCGATGTCGTTCATGCCTGAGAGCGAAAGCGACCGGCAGGCGTACATTCAATTGAAACTGCCGCGCGAGACGTCGCTGGATATGATGAACGAGAAGTCCAAAGAAATCGAGACGATGCTCAAAGCGGCCAAGGATGACAAGGGCAATCCCGTTTTCAAATATAACGAAGCGCTCGTCGGCTACAACATGAGCAATGATAAATACGCATACCGCGCTACGATGTTTACGGAGTTCAACGCTACGATCAATGCCAAAGAAGGCGTGAAAAAATACAAGCAGGAAATAATGAAGCTTCTACCTGCGGGCTCCGAGGTCAATATGGAACTGATCTCGATGGGGGGCGGGGGCGGGAGCAGTTCCGATTTCTCCTACTCGCTCAAAGGCGAAGATCAGCTGTATCTCAAGCAAGCCGCAGAATCGATTAAACAGAAAATGAAAGAGTTTCCGGAGCTTACCGACGTTAAAGACAGCCTGAGCGATTCCAAAACCGAGGTGGAAATTACAGTGGACCAAAACAAGGCCCGCTTGTACGGTCTGTCCGCCGCGCAAATTTTGCAGGTTGTCAACGGCTGGATTGCCGAAGAGAAACTGGGAGATATGAAATTTAACAACGTCACGTACGAGACGAAAGTGATGTTGAATCCGATTTACAAAAATTCGGTCGACAAAATGGGAGAGTTCCTGCTGAAGACGGCTTCCGGCCAAACCATTGAATTGAATGAAGTGGCAAAAATCAAACAAATCGATGCGCCTATCGGCATCAGCCGCGAAGGCCAGGAACAAGTGCTCAATGTTTCCGCCAAAATTGACAGCACCGATAAAGGCGGAGTCAGCAATAAAGTGTCCGCTGAACTGGCCAAAATTGAGCTGCCATCCGGCGTAAGCCGTGAGGTGAAAGGCGTCTCGAACGATATCAACAAGAGCTTTATGGAAATGTTTGTAGCCATGGGAGCTTCGATCTTTATCGTGTATCTCGTCATGGTGCTTGCCTTCGGGAACGCGAGCGCGCCGTTCGCCATTTTGTTCTCGCTGCCTTTGGCCGCAATCGGGGGACTGCTGGGGCTGCTGCTTACGGGAGAATCCGTCAACATTACTTCGCTCATCGGTTTCCTGATGCTGATCGGTATCGTTGTTACGAACGCTATCGTGTTAGTAGACCGGGTCCAGCAGCTCAGGGAGCAAGATTACTCGATGCGCGATGCGCTTATTGAAGCCGGCATGACGCGGCTGCGCCCCATTATTATGACGGCGGGAGCGACGATTATCGCTTTGCTGCCGTTAGCGCTCGGTTTATCGAAAGGAACGATTATTTCGAAAGGTTTGGCAGTAGTTGTTATCGGCGGTCTGACAACCTCGACACTGCTGACGCTTGTCATCGTGCCCATCGTGTATGAGGTCATATACGGATTCAAAGGAAGAATGGGCCGTTTGTTCGGCAAAAAAGCGAAATCGGATTCCGCCAAAGCGGAGCAAGCAGCTTCGACTGCGCACTAAGCTAACAGGGGAAAAGGAGAATTAAACATGAAACGTCAGTTCCTATCTTTGAAGCGAAGCACCAAATTATTCGGGGTCGTCGCGCTTAGCGCGGCGATCGCCGCAGGCTGCTCAGCCGCTCCGGCTGCCGGCCCAGCCGATAAAACCGCTCAGGAGCAGCAAACAAAGACGGTAAAAACAGCGAAAATTACAAAGCAAAAAATCGGCGATCCGGTCGAACAAGTCGGGGATATCGTTTCCTCCGTCCAGTTGGATGTCGTGACGAAAGGATCGGGCGAAGTCATTGAAGTTTTGAAGAAACGCGGAGACAAAGTCGAAAAGGGCGACATCCTGTTCCGGCTTGACCCGACGGACACGCTGCTTCAAAAAGATTTGAACGCCATAACCCTCAAAGGAGCGCAGCAGGGTGTTTCCTCGGCACAAAAAACGAGTTCCAACGCCATCGCGGATATGAAAGACAATATCGCGACGAGCGAAACGGGCGTCAGCGACGCCGAGAAGGCTTATAACAAGACACGCAACGAATACGACCTGGGCCAAGCTACCAAATCGCAGTTGGACGCTGCCGAAAGCGCGCTTGACAAGGCTAAACGTGCCCTGGAAAGCTTGCGCAGACAATTGAAGACACTGCAGGATACGGACGCTTTGGAAACGGCCCAAAGGCAGCTGGACTCAGCGGAAATCAACAGCAGAACTTTGGAAAGAACGATCGAAAATATGGACGTCAAGGCTCCGGTATCCGGCGTATTGACGGATTTGACCGTGGTCGTAGGCCAGAGCGTAACGGTCGGATACCGGGGCGGAGAAGTGCAGCAAACAGACCCGGTTAAAATCAAATCCCAGCTGACCGAAGCGTCGGCAAATCTGGTAAGAGGCAAAACGGAGCTTATCTATTATGTACCGGGCGTAACCGAGAAAGCGAGCGCCAAAATCGCGTATTTGTCCGATGTCATTAACGGCCAAACCAAAGCTTACGATCTGGAGCTGGAAGTTCCTAACCCTGACGGCAAGTTGAAGCCCGGGGCCAAAGCCCAGGTGGAGCTGACCAAAGATGACGAGCAAGTGGTGACTGTCGTGCCGACGCTGAGCATCGTTCGGGAAGGCGGAGACAACTTCGTTTATATTTTGAACGGCGATACCGTGCAAAAGCGGAAAGTGGAGCTTGGTCGCTTGAATGAAACGAATCAGGAGATCTTGTCCGGTGTCAAAGAAAACGAAATTCTCGTGACCTCGGGCCAACATCAACTGAAGGATCAAGATAAAGTGCAGGTCGCTAACTAATACTCTCAGGAGGAAACCAACGTGAATAAGTCTATGAAAAAAACATTGGCAACACTCGTACTTTCGGCTGCGCTTCTTTCGACAGCATCTTATCCGGCATGGGCCGCAGAAGGCGCGGATGCCGCCGGTGCCGCAAGCGCGCCCTATACGGCTGCGATCGCGAGCTACCCGCTGGCCGCCTCCGTCGAAGTGGAGATCAAGAGCTTGCTGAATGAACATACGTCCGACACGACGAAGCTTGGCGCCGTCATCCGCTTGAAAAATACGGGTGCCAAAGTAACCCGCGTGCCGGACTTTGAGCTGCGTGTCCGCATGGCTGACGGCGTGGAATATACGCTGGAGCCGAGCGCGAAAAACCCGAAATCGATCCCGGGCAAAAGCGACCAGGAGCTTAGTTTTATGTCGGTTGTCGAACGGAGCGACGACGCGGCACTGACCAATATCAGCTGGGTGGACGTGGATATGGAAGTGTATCCGAAAAAAGAAACGACGCTGCTGAGCGTACCGCTCGACACTTCGATGGTTTGGAACGGAATCGACAGCAAAATTACGAATCAAACGGCGGTTCTGAAATGGGGAGAAACGTTCACTTTGCCGTCATTGCGTTCTCCTGTCGTCTTCTGGCCGATCGATATCCATAAAGAGGTAACGGCCAAAGGGGTTACCGCCGTCGTTCAAATCGAAGCGTCGAACCCGACTTCCGAGCGTCAAAACGTTCCGGTGTTCGCGCTGGACGGCAAAACCGAGAAAAGCGTTTATTCCGGCAACAGAGCGGAAACGTCCGTTTCTCTGGAAGCGGGAGAGAAAAAATATGTCCACGTCGTTATTCCGACGGATCTGGATACCGAATTTACAAGCCTGAATGTAGTAACGCCGGAGAAATACACGACCGCTGCGGGAGAGGAATCGTACCGCGTAGGCCGCATCAACATTTTGCTTCCAACCGGGGCTGCCGCGCAAAACTTGATCCCGGCTCCTAACTATACGCTGGGAACGCCCGTGAAGCTGGACTCTACGAACAAATATGTTCCTTCCAATGTCGATGTTTCGCTGGAAGAACTGCATGTGACAAGCAATGAAGACGACGGATTTAACACGGCTGTGGCTAAATTCAAACTGACCAACAACAGCGACCGCCCGATCCCGATTCCGGCAATTCAAGCGGAGTTGGTCAGCAAAGACGGCTTCTCCTATGCGGGCAGCAGACAAAAAAATACCGCACAGACTGTTGTTCCCAAAGCGTCCTATGTCGTCAGCTACGCATTCGCGCTGCCGGCTTCCGAAACAGGCGAGGGGCTTAGAATGAATCTGTACAGCGGGCAAACGAACGGGGATACCGTCTACAAATCGCTGCTTGCAACGGCTAAAGTGCCTGTTCAAAAAGAATCTTCAGACAATGAGCTGAAGGTGTATCCTTATGACTTGAAAATCAGAGACTGGTCGATAACAGCTCTTTTCCAAGGTTCTGCCAATATTTACAACTACAAGCTGAAGCTTGATCTGGGTATTGAACAAAATAAACAGGTTACCGTAGACGAAAGCAGCTCCAGCCTTCAGTTCGATCTTTACGATAATGTCGGCAATCCGGTAGGAAGCGCGGTAAAACCACTGGCAGGCTCGGGCCGATTGTATAACGGAATGAACACGATTGCCCTGAACGTCAACTCCGGACAGCTCGATTTCCCGCTGACGGTCAAAGTTTACGAAGTGTTCACTACAGAAACGAACCGCACCGCCAAACGTTTGCTCACTGTTTTCAAGCAATAATACGTACTCATACAATGGGGCTGTCCCTCAAGCGGCTTTTAGGCTGCCGGAGGGGCGGTCTCTTCTTTTTTGAGCTGGATGGAGCGGGGCCGACAATTAGGCGCTGGCGCATGGTTGACATCAATGGCACCAATGGCTTCGCTGCGCTTGGAAAACCTGCAAAAGTGCAGGCTTTTTCCGGGAAATCGACCCGTTTTAGAGAAAAGCCTGCGATCGTACAGGAATTTTCGACGAGTTTGATTCCGAGCCCATGTTCGCGGCGAAATTCCTGCACAATTGCAGGAATTTTTCACTGTCAGCGCACCAACGAGCAAAAAACTGCACTTTTGCAGGTTTTCCCCGTGTTTTCAGGTTGATGTACTGCTCTGGTGGAGGGCAATTTTTAGCATTCTCACTCTCTCAGATTTTTCGGGCTAAGCCATACCGTTCCATCATAGAGGGCTGGGAAATATTGGTCGCTGTTAAGTATCTCTAAGCGGGCAGGCTCGTGAGAGACTGTGTGCAAAGGAGGAAGGGTGTGGGTTGATGATGGAGTGGAGAGAGTGTTTGACTTGGTCAAATTTAACTTGAAGAGGCAGCGCTAAAGCAAACAAGTCGAGCAAAGGGATCAATTTAACCCGCTGCCCGACTTGTTTTGATCTGACAATTGAAGAAAGGGTTGCCCCTCGACAGTTTCTAGTCATCCGCGAAGCAAAAATGTTTGATAAACGGTCCAGGCTTCGTTCTCCGTTTGAAACAGGAGGTGAATGCGATCCACTTTGGAGCGCAAATCGACGGGGGTATGTCTCAAACTGGACAGGACATCGTGCAGCTCGTCGGCGCCCAGCATTTGCCCGATCGTCAAATGAGGGTTGTACAAATAAGGTCTGTCGGGTTCGGCGAGCAGCTCCGTACAAATGGCATTCCGCAAGTCGATCATCGGCTGCGTATCGGCAAGCGCTAAATAAATGACATGGTTGACGGGATAAAAAGAAGAGAACCGGTTGAAATGCAGCTCAAAGGGAGCTGCCGCTTTCGTCTTCTCCTCAAGATGCGCCGCGGCGGCGGCAAGCTTTTGCTCATCCCACACCTCTTTGTCGCGGAGGGTAAGATGGGGCTGAATCAAATTATAGTGAGGATCGTAGCGCTTCCTGTAGCTGTTCGCAGCGTCTTGCACTTCTTTGGACGGAAAAACGGCGATTCCACAGTTCATGAACACCCCTCCTAAGAACTAGCATATACCTATTATACCGCTTTCCTGCCGCTTCTAACACCTGTATCCATGAAATTACAAGACGCTCATAAGGATGGCCCGTTTTGGTTATGATAGGATTATTGATACTTAACAGACGGAGTGATTGTACATGCGTTGGGTGTATTGGGCAAAATTGTACGATTCCAAATTCCAGGCCGGCTGTTTGGCCAAGCGGATGGAAGAAGACTGGTGGATTTACGGATACGAATGCCCTCAGGAAGTCGAGGTATACAAATCGAAAAAAGGACGTTTCGGTGTCAGGTACAGCACTTTGTAAGGCAGATCTGTACGGTAAAAAAATCCTTGACTTTCCATTTGTATTTAGTGTATATTTAATTTTGTCGCTATTAGCGGCAATAACGACGCGGGGTGGAGCAGCCCGGTAGCTCGTCGGGCTCATAACCCGAAGGCCGCAGGTTCAAATCCTGCCCCCGCAACCAAATCTTTCATACGGGCCTATAGCTCAGTTGGTTAGAGCGGTCGGCTCATAACCGATTGGTCGGGGGTTCGAGTCCCTCTGGGCCCATAGCTGAAACCCTTTGCAGAGCAAGGGTTTTTTGTTTTTTTTCGAACGCCGGAGCGCGCTTATTGCCGCGCTCCGGCGTTCGTGTTCGGCCGCGCGAACTGCGTGGCGGCCGTCAAGTGATTTTGGCGCTGCGGATGTACCATCGCGCATCGGTGGAGGCTCTTTCGAGGCGAAACAGAATTCGCCTCGTTTTCGGCGCGGTCGCGCGTTCCGGCGTAGCCGAAACATCGACCGCGGTTTCAAGTTCAAGGAGCTGGGACGTATCCAGCTCCGGGAATTTCGACAGGCGGTGCATGCTGCGCACATGCACCGCCTGTTCTTGCCCTGTGGCGGCCTGCAGCAGCTGCAGGTCGCCTTGATTGGCGGCAGCGATCCAGACGTCGATCAGCTGCCAGGGCGAGAGCTTGCTGATGTACTCCGTCAGCAAGCCGGCGGCTCTGTGCACCATGACCTGGTGCGCAGGATCAATGGAGCGGGAGCCGTGTGTCACGCTCCCGAGAAAATGGATGCAGAAATGACCCTTGAAGTCATTTCCGGGAATACCGTCGCCGCCGTGCGGCATGCCGTGCATGGAGGCGGCCAGCGTGCGGCCGTTCAGCTTCACCAGAACGGCCCTCCGGTTCCAGCTCCAGGCGCCGCCGTAGATGCGTTTGAGCGTCGCGGAGTCGGTCTTCGTCAGCGGCTGCACGTCCGCATGGCTGCTTCCGGCGCGGCGCTGCCCCTGGAAGCTCAGACCCGATTCCACGTCGGTAATCGTGAAGCTGCTGTATTTGGGCAGCACCCGGCTGGCCTCCTCCCAGGGGAGCATTTCGCCATAGTGCTTGGCTCTTAGCGACTGCACCTGGTTTTTCAAGTCTTTTTGCACGCGGCCGCTTACGGCCAGCTTCATTTTACCCGCAAGCTCAATGACCTCTCCCTCAGGCGTAACACCGAACGTTTTCGTTTGCCCCTTTTGCACATAAGTTAGCACGGTATCGGGCGGCAGCGCTTCTTCATAGGCGGCCCCCGCTGTCCCTTTTTCCAATTCACGAATCATTTTTTTATCTTTAAAATCCGCAGTTGTTTCATACATCGCTTGCGGCGCAGCTTTAACGCTTAGATGAATTTGTCCGGCTTCTGCCGGTTCCGCGGCCTGGACGGCTCCATCCGGTTCGGCTGCAAGGAGCGAAACATGCAGGCACGACAACAGCTGAATCATCGCAAAAACGCTTGTTAGCCTGAAAAACCGGCGGCATAATGCCTTTCGGTGCATGGATAGGGGCCTCCTCTTGAGGAAAAGTGACTGCTCATACTCTACAATGAAGTTTTTGCTGGATACGCCGAAAATATGAACTCAAAAGCAAATCCATTTAGCGCCCGGACATATTCTCTCCTGAACAGATTGTGGTAAAATATACGAAAACATGGAGCGTTGAAGGCGTTCTTTGAACCCTATCGAAAGGAAGATGAGAATGACGGCAAAGCAGCCTTTTCAATTGAATATGGGAGAAAATCGGACGATTCGCGCGGATTTTTATCCTGCAACCGTGCAGCCGGCCAAGGCGACCCTTGTGATCTGCCACGGATACAAAGGCTTTAAGGATTGGGGGATGTTTCCGTTTGCGGCGGCCGAGCTGGCGGAGCAAGTGGACGTTGTATCGATGAATTATTCCCATAACGGAGTCGGAGCCGATCTGCTTGAGTTCACAGAGCTTGAAAAATTCGCAAAAGCCACGTATTCAAAAAATCTTGAAGATCTTGATGCGATGGTCCGTTTGATCGGTTCCGGCGTATTTTTGCAGACAATGAACGAAAACAGAGCGGAAACCGTCTTGTTTGACAGGCATGAAATCGAAACATTCTCCCGTGCGCGTGCGGCGCGTCCGATTATTTTGCTCGGGCACAGCCGGGGAGGCGGGGAATGTCTTATCTATGGATTGGATCATTCGAGTTTTGTTGCGGGTGTGATCAGTTGGAACGGCATTACGGACGTCAACTTGTTGACCGAGGAAAATATAGCGGAAATGCGGGCAAATGGCCGTACATATACGATGAATGGGCGAACGAAGCAGCTTATGCCGCTTGATCTGGAAATTTTGGAGGATATGGAGCGGGAAAAGGAACGGTACGATCTGGTTGGCCGAATTGGCGGCGCGGCGATTCCGATCTTTTTGATCCAGGGCACTGAAGACGGGGATAAACGAATCGGCGGCTCCGCCCGGCTTGTGGAGCGAAATCCCGACGTTCAATGGATAAAGGTGCCGGATGGCGATCATACCTTCGGGGCCGTCCATCCTTTTCAGGGGGAGACTGCGCCGCTTCGGCTGGCTATAGCCGAGACTAAAAAGGCAGTTCGCAGGATACTGGGCCAAAAAGAATAAGGAGTAGGGGGGCAGGGCGATGCTGACTGCGGGCCGGCTGGTATTTACTGTAAGTGTGACGATCATCGGATTAGCAGCTGCCTATGCGCTTCAAATTCCTCTAGCCCTTGGATTTATGTTGGGGCTTTTTACTTTGATTTTTTATAGCCTGCGGGCAGGCAATACCGTTCGATCTACCGCATCCCAAATGTTGAAAGGGATACAGCATACCAGAGAAGTGATATGGATTCTTGCTTTAGTCGGTTTGATTATCCCTGCCTGGACTGCCAGCGGTACGATTCCGTTTATGATCGACGGGGGGATTTCGCTCATCGATCCGGCTTTTTTCGTCACATTTGCGTTTGTGGTTTCCTTGATTATCTCTATGCTCCTGGGAACGTCTACAGGAACGCTAAGCTCCGTCGGAATCCCGCTCATGGGGTTGGGCGCCGTGCTGCAAATTCCGCTTCCTCTCATCGCCGGCGCACTCGTATCCGGGGCATTCGTAGGCGACAGGTCGTCGCCGTTTTCCAGCGCCCATCAGCTGACGGCGGCTTCCACTGGCGTGGCCGTGAAACAGCAATTCAAAGCATTGCTCCCGACCACAGTCGGTGCGATTGGATTGTCGGCCGTCTTTTTCGTGGCGCATGATTTGAACGGAGGCTGGCACAAAAGCGGCGTATCCGCCTTGCAGGAGCAGTTTCGCGGCGGATTTGCCTATAGCTTGTGGCTGCTGCTGCCTGTGCTTATTCTTTTAGGATCCATTTTGTTCCGTATCCGAACGAGGAATGCCTTTATTTGTTCGATCGCGGCTGCAGTTGCCGCCGGTACTATTTTTCAGCATATTCAGTGGAACGAATGGATTCGCGTTTTGTGGGACGGATACCATTCCGGTGCGTTTCCTTCCCTGCAAACAAAAGGGATGTCAGGCATGATCGAGCTGATGATTCTTATTGCGCTTGCCGGTGCGTACAACGGCATCCTCGAAGCGAATCAAGCTCTGCAGCCATACATGCAAAAGCTTCTCGGCACCACGTCCTCACTCTTCGTGGCCACGCTGCGGGCCTCTCTTTTCGGACTAGTGCTTAGCCTCATATCCTGCACGCAAACGTTGCCGATCATGATGACCGGACGCAGCCTGCTGCCGATTTGGGAGCGGCGATTTCCCCGCAGCCAGCTCGCCCGTGTCGTCGCGGATTCAAGCCTCGTTTTCGCCGCCATCATCCCTTGGAACATGCTGGCCATCGTATGCGGTACGATTCTTGGCGTGCCGGCGGAAAGCTATCTCCCGTATGCGCCGTTTTTGTGGACGCTGCCCTTGTGCACATGGACGTGGTCCCTCGCAAAGAGCAATTGGCGGGTGAAGAGGGGGATGGATATTTCAGCCTGACATGCAGCTAAAATGAATGAATAAAAAAAGTTTAGAAAAGTTGTTGACAATTAGATAAATTCTTGATATATTACTACTTGTCACTGAAACGACTTGTTAGCTCAGCTGGGAGAGCACCATCTTGACAGGGTGGGGGTCAGTGGTTCGAGCCCACTACAGGTCATATAGAAAAACCCTTGATTATCAAGGGTTTTTTGCATTTCTGAGACTTTGTCTACTTGTAAATGATTGCAAAAATCGGTTCCATGGTCAAGATTTGGTCAAGAATGCTCTTTTCGGCCAAAATAAAAGCTCACTCGATATTGGATGAGTGAGCTTCACTGCATTTTTCGTTTAAAATCCCGAATATATGAGTCCGTTTCAATGGATTTTACGGAGAGCATTTCAAGAATGCGATCTTGCCTTTCTTGTCCTTGCATCAGTTCTTTGACAATGCTTTTGACTTCTTGCATATCCGACCCCAGCGTATCGGCTTTGCTCTCGAACCGATCAGTTTTGTCCTCAAGCGTCTTCAGCCTGTTGTTATTTTCCCCAACCATTTTGATTAGTGTTCCCAGCATTTCTTCCATGCGGTTTAATTGGTTGTCCTTCATCCGTTTAGCCTCCTGTTAGTAATTTAAATATAACATAACATGGCAAAACTCTGCTTGTAAACTTATTGTTCAGCATCCCATCCATTATCGTACAGCCTTAAAAGCCGAAACCCTTAATTTCTAAGGGCTTTCGGCTTTGTCTGCTTTTAGATATGCTGGATTACACTCCGAAATAAATTTTTGCGGATTCGCTGTCGGCTTGATATTGGGAATAGATCCGGTCAAGCTCCCATTGGTCATAAGCATGATTCCAATCTTCGATAACTACTCTATCCAATTCGGTTTTATAAGCTTGATAGCTGGAATAGTTTAAAAGATCCAAGCGGGGGGTTCCGGTTCCCAAGCCGTTGTAATAAGGGGTTGCAATCGCAATATCGGCTCTGTAATGTCTATATTGCTCGTCAAGCTCCCATTGATCGTGGGCATTGTTTCCATCAATTGCATATTGCTTCTCCAATGCTGCTTTATATGTGTTGAATGTGCTGTAGTTGTGCAAATTAACCAGCGGGTGAGCAGAGGCGGCCGAAGCGACTGTGAACAGCGAAGCGGCGACAGCAACGGATAGTACGAATGATTTTACATTTTTCATAAATAATCCCTCCACAATATATGTTTGGTTTGTAATACAATAAAAGCATATAAAATAAGGGATTATATTACAATATGTTTACCAAAAAATAACATTACTAGCGGTAGATTCAACTGTTCCAAACAACAGCAGCACAAAATAAAACCTCCTGACCCGGAAGTCAGAAGGCATGTTTTGCAGCTCAGCTTATTTGTTTCTTATGTAAGCTCAATTCGTAGTTTCGATGTAGGCGTAGCTAGGAGTCAGCTGTATTTGAAATAAACCGGTCCGGAGGTTCATTTTGCTCGTTGTCATCACCAATAGAAATACCAATTATAAATAATACGGCTATCAGCAAACAAATGATTTGTATCATAAATGTCCCCCCTTTTATTCGAATATTAGCAGATTTTCAAAATGAATTCTGTTTGAAAATAAACAAAATTGCAATTTTTTTCATCTATTGAAAGAAAAAAACGTCCCCGTAACATAACAAAAGGGGCTGCTTGAAAGCGGCCCCGGGCGAATCAGGAAGTTTTGGATTTTTTGGTCGTGGCAGTATGTTTGACGGTGTACAGCTTGCTGTTGAAAATTTGGTTTTTGATGAATTTGCCGATTTTTTGTTTGGTTTTGGCCGTGTCAGCCGCTTTGATCGTGCCCTTCTTGGCTGCCGCGTCAATTTCGTTGTCGGCAATGTCGATGAGCTTTTGTTCGAACGTTTGTTCCGAAACGCCTTTCTCTTTAGCAATTTTGGCCAACGTAACGTGTTTGGCTAATTCGGCGTAGATCGTTTTTTCGTCTGTTTTTAAAACAGAAGCGGAGTTGGCAACCAGTTGAGCGGTTGACCATCGAGCATAATTTTGCGCAACGTTTTTGGTGTGAACGGTATGCTTGGCCGTCGTCTGGGCATACGCATTGCCGCTTAATAAGGTGGAGCTGCCGCCTAACAGCAATGCTGCCGCGGCTAAAACAGCGGCTGATTTTTTCCTGATACTGCTCATTTTTCGATCACTCCGGCTCTCAATATGTACTACAAAAGAAATGTAGCATTCAATTATGAATGCTACCTTAAAATGAGATGAATTTTCCAAGTTTTCACTTTGGGCCGGCGATTTATTTGGAAGTCTCGCGGTGATGTCCGCCGCCATGGTAGTGTCCGTCATGATAGTGGCCGCCGTGCCATCCGTATCCGAATGGGCGTTGCTCCGTCAAACGGATTCGACTTGGGGCGGTGCTATTTTCATATCTTGGAACATATGAAGAAGTGAAGCGAAATAACAGGACCGCAGAAGGCGGGGAGGTGATGCCAATGTTCAAGTACGATATTACGAATTATGGGGCGGTAGGAGACGGAAATTCGGATCAAACGGTAAAAATCATGGATGCCATCAGCGCGGCCGCAGCGGCAGGAGGAGGAACCGTTTATGTGCCGAACGGGGTATTTTTAGTGGCAAGCGCGATCACCATTCCGTCCAATATTTCGCTGGTAGGGGAAGGGGAGCTTTCGATTCTTAAAGCTTCTTCGAGTTTTGCCGGCTCTGCGGTGGTGATTACGAATGGGAGCTTGTCAACCGTTTCCAATTTGACTTTTCAGTTAAATACGTCCGGAGAAATCGGCATTTATATTGCCGGGGGGACTTCCGTGCTGACCATTTCGAATGTGTGCTTTTTAGACGGTACGCAGGGTGTCGCCATCAATAACGGTTCGACGACTTTTGTGAACGGCATTTCAATTCTTCAGTGCAAGTTCGGTAATGTCGGATACGGCATTTTGCTGAACAACAGTGCCCGGGGCAGAGGGCTGCTCGTCCAAGGGTGCTCGTTTTTTAACGGGGGATACGATTATATTGAAATTAATTTGGCCGATTTCTCGAATATTTCCATCGTGGGCAATTATTTTGATTTGTTGTCCAACGTAAGCGCGAGCGCCGGATTTGCAATCGGTGTAGCGGGCGGCGGAAGCATGACGATAACCGGCAACGTGTTTTACGGGATTCATAAAGAGGCTGTCCACATACAGAACTCATCCAACGGCATCACGGTTTCCGGCAACGTCTTCGAGGAATGCGGATACTCGTTTGCCGACGGTACGCCGTACAGTGTCATTAACTGCATCAGCGGTTCCTATAACGTTACGATAACCGGCAATACGTTCAGGAATACCCAAAGGAGATCGACGGCCATTCATTTAGCCGCATCCGGGGGAGCCAACGCATCCAGATGCAGCATTTCCGGCAATACGATTTCGGGATTCGATGTGGGCGTGTCTAACAACGAGCAGCTGCTATGTTCTTATGCCGACAATACGATCAGCGATTGCGGGACAGCTTTTTACGGCAATAAATTATTCAATCAAACTTATTCGGTCAATGTAATATCGAACTGCACGAATGCTTTCGTATTTGCAGGGTATCAATTGTATTACGCCTACACGGATACGAAAATTTCGTTCATTGGCAATCAGGTCGGGGCCGATGTGCAGAACGGTTTTGTTACGGACGATACATCGATCTATGTAATGCGCAGAACTTTTATCGGAAATCAAGGCTTATCGATACCGAGCAAGGTTGTCAATGATTCTTCCGCGCTGGACATTAACAGTCTGAGAGCGGATCACAATCTGCTTCTGGCCAAACTGCGGATCCAAAAAATTGTCGAATAGGTGACTTTGTCTTGCGATACGGAAGGAGGCTGAATTGCGATGAAACGAGGACGTTCGAAGAAACTAAATATCGTTTTGTATGCGTGTCTAATGGCGACGATACCCACGATGGTATATCTTGAAATTCATCATTACTTTTGGATGAGCCTTGTACTGGTCTGTGTCATGTTCGCGATTTCGATGGTTATGTTCGGATTGTCCGTTTACGAGCACGAGAAAGCCGGAGAAAAAGCCAAACAGAAGAAATTTTTGAATTAGGAGTCGGGCATGAATGCTTCCCGGAAAATGCTATAATGGATGCTGACTGGGGGAACCGACATGCCTGTAATTCGAATCGAGCTGTACATTAACGCTCCGAAAGAGATTTGTTTTGATTTGGCGAGAAGTATCGATATTCATGCCAAGTCCGCTTCGCAGACGAAGGAGAGGGCGGTAGCCGGCGTGACGAGCGGTCTTATCGAGTTGGGGGAGACGGTCACTTGGGAAGCCGTTCATTTTGGCATCAGGCAGCGGTTGACGGCCAAAATTACGGAGTTCGACAAGCCGCACCGTTTTGTGGACGAGATGGTCAGCGGAGCTTTTCAGCGTTTCCGGCATTCGCATGAGTTTGCGGATAGCGGAGCGGGAACGATCATGACCGATGTGTTTGATTACACCTCGCCGCTCGGGGTGCTCGGCAAGCTGGCGGACATGATGTTTTTGAAGCGGTATATGGCCGGGTTTTTGCAAAAGCGGAACGCATATATAAAGCAAATGGCCGAACAAGCCCACGGCCGGCGGGAATAAAGCGCCGAATTTGCATTGCAAAGGACTGTCCGCCCCGCAAGGGGAGACAGTCCTTCTATGCTTTGCTTGCTCCTACATCAAAGGATTAGCGTTTGAAGCCGGAAAGCTGTTGCTCGGCAATTTGCACCAGACGCTTGGTAATGTTGCCGCCGATTGCTCCGGCATCGCGTGTGGCCAGGTTGCCGTTGTAGCCAGTCGGAGAGAGCGGAACACCAATTTCCTGAGCGACTTCGTACTTCAGTTGATCCAATGCTGCCTTTGCTTGTTGTACGACTAAAGCGTTGTTAGTTGCCATTGATCATCATCTCCTTTTTTATGGTACGCCTTTATTGTTTTGAATGTTCAGACTATTTATACGAGCAATCACAATAATTTTTCCGCTCAGAACTGACGGAACCGATTGCCTTCGCTCCCGCTCATAAAAATAAGGCGTGCACATATACATAGAAAGTCAAAAGATATATAAGGAGATGGTTCGTGCGTGAACAATGTGATTATTTTTTTTAATCAGAGGAAAGTTCCAGTGAGGTTGATTGGCACCGACCGAAAGCTCCTTCCGAGGTTAATCAAGGCGTTAGGGTCCAACAAAATAACGATCGGCAGGATACGGGAGTCGCTGGTGAAGATCGACCTTCTGGGCTCGGAAGCGATTGTGTATTCTTCACAGGGCGATAAATTCCGGATCCCTATCTTTTAATAAAGCGTGAGTCAGCCGGCAAGGAGGAACCTTTATGAATCGGTCGGATGTTATTTTGGAATTGCAGCTTGTGCCTGAATTGCTGAAACAGGCGGAAGCGATCTATACGGATGCCGTAACGGAATTGGCCTGGGCGAAGCATCGGCTGCTTGCCAAAGAGTGCGAAGTGATCGGCGAAGGCTTGGTGAACGGGAAGAACGAGCAGCAGCGCCAAGCCGAGATGTGGCCGTATACCAAAGATTTGCAGGAGCAGGTTTTACGCGTGGAAGCCGCGGTAGAGCATGCCAAGGTCGAGTTCCATTTTTACAAGCGCAAGCTGGAAAATTTGCAAACGATCGCCAAGCTGATGACCATTTTATAACATATAGCCCCATAGTAGTCTGCAATCGAAAAGATTGCGGATTTTTTTTTGAAAAATTGTATCCGTTTGATGTTTA
Organism: Paenibacillus sp. sgz302190; assembly: GCF_059820445.1. Classification (NCBI taxonomy): domain Bacteria; kingdom Bacillati; phylum Bacillota; class Bacilli; order Caryophanales; family Paenibacillaceae; genus Paenibacillus; species Paenibacillus sp. sgz302190. The sequence goes on from NZ_JBZYAO010000010.1 coordinate 127,810, forward strand.
CTGTCGGATTCACTTGCGCATCCTAAGTGTAGTTTTTGCAAATCCCAAGACGCAGGAGGTCAATCGTCCGTGAATTCGACAAAATTATTGTTGGCCGCAAGTGCCATGCTGCTTACGATAAGCGGTTGCCAGAGTGTGAAAAGTGTTTCTGTTAAGGAGGCGGGGCAGCCCGCTGAAATTCAGGTGTCCATGATCGGAACGACCGGGCAAAAGATCGGTTCGGCGAAGCTGCAGTCCGTAGCGGATGGAGTTCGGATTCAGCTTCAGGTCAGCGGATTGAAACCGGGTATGCACGGTTTTCATATTCATGAGAACGGCGTGTGCGAAGCTCCGGAATTTACTACCGCTGGCGCCCATTTCAATACGTATAAGAAAGAACATGGATTCCTGAATCCCAAGGGAACGCACGTAGGCGATCTGCCAAATTTGGCGGTGGATGCGCAGGGAAACGGCCAAATGGACGTAACGACAAAGTTGGTCGTTCTTCCTCAGGACAAGCCTAACTCGCTCTTGAAGCCCGGCGGTACAAGCTTGATTATCCATGAGCAGGTCGATGATTTCATTACAGACCCGTCAGGCAATTCGGGCAAACGAGTCGCCTGCGGCGTTGTGAAATAAGCAAAGGGGCGATTATGATAATGATCAAAACTCAAGACTTGAAGCTGCAAATGGACGAACTGACCAAGCAAAACGATATGATGCTTATCGAACTGGAGCAGATGAAAAAAATGTTACAAAACAGCGGACAGGACTCGCAGAACGGGCAAAATCAGGATCAAAACAGCGGCGGGCAGCAGCAAGCGTCCGGTAACAACAGCCAGCCGCAAGATCAGGCCGGTTGTCAGGACCAGCAGACTCAGTCAAACCAACAAAATCAGCAAAACCAGCAAAACCAGCAAAATCAACAAAATCAACAAAATCAACAAAATCAGAATCAAAGGAACGGCGGCGGAAACCAGGTGTCGGATTTGGCGTACGAGCTGCTGAAAATTAAAGATCTTGTGGAAAAATTGGAGCAAAAGACGGCGCAATACGTTTGCAACCAGTCCAGCGGGGCGATGACGGAGAAGGACGCCGTAAATTTGGTGCTCACGCTGATGAACGGCATGGTCGATTGGGCCAGTGAATTTGTTTCATCCAAAAATTCGTCTTCCGGCCAATTGCAATAAGACAAAGGAACCGCCTGCGCGGTTCTTTTTGTCGAAAAGGCAGGTTTTCGATCAAGATTTCTTTATATTGGATTGATTTATTTTTTAGGAGTTTCGACAATATGCACTTATTTACAGGAGCTGGAATGATGGTTAAAGTATAGGGTAGAAAAAGAGAATAGACAAACCATTAAACGAGGTGCGGATCATGAGAGAAATGGATATCAGTAAAGTAATGAACCAGTTAGGGCTGCATATGGCCGATTTCGGGCGGTGGCTGAGTGAGGAAGAAGAATCGGACAACAGCGACATTCCGACGCCGCCTGTACAGCCCTTCGCCAAGCCGATGCCGTCTGAACCGGTGAAATTTCCTCAATAAGATGCCGTCATATCGAAGCTGCAGCTGCGGAATCGGGCTTCTTTTCTTCTGCATTGTTCCTCAGCGGCAACCATTCTTTCGCTGTCCGTCGTTGTTTCATTCCTCGCACATCCTGCTTTCCACTCAGTAAAAAACCTATCATTCTTATCCAATTATATCGATTGCCATTATTACATACGTTTTTTTGGTGACCGCAATATGCAAAAATAAAAACAAAGCCGACTTGGGAGGCCGGCTTCATTAGCTTTAATGCTCTGCCGCGGCAGAAGGAGATCTGAACATCTGTTTGGCGCAATATTCGATGATATCGCTTCTGCGCACGATGCCGATAAATTTATCCGCGTCATCGACGACAGGAACGAAGTTTTGCACTTTGGCCAGTTCGATTAAATCTTCCATATCCGCGTGGATATGAACCGGTTTGTTGTTCATTCGCAGCGGCACTTCCTGCAGGAGGTGCCGGTGAGCGTTCTCGAAGCCGATGCCTTCGGAATTTTTGAGAAACCAGAGCAAGTCGCCTTCTGTAACGGTCCCGACGTAGTGGCCGTTCTCGGAGAGGATCGGAACTGCCGTGTACCGATGGTATTCCATGCGTTCCAGAATTTGACGCAGCGTTGTCTGCATAGTAGTCGTAATAACTTCAGATTTGGGTAGTAGGAAGAAGGCTATATTCATTGACAAAACTCCTTTTTGCAAGCTCATACTCTCATTGTATCAAAAAGTGGGGACAGAATCTAAACCGGCGGCGAAATCGCCGCTTGCGGCAGCCCCGGCAATGAGATAAGCTGGACTTTGGAAAGGAAGGTGCGTCACATGACAGAAACGATTCGCGTAACGAACAAGGAACAACTGCAGTCCTGTTTCGATATCCGGTTGAAAGTATTTGTAGAGGAACAGCAGGTTCCCAAACATTTGGAAATGGATGAGAAGGACGAGTCTCACGAAGCAAGCCATCATTTTCTTCTTCTCGAAGGTGGACAAGCTGCCGCGACAGCGCGTTGGTATATGTATGCGGAAGGAATCGCCAAATTGCAGCGGATTGCTGTTCTTGCGGAACACCGCGGCAAAGGCCTGGGCAAGGAGCTTGTCCTTGCGATGGAAGAGCACGCGAAAGAGCTGGGGTGCGTCTCCGCGATGCTGGATGCCCAATGCCAGGCGGAGGGCTTTTATGCGTCGCTGGGCTATCATGTCATTTCGCCCGAGCCGTTTGACGATGCCGGCATCCCGCACGTCAGCATGCAAAAGCCGCTTTAAATATAAGCGGCGTGGTCCAGCGGAGCGCTTTGATTCGAAGCGAGCGGGAATTTAATAATAAAGCGGGTGCCTTGGCCGACCTGGCTCTCCACTTCCAGGGTCCCTTCGTGATCCTGGACAATTTTGTAGCAGATGGACAAGCCAAGCCCTGTACCGCTTTCTTTTGTCGTGTAAAAAGGATGAAATATTTTTTCCTGCAAATCGCTCGGAATGCCAGGCCCGTTGTCCTCTACGACGAGTGTCGCATGCTTCTGGTCGGCAGTGAGCTGCAGCCGGATCAAGCCGTTTTCCGTGATGGCCTCGCATGCATTTTTCACCAAATTGAGAATCAACTGAATCATTTTATCCTGATCCATAACGACATATACAGGCGTGCCCGGTATGTTGTAGCTTAAAATATGCCCCAGCCTGGTGGCTTCGGACTCCGTCAGCGAAACGACCCGAGCTACGCACTCATGCAGCGAGTGGATGCTGAACTGTGTGGAATGCGGCTTGGAAAACTGCAGAAATTCAGCCGTAAGCTCACTCATTCGATCGATTTCGTCCATAATCATTGAGTACCAGCTTTCGATATTGTAATCGTTTGCTTTAGAAATTTGCAAAAAACCGCGGATGGTCGTTAACGGATTGCGTATTTCGTGGGCCATACCGGAAGCCAATTCTCCCACTACCCGCAGCTTTTCCGACCGCAGCATATGCTCCTCGCGTTTTAGCCACACTTCCCGTTTCTTCAAAAATAAATGGTGCTCGGCCATAAGTATCAGATCATCCTTCGTCTGTCCTTCAAACGGATAGGTAGCGATGCCGTATGTAATTTGGATGCCCGTCAGCTTGGGAAGCTCCGAATCGAGCTGCAGTTTGTAGGAGGCGACATTGTTTTTGTGGTTGCCGTCTTGCAGCGGCATGACGACCGCAAACTCATCTCCTCCGTACCGGGCGACGATCAGAGCGTCAGAGAACAAAATTTTCAGCAGCTCGGCGATTTGCTTTAAAATAAAGTTGCCGGCCTGGAAACCGCGCGCCGTATTCATGGACTTCAAGTCATAGCAGTCGATCAAAATGAGCGCCAGGCTGCTTTTTTCGGCAACAAGCTCTTCCAGACGGCGGTGGCATTCCTCGTAGTTGTACAGCCCGGTCAAGGAATCCCGCGTCGAGAGTCTTGTCCGCTCTTTCCTCAGAAGCTCCGTCTGTTTCGCGGCGGATCGATTGGAGCGGGTCAATGCAAAAACGGACGCGAAATGCAAACAACCGCTGACGGCAAACAACCAGAGCAAGCCCGGGCCGTAAGCGCCAGGCATATTGGCGGCAATTGCCACATAAACGACTGTATAAGCGGCTGCTAACGGCCATGCCGCACGCCTGCGCTCTTCCGTGCCAATATCCCGGGACATGGAAAGCAGGTACAGCGCCAGCGCTATATTTTGCTGTGCAGCCCAGTGAAAGCCGCCTATTAACAGCAGACGAACCCAGGGGAGGGCGGCATGCCGATTGTTCAGATGCAGGCTCGACATATACAGAACGCAGCACAAAATAACAGGTGCGGGATGAATGGCGCTATTTGTCACAAATGCATATACGCACATAACACCGGCATAAGCGTAAAGAATACAGTTCAAGATCACGATATCATCTCCTGAGTGCATGTATGACATTATGTTAAAAACAGGGAATTCGGATGAGCAATATGTGTAATGTTCTCTATAGACAAGTAAATACCTGCATGACGATAGTAAATATTAGTAAATAAAGGCGGATTTTCTCGAAAAAAAGAACCCGCGAGCCGAAGTCTCTGCGGATTCTTGTTTTAAAACCAAACTAGAATGTAGGTAAATTGTCCAAATTGTTATCGGGATTGCCGTCGGCGTCCGAACGCAAATGTTCATCGCCGTCCCGGCCCCTGAATACGTTGACATGTTCAATCTGTCCGGCTTTGGCCATCTGCTGCGCCTGTTTGTAATCGACGACGGCTCCCGACGACAATTGCAGTTGGACGATGTCGCCGTCCCCGTTTTTGCGTACGGCTACGACTTGCTCTTTGCCGGATTGCGCGGCAGCTCCGGTTTTTGCCGAAGTTGGGTCAAAAGGGTTCATTTCAATCGCCTCCTCTGTATAGGATGGCTGGAAGGCGGTGTTTTTATTCGGATAAGTTCACGGTTTGATGCTGGCGCACAAATGTCATACGGCCTGTTTTACCGATGTAACTCTCCATGGTGTCGTTGTAATGCATCAAATAGATGCGCTGCTGAATGTCGTCCGGAAGCGTCAGCAATTGATCGAGCGTAGCGTGGATCATCGGCGTCCCGCTAAGCTGGCAGTCGTGAAAAATAACGGTGCACTTCCGTCTGCCTACGACCTCGTCCACGATCAGGCTGCGGTCAAATTGAATATCGGCGCTGTAAAAAGCATGATGGTTAATAAATATGGAATAACTCGGTTTATCCGGTATGTGCGGTGTCTGTATCATTTCGATGTGAAGTCCGGGAAATATCGGGGTTGGCACGGAAGCTTCGACGATCACGACTTCGAAATAGTCCGATAGGCCGACGCATCCCGCGCTCGGGTTATACATGCCGCCTTTGAGCGTATGCTCCCACAGCGTTTCGGCGACCGGCTGCGTGACAAACAGCTTGATCCGTTTCTTGTTATAATCGTAAAATAAACGAAAAGCGATCTCTTCCAGACCGAAAACATGGTCCGCATGTATATGTGTAATGATAATCCCGTCAAGTTGGTCCGGGGCAATCCCTAGCTGATAAAGCGATTGGGGAGTCGAGTAGCCGCAATCAATGAGCACCTTCTGACGATCGTGAATGATCAGCGCACTTGTATTATAATAGTTTTTTGCAAATGCACTGCCGGTGCCTACCATTTGAATTTGCAAACTCATTCATTCGCCTCCAATATTCGACAAAAAAGCCTCTTTTTCTAATGTAGCATGGGAGCTCGAACAATTTCAACCATTATGTAAAATGACTTTTGAACAATAAGGGACGATGTTATAATGGAGGGAAAGCAGATTGGAGGGATTTCAGATGACTTATGCACTAAGTTCTCATTTGCATGCTGTATCCCTGTTCGGGTCTCTTGGCATGGCATTGATGGTAATGCTGGTCAGAATGCGGGCTTCTTCGAAGCCGGTCAACGCTATGAAAATCATCATGCCGCCGATCGGGATGAGCACAGGGTTTATGATGTTCATTGCACCGGTCACAAGAATTCCCGTGGAATGGGGGATCGCTTCTTTTTTGGTCGGCGCGCTGCTCTTCTCTTATCCGTTAATCAAGACGTCGAACATGTACGTCCAGGACGGCCACGTGTATATGAAGCGCTCCAAGGCATTTGTGGGGATATTGCTTGTTCTGTTGGCGGTCAGATTCGCGCTGCACGGTTACGTGGAAGAGTGGATCACGATTTATCAAACGGGGGCTGTTTTTTTCGTGCTTGCATACGGAATGCTGCTTCCATGGCGCATTTACATGTATATGCAATTCCGCAAGCTTACCGTTAAAAACGGCGGAAGCTTATGAAGCGGCGATCTGTTTCATCTGCTTGACGATCAGCTTGTCCAGTTTTTGGCTGATTTCGATGACTTGGGGATGGTGAAGATTGTATTTGTAAGCGGCGGCGGTTGCCACCAGCTGTTTTTTTAAACGGTCAATTTCCATGTCGAGTTTCGTTGAACAGGCCATTTCAGTAAGTCCTCCTAGTAATTGCCACTTTTATTGTAAGTTTACATGATTCATTAGGTAAATGGTACTACAATTTATTGCTTTTTGATGAGGTGTTGAGAGTCGGGCATGTTGATGTGGACAATTGGAAGTTTATTTCTCCTGGCTGCGGCGGGAAGCGTCGCTATTTCCGCCCATGTTGGGTGGCGTCTTACACACCCCGCGCATAAGCCTGTCGACGATTCTCCGGCTGCATACGGCCTGTCGTTTCAGGATATTGCCTTTGAAAGCAGAACGAAAGACGCGAACCTGCGCGGATGGTTTTTGCCGGCTTCGTGGCCTGATGCCCGGATGACGATCATTTTAGCCCACGGATACGCGGGGACACGGCTGGAAAAAAGTCTTCCCGCGCTGGCTCTCGCCCGGTCGCTCGTACAGGCCGGCTATCACGTTCTCATGTTCGATTTCCGCAACTCGGGGCTATCGGAAGGCTCGATGACGACCGTGGGCTTTTTGGAAAAACAGGACCTGCTGGGCGCCATCGATTGGACCAAGCGGCATGTGCCGGGTGCGATCGGTCTGATCGGCTTCTCGATGGGAGGCAGCGCCTCTATCCTCGCAGCGGCGGAGGAGGACTCCGTTGTGGGCGTCGTTGCCGACAGCCCCTTCAGTCAGCTGCGACCTTACCTTCGGGCGAATTTGCCGGTCTGGTCGAAGCTTCCTCATTATCCTTTCACCCCGCTCATACTGACGATTTTGCCGCGGATGACGGGCATCGACCCGGAGCGGGTGGATGCGCTTGCAGCCGTGGACCGCGTCAGCCCGAGGCCGATTTTGTTCATCCACAGCCGGAATGACGGCGCTATTCCTTATACCCATAGCGAGGCGATGTGGAGCAGGAACAGACACTCGTCCCAGCTGTGGCTTACGGAAAAAGCCGGACATGTCGGCTCGTACAAGCTTTATCCTTCCGAGTATACGAACCGGGTTCTCGCTTTTTTTTCAAATTTATAAAAACGGACGCAACTCTTCCCATCATCCGGAGTATAAAGATGCAGACAGGAAGACTACTAACGAGAGCTGGAGGGGTTAAGAGGGATGAAAGGGATGAAAGTTCAGCGTATATTTGCGTTGATGCTGGTGTTTTTTATTCTTAGTACGGCTACTGTGGTGGCCTCATCGATATGGGGGAATTATGAGGGATTCAGCATTGCGCGGTTGGTCGTCAACGATAAGACGGAAGAGTTTTCCGATTCGGATGTGCCGCCGCTCATTATTAACGGCAAATCGGTTCTGCCGCTTCGCTCGCTGACGCAGTCGCTGCAAGCGCTGGTGAAGTGGGACAACACGAACAAGACCGTGTCTTTGTACAAACCGAACGTGCATATGTTCTTTACGACGGAAGTGCGGAAGGATTCGTCGTTCGTGCCTTTTGGGGTCGTGGAGAAAGGCAAGAAAGCCGATATGATCATCGTCTTCGCGCAGGTTGACAACCTCAAAACGAACATCAATTCCGTCCAGGTATCGATCATCTCCCCGAGCGGGAACAGCGTGGTAGACCCTGTGGTCAAAGATATTACGGAGGTCAAGGATTCGTTCTGGCTCAAAGTTCCTTTGTACAACGTTTCGTTTGACGAGTCCGGAAACTATTTGGTCAAGTTTGCCATGCGGCAGGAAGGCTCTTCCGATTACAACGTCGTTTCGGAAAAGCAGATCCAGTCCAATTAAGAGCGGGTCCGCAAACTGTGGTTTGACCTCTCCTATCGAAAATGTTACCATGATTGGGAAACCAATTATTTGATGAAGAGAGGTTCTGCCTGTGAGCGATCATAAACACGATCATGTACACGGCCCAGACTGTGATCACGATCATGAGCATGGGGAAGATATTTTTATCGTCACCGATGAGGACGGTAAAGAGCATGAGATGGTGATGGTGTACACCTTCCAATCTCAAGAACAGGCCTATGCCGTATTGTTGGATCGCAACGATCCTGAGGCAGACGGGGTCATTTTCCGTGTCGAAGAAGAAGACGATGAAGCTTACCTCGTCAATATCGAGGACGAAGCGGAATGGGAACGTGTCGTTACCATTTACAACGAAATTATAGCTCAAGAAGCTGACGAGTAAAAACGATACATAAAACCCCCTTTCAGAGCGAGCGAGTTCTGAAAGGGGGTTTCTCATTATATCCTGGACACTTGACATTCAGCCGGTTTGCGTCATTTCCGGGGGTTAAAATACATGATTCTTCCGTTAAACAAGTGAAGTTCGGCTTTCAACTGACGACCCAAATATTTGCTGAATTCGTTGCCTTTGCTTTTGTCGCCATGAGTCGCGTTATCCGGCAAAACGATCTGCACAAAATGGCGCCCCTCGTCCTGGGAGCCTTCACTGCCGACGCCGACGACGATATATTTGTACAGCGGATTCGTTCCTTTGAGGTAAAACCATTTGCCGTCGCCTTCCGGCTTCGTTTCGATCGTGTAGGGAAATCCCGCCTCGTCGTATTCCCAGCCGAGCTGCTTCGCCGTAAGGGCAAGCTGTTCCCGGTAATGAAGCAGTTTCTCCTTGACCTCGTCCAAAGAAAGAGCGGAGACGGCAGAGCCTGCCACGAACTTGATATAAGCGCTTTGAGCCATTGTTTTGCGACCTCCTAAGAGTTTTCCGAAGGAAAACTTGCGTCGTAAGCATATGCTTTGAGTTTTCCGAAGGAAAACTTGCGTCGTAAGCATATCAGCACATCAACAACATCATAGCACCATGTAAACGGTTTTACAATATTTATCCAGCACGATTGCGCGCGTTTAGAAAATGGCCTGCGTCTCCACGATGACTTTGACGTTTTGCACGCTGCGATCTTCCGGGCCCTTGACGGGAAGACCGACTTCGACGTGCTCGACGATGTAATCGATCAGCTCCTGCGTGATGACTTCCCCCGGCAGAAGAATAGGGATGCCCGGCGGATAGACGTAAATGAACTCCGCGATAATGCGGTCGGCGGCTTCCTTGAAAGGAATCGTTTCCGTTTCCCCGTAGAACGCATCCCTTGGAGTCAAGGTCAGCTGCGGGATGGCCGGAATTTTGACCACTACTTCATGGATGTGGCCGCTGCCATCATGCACGGTGGACAGCTTGCTCAGCGCCTCGATCAAAGTATCGATGTTCTCCCGGGTGTCCCCCGGCGTGACCAGGCAAAGAATGTTGTACATATCGCTCATTTCCACTTCAATGTTGTAATTGTCGCGGAGCCAGTTCTCGACTTCGAAGCCGGTAACTCCCAGCTTGCGGACGTGGACCGTTATTTTTGTCGGATCGAAATTAAATGTAGCTTCATCGCCCAAAATTTCGTCGCCGAAGCAGTAGAGACCCGGAATTTCATTGATTTGCTTTCTCGCGTAATGGGCAAGATCCAGCGCATGCTGCGCCATGGAGCGGCCATTCAGTGCCAAATGTCTGCGCGACGTATCGAGCGAACCGAGCAAAATATAGGAGGTCGAAGTTGTAGTCAGCATGCTGATGATCGTCTGGATGCGCTTCGGATTGATGCGATTGCCCTGCACGTTCAAAACGGAGCTTTGCGTCATGGAGCCGCCGAGCTTGTGCACGCTGGTCGCCGCCATATCCGCGCCCGCTTTCATGGCCGACACCGGAAGCTGGTCGTGAAAATGAATGAGCACGCCGTGCGCTTCATCCACAAGAACAGGCATGTTGTAGCTGTGGACGAGCTCTACGATTTCGGTCAAGTTCGTGCAGACGCCATAGTAAGTAGGATTAATAACGAGTACCGCTTTTGCGTCAGGATGTTTTTCAAGCGCTCTGCGGACGGAGCGGGTCGTAATGCCGTGATCGATCCCGAGATTTTTGTCGCGGGCAGGTGAAATGAACACCGGCTTCGCGCCGACGAAAATAATAGCCGCAAGAACGGACTTATGTACGTTGCGCGGAATAATAATTTTATCTCCTTCGGAGCAGACGGTCATAATCATCGTCATAATGGCTCCGCTTGTCCCTTGCACGGAGAAGAACGTGTGATCCGCCCCATAGGCGTCGGCGGCAAGCTTTTGCGCTTCTTCGATCACGCCCATCGGTTGATGGAGGTCATCCAGAGGTGCTATATTGATGAGGTCGATGGACAGGGCATTGTCCCCAATAAAGGAACGAAATTCCGGGTCCATGCCGACTCCTTTTTTATGGCCAGGAATATGGAATTGAATCGGATTTTTCTCGGCATGCGCCAGCAGTGCGGAGAACAGGGGGGTACGGTTATGGTCCACCTGATTATCGCTTCCCTTCTATAGTGGATTTGCTTGTCGATCTTTGCAACAAACAAAATGAGTATAACAAAATAGAGATTTCATGCAAGTGAAATTTTTGAAAATAGTTTGCACGCCTTGCGGCAAAACTAACAGGAAAGATCGGAAACGTCGGGAAAAGGAGCGGCAATCCCATGAATAGTTTGAAAAAATGGAAAAAACAGCGTTTGTTTTCGCCGTTTGTACTGGAACTATTGATCATTATGTTCGTGGTCGAATTTGTGAAAGGCGCTCTGCTGCTGACGATTTTGCCGGTCTATATGAAAACGGCCCTGGGCGCTTCCGCTTTCGTTATCGGCTGGACGCTCGCTGCCCAGTATATTGGAGATAATGTGCTGCGCACCCCTGTTGGATGGATCATCGACCGATTCGGCTATCGGACGGTGATGCTGACGGGAGTCCTGCTGACATTCGTCTCCGTCGTGCTCATTGCGACTACGTCCGCGTACATCTGGACGATTCTGGCTTGCGCGCTGCTGGGCTTCGGCACGGCTCCGCTGTGGCCGTGCGTCATTACAGGTACGACGGAGGTGGCCGGCGACGAAGCGAAGGGAACGATTATGAGCGTCGTCTATGTGGCTTGGCTGTCCGGCGTCGGACTCGGTCCGGTGGCGATCAACTTTTTTATTGCGGACCATAATTTCCGTCCGGCCTTTCAATTAATTATCGGCTGCATGACCCTAGTCGTACTGGTTGCCCTGCTGCTGCCCGGAAGACCAGCGGCGGGAGGGAAGACGGCGAGAGGGCGGCGAGCGCCGGAGAAGGTCGAAGGAGCGGCGCACATGCCCGCTAATCGCGGTAGCCGGCCGGAAAGAGCGGCGGCCTATATGCGCGAGGTCAGGCAATCGATGACGGTCAGCCCGCTGCTGTTTCCCGCGATGTTCGCGCAGACGTTCGCGCTCGGCATCCTTACGCCGATCTTGACGCTGTATGCGCGGGAAGTTTTGAAGCTGTCTTCGTTTCAATACAGCATGTTTTTGATCGCCGGCGGGGCGGTGACCGTGCTCTTTTTGATCCCGATGGGCAAGCTCGTCGATCGCATCGGCATTCGCCCATTTCTTGTCGCGGGCTTTTCCCTGAGCGCAGCCAGCCTGCTGCTGTTCACCTACGCGCGGGGGATGGGGCTGCTGTATGTTCTCGTCGCCGTGCTGGGCATCGGCTACGCCCTGATCATTCCTTCCTGGAACGCGTTGATCGCATCGGCGATCCCTCCCGAGAAAAGAGGGGCGGTTTGGGGATTTTTCCTGACGATCGAAGGGCTCGGCATGATCATAGGACCGATCGTATCCGGCAAGCTGTGGGACATTTACGGATACCATGCGCCGTTTTTGCTGAGCGGCTCGGTTCTCATTATTTTGCTTGTTCTTCAAAAGTTCATTTCCATCGGAAAAAAAGGTATGGTACGATAATGGAAAATGCTGCAATTGGAGGAAGACTGGCAACATGAATAAACAAATCGGAATTATCAGCCTGCTGCTTATTACGATATTCATTGGCTTCGGCATCATCATTCCCGTACTTCCGGAAGTCGTGGTCGGGGCAGGAGGAGACAAATTTCACAACGCGCTGCTGCTATCCGTCTATTCGGCGGCATCTTTTCTCATGTCGCCTGTGTGGGGAGCCATGTCGGATCGCATCGGCCGCAGACCTATCATCATGATCGGCTTGGTCGGCTTTTGCGTGAGCTTTTTAATATTCGGCTTTGCCGGCGGCCATCTGTGGATCATGTACGTATCCCGCATCTTGGGCGGACTGTTCTCCGGCGCGGCCACCGCTTGCGCAGTCGCCTATGTCGCCGACATTACGACAGCCGAGAACCGGACGAAAGGGATGGCGATGGTCGGCATGTCCATCGGGCTGGGCTTCATTTTCGGACCGGCGCTGGGCGGCATTTTGAGCCGCTGGGGGCTGGAGCTGCCTTTTTTTGCATCGGCCGGTTTATCGTTCGTTTCTCTCGTATTCGCTTACATGGTTTTGAAAGAATCGCTGCCTGCGGATCAACGCGCCTCCGCGGCCAAGGAAAGCAAAGTTTCCAGATGGACGGCGTTTGCCGGATCGCTCAAATATTTGTATGTGCTGTCGTTTTTCGTTACGTTTACGCTTGCCGGGTTGGAAGCGACATTGCAGTATTTCCAAATGGAAAAAATCGGCGCGACGCCTTTTGACATCGGCATGATGTTTCTGGCGAGCGGCATTGTCGGGGCGCTGATTCAAGGCGGCGTCGTGCGGAGGCTGGTGAAAAAAGGGGCCGAACAGCGCGTAATCGCGATCGGGCTCATTTTGTCCGCAGCGGGGTTCTTCCTGCTGCTGTTCTCGACAAGCGTGGTGAGCGCCGCGGTGTATTTGTCCGTCTTCGGCGCAGGCAATGCGCTGATCCGGCCTTGTGTCACTTCGCTCATCACGCAGCGGACGAAGGTCGGGCAGGGCGTAGCGACGGGCTTAAGCTCGTCGATGGACAGTCTGGGCCGCATCGCGGGGCCGCTGCTGGGCGGGGCTGTGTTCGCACTTGACCGGGCGCTGCCGTTCCTGATCGGCGGCGTGCTGTGCTTGGCCGCGACGTTGCTTTTGCAGCGCTTCGTGCTGCTGGACCGCCGTGCGGCGGCGGGGCAGACCGCGTAGCGAAGCCGGGGAAGCCGTGCCTGTAGCGGCGCGTTGGGAGCTGCGCGCGGTACGGCCGGCCCGCCGTTCGGGCGGTCGGAGCGGCGGGCGTGGTCCGTGACCGGCCTGCACGGCCCGAATGGCGCGATCGGCGGGCTCGGCCCGTTGCCGGCGCGGGGGAAAGTCTGCAAAAGTCACAAAAGTCAGACTGTTGGAAAACCCGCCCGCCAGAGCGGATGCATCTATTCGGTTATGCGCAGAAAGCCTGCAAAAGTGCAGCTTTTTGCTTGTTAAGACGCGCGTAATGGGAAATTCCTGCAAATGTGCAGGAATTTCAGCACATTTCTGCGCTCAAACCCGTTTGAGTCGAAAATTCCTGCACAATTGCAGGCTTTTCAGCCAAATGAACTACTTTTAAAGATAAAGCCTGCACTTTCGCAGGCTTTTTGGCATTTCTAAGCGGTTCAGGCCCCTTCCGGCTGCGGCAACAAAGGGGCGTGTTGCAGCGGGCTGAACCCAATGGCTCGGGGCCAGAATGGCGTTTGCCGAGCTGTTGCAAGCAGATGTGCATCGCTAACGTTATGCAGCCTCACGCAGCGTCATGCCCGCAGCTATAACGCGTGCCCGCGATGCCCGCAGGCGTACCGTGTGCCCGGGGCTGCCCGCAGGCGAAACGCGAGCCCGGGGCTGCCCGCAGGCGAAACGCGAGCCCGGGGCTGCCCGCAGGCGTATCGCGATTCCGCGATGCCCACAGCCCGGAGGGCGTTTTCTTGCCTGCTCCCTGGAAAGGCGTAGAGTTTTTCCGCTTAATGGTGTACAATGTTGGCACAAAATGAAGGATCCAGTGAAAAGGAAAGTGTCAGCGATGAAGCCAACTATTTATGATACTGCCAAAGCGATAGGGATCTCGACGGCTACCGTATCCAAAGTCATCAACAACACGGGCAGTATCAGCGATAAGACGAGGAGCAAAATTCACCGGATTATGGACGAGCTGAAGTATCAGCCGAACAGGCTGGCATCTGCGATGAAGGGCAACGGCAATGTGCCGGATGAATCCAGCAGATACATGCTGGAAAGAGTGAAAAAAGAATTGACATAATGAAAGGCTGCCCCGCGGTCGTCGGACCTTGCGGGGCAGCCTGTTTGTTCGCCGCGGTAGCCCGAAATCGGTACGCGGAGAACCGTTGTAAACGGCGGCTTATTGTTTGGGGCCGTCATTTTTTTTGCAATTGATCATCTTCTCGATGGAAGGAGTGAGCTGATCCTTGATCGTTTGGACGAGCTTGTCCTTCGAAATGCCTTTGGACGCGGCGATTTCGGCCAGCGATTTGCCGGCTTTAAGCTCGGATTTCAGCTCTTCCCGGCTCATCCCCAGCGACAGGGCGAGCTTCTCGGAGTCCGGCTTCATCATGCCGTGCATGTGCCATTTGCCGTGATCGTTCATCTTGTCGAACAAATGTTTCTCGTTCAAGATGGATTTCAGATGCTCGGGGAGCTTTTGCTTCATATGCTCGCCCTGGTCGGCCGTCATCTTGCCGTCCTTGACCGCGGCATCGATTTTGCCGGAGCGCAGCGTCTGCAGCTTGGCGGTCAGATCGGCTTCGCTGATGCCTTTGGCCGCGGCCACCTCGGCAATGCTTTTGCCGCTTTGCAGCAATTTGATCATGGTTTCTTTATTGACCCCGATCAAGGAAGCGGCCTCTTCCACGATCGGCCACTTTTTCCCGTGCCTGTGGTGTGCGGTCTCATCTTTGCGCTCGTCGCCCGCCGCCTTCGCAGCCGGGGCCGCTTCCGTCTGCGCGCTGGCTGTGCGGCCTCCGGCATAGACGGCGCTTGCGGCGAACATCACGGAGCAGGCGATGGAGCCGACGATCAGCTTTTTCATAAAAGCTTGTTTCATCGGTCGGAATACCTCCTTTCTGTACAGAAATCGGAATTACAGCACTTAGTCTGTACAGAAAGGATAAATTTTACTTGAATGGAACCTTAAGCTAACTTAAATTTTGTCAGGCTTGGACGGCAGTCCGGTAGAGCGGAATGAGGCTCTCAAAAGTTTGCTTGATCAGCTGTTCCAGCTCGGCAGGCCGCTTCAGAACCGGTTCGCTAGCGGCAAGATTGCGTCCGATCAGGAGCTCGGCCTTTTTCACATCGCGGAAGCGGGTTAGCGCTGCTGTCCATTCGCTGCGGTCCAATTGCGACACGGCTACCGTATCTTTTTTCATATGATCGAAAGACAATACGAAATCGCTCGGCACTTCTTTTTGCAGCCGGTCCAGCTGACCCAAATAACGCTCGGCGATTTTGTCTTTGTTCGGAAGCTCGTAAATGAGCGCGAGCCAAATGAAAAGCCGGTCGTCAAACAGGCCGACCTGAAAATGCGGCACCTGCTTGTAGCCCCGTTTGTTCGGGCAAATCGCCAGCCATGTATCGACAGGCGGATTGACGGTGCGCCGCGCGTGCTTGGCTATATGCAAAAACATCTCCGTGCCGGACAGCAGGGACAGATCCTCGCACAAGGAGTCGCCCAGCGCCTTGAATTTGGGCTGAATCCGCTCGCGAATGGCCTCCATTCGGCCGTCCAGGCCGGCAATGGCAAATGTATCGAAATCGTGCTCCGTAAATCCGCTGAAATTCATCGTGTATTCCTCTCCTGTTGACACTTTTTTCACTCATTCTAATGCAAATTGCCAATTCCTGCAATGATCCGTACATAGCTCATGCATAGGCCGCGAAGCGCCTTGGCGGCCGCTTCGCAAGCAAAAGTCGCCCGGCAGGCGGAGCTGCTTTTGTGCATAACTTCAACAGAGTTCACCCGTCAGACTCCAGGGACGTTTGAAGCATTGCCCGGGAAAGTCACTGGCGTTTTGGAGCTGTTTTGTTGGAAAAAGCAGGAGAATGGCGATTTATGGCGAATAATTTCCAGACATTTCATTACTTTGCAGACAGGAGAAGCTAATGCTATGAGAGTAAGCAAATGGACGAAATTTACGGTTGTCGGTACTTTGATGGGCACCTGTTTTACGGCGGGCGTGTATGCCCAGGATGTTTTGGAGCGGGTGGACGCTTATTTGCGCAAGGATTTTCAAGTTGTCGTAGACGGGAAGCAGGTGGCGCTGGCAAATCCCCCTTTGATTTATAACAATACGAGCTACTTGCCGGTGAAAGAATTGGGAACGTATTTGGGCGCGATCGTAAATTGGAAGGAAAGCAACAAAACGATCTACGTCAACAGCCGCAAATACCCTGAGCAGACAACGGACGGAACCGATACGCAGTATACTGAAATCGTGCTGATGAGCCCTTATGCGCAATATTTCACTTATCTGGGCGCACAATATCCCGTTTTGATCAACATGACGGATCAAGGCTACTTTTACCGGTTAAAAGATGTGAAAAGAATGGGCGTTGACGTCGGCGGGCTTCATCTGGCCAAAGAGAAGTATACCGGGGATTTTTACGTGAACGAAAAAGAACTGAAACCGAAGTGGCAGGAAACGCCGCAGCCTGCGTACGTGCCGGAGCCGGTTGTCTTCACCGAAGAGGAGGACGACCTTAAGCGCAAAGCCATTTCCGATTACATCGAGGGCATCCGGAATTACGAAATAAACAAGGTGTCGTATTCGACGACGCCAATTATTATCGATGCCCTCCCCGAAGAAAATACGTATGACTTTTTAATGAGCGAGAACGGGCATTTTTTCCGCACCAAGCTCAAACTGACGAAGACGATTGAAATTAACAGTTCCAAGGCGTATACCGTAGGAAGCACGTCAAAAGAAGATATTCAGGCTTCCAAGCTTAATTGACGGACCCGGCGTATCAAAATATGGGCACCGAAACCGAAGACCGTCTAGATCGAATATGTCAACCGGGACCAGGGTGCTCTCGAGCCCGGCTGATCGGCGGCTTTATGTCCGAATATGGAGGCAAAAGATTTTCGAATTTCATGCCGCAAAAGCGGGCCATTGACGCCATTGAACGAATAGCCTCCGGGCAAACCCTCGGCGATATGCGGCTGCACATGGGAGTGCCGGCGCTGTTTGCCTGATTTTGTTTGGCGTCAGGGCGGCGATTTTGCGGCCTGGCGGCGGGGAAGCAAGCTGAATAACAGGCCTGTCCGATTATCGGGCGGGCCTTATTAATTTTTGTACGTTTTGCCTTAAAAAAATGTCAATAATCCAAGTTGCTAAAACATAGAATTCATAATAAGATAAAGATAAGAGGATAAGTTGTCTGAATATTTAGTCAAAGACGTGCCAATAAAATATGGAGGGGATTGCCGTGAGCAAGAGTCATGAAGTAGAATACTGCAACCTAGAGTTACGATTTGATCGCCGGCTAATCCGGAATTTTATCAAAGCGCTTATTCAGGAAGGATATTCGCTCTACTGGAATGAAAGTGAACTGCAGTTCATCATATCGATTCGTACGGGACGCAAACTGATCAAGCTGAAATTCGAGCGAATCGGGGAGAAGTATAAAATTGTAGGGAACTACTCCTTTAAGGATGAGAAGCTTGCTGAAATGATGGAGAAGCTGATCGGGGACACCCGCGGGCATGCCGTAGTGAAGCGGTTTAAAGACAGACAAATATTGATTGAAAACATCATGTTCGGCGAAATCATCCGCATGGTGGAGATCAGCGGCATCGAGCATAAAGTGCTGTATCAAAAAGAACCTGTTGTCACGGTGGAAGAAGTGATGCAGGCGCTGCGATCCAAACGAACGGATGAGAGAATCCCGGTCCTGCGCATGGAAATGGATTACGAGCTGGCGACGCTGTTTGACGCCATGGCTTCCGGCGATCAAAAGACGGCGATGGAGAGCAAGGCGAAGCTTGCGGAAATGAGACAAGAGATGATTTTGCTGGAGATGTGACGATGAATATAGGAAGCACATGATGGGAGAGCCTGTATCTGGAAGATGCGGGTTCTCCTTTTGCGTTTAAAAAAGACGCAGCCCGCTGAAAGCTGCGCACCTGCAGCCGGCTGCGTCCGCCTGCCGGGAGCAAATCTGTATCTGCGTGTGGGGAAGCCTGCCTACAGCAAATTCGCATCTGGGGGCGGGAAAGCTTGCCCGCAGCATATCTGTATCTGCGTGTGGGAAAGCCTGCCTACAGCAAATTCGCATCTGCGGGGGCGGGGAAACCTGTCCACTACAAATCCGCATCTGCGGGCGGGAATATCTGCCCAAAGCCAATCGGCATCTCCTGGAGTGGGAAAACCTGCTCATAGCCAATTGGTTTCTCCGCGAGCGGGAGAACTTGCCCATAGCAAATTCGCATCTGCGGGCGGGAAAACTTGCTCAGTCGGAAGGTTCCCCTGCTTGAGCGCCGGTGCCTCGTGGGTTAGGCACAGAAAACCTGCAAAAGTGCAGGTTTTTGCTCTTTGATGCGCCTGCGGTGGGAAATTCCTGCAAATCTGCAGGCTTTTCCGTTAATATGCAGGGCTTGGCCCGATTTTCCCGGAAATTCCTGCACAATTGCAGGCTTTTCGCCCAAACGAGCCGTTTCCATCGAAAAAGCCTGCACTTTTGCAGGTTTTCCTAGTGGGGGGCTCGCCAGGCTGTAAAGCGTGCACTTTCAAGCACTTTCGCGGGCTTTCCGAGCTGGCGCTCAAGCCAGGCTGTAAAGCGTGCACTTTCAAGTGCTTTTGCCGGCTTTCCGAGCGGGCGGCTCGCCAAGCTGTAAAACGTGCACTTTCAAGCACTTTCGCGGGCTTTCCGAGCGGGCGCTCAAGCCAGGCTGCTAAGCCTGCATTTTCAAGCGCTTTCGCAGGCTTCGCGAGAGGCGCGGTCGCGCACGGCACCTGCGTTCAACATGCCCGAATAAGCGCATGATCCACTTGAGACAGGTGCTTGTTTGCATTCCGGGAAACAGCGGAATTTCCCGCGTGAAATAGGTATTGTTAACGTGTGCATAGATGTGCTATGCTGGAGTCAGAGGTGAGCGAATGAGCGTTACGATCAAAGATATTGCTCGTCTTGCAGGCGTTTCCCATACGACGGTTTCCAGAGCGCTGAACGACAGTCCGCTCATCAATGAGGAGACGAAGGAACGGATTCGCGCGATGGCTGAGCAGATGGGGTATTCGCCGAATTTTAGCGCGAAAAGTTTAGTGCTGGACCGGTCTTATAATTTGGGGCTCTTTTTTACGACGCTTAGCCAGGGAACTTCCGCCGGATTTTTTTATGAAGCGATTCGCGGGGTGAACAGTGTCATTCAGGACCGGTATCAATTGATCGTCAAAGGGATTGACGATTACACGAGCTTCCATACGATTACGCGCCGCAATTTCGACGGCATTATCGTAGTCAGCCAAAGCGATGACGATCAGCGATTGATCGAGCACGCGTCAGGCAAAGGCATCCCGATCGTCGTGTTGAACCGGCCGGTCGACACTCCCGGCGTGCTCAACGTGCTTTCCGATGAAGAGCAGGGCTCTTTTCATGCCGTTTCCTATCTGATTGAGCAGGGGCATGAGCGCATTGCCTTGATCGAAGGGCGCGCAGGCTTTAAATCGGCGGAAAACCGCCAGGCGGGTTTTGAAAAGGCGATGCGGCATTACCGGATTCCGGATAATCCGAATTACAAGTTTCCGGGGCTGTACGATCTGGAAAGCGGTCACCAAGCCATGAAGCGGTTTCTTGAGCTGGAAGAGCGTCCAACGGCGGTATTTTGCTGCAACGACCAGATGGCTCTCGGGGCTATGAAAGCTGTATCGGAAGCTGGGCTGCGCGTGCCTGACGACATTTCCGTGCTCGGCTTTGACGATACGGAGTTTGCGGCTTACGTGACTCCGGCGCTCACTACCGTTCGCAGACCGATCGAACAAATAAGCAAGGAAGGCGCCGTCCGGATCATCGACATGATCGAGCACAAGCAGTCCGAGACCGCCGCGCTGTTTTTAAAAACCGAACTGATTGTGAGAGAATCCGTTCGCAGGGTGCAGAAGGCGTAAGAGAGGGGAATAAGGATGAGCATATTAAGAGAATTATTAAAAGACATACCCATTCCGCAAATGGTAAAAATCCGTCAAAAATTCGACGGCGCGCGGCTGGAAAACCCGGAGCTCGAGCTCCGCGGCAAGCTGTATGAGAGCGGAGTGCTGGACACGATCCAGCCCGGACAGCAGGTCGCCGTAGCCGTCGGAAGCCGGGGAATCGCCAATATCGCGGGATTCACCAAAACGACGCTCGATGCGATCAAAGAGCGCGGCGCGCACCCGTTCATCGTGCCCTGCATGGGCAGCCACGGCGGGGCGACGGCGGCCGGCCAGGCGGAGGTGCTGCATCATCTGGGCATCTCCGAAGAAACGATGGGAGCGCCGATCCGCTCCTCGATGGAAGTCGTGCAAATCGACCAGCTGCCGAACGGCCTGCCTGTGTATGTGGACCGCATCGCTTCGGAAGCGGACGCGATCGTCGTCATTAACCGCGTGAAGCCGCATACGGCGTTTCGCGGACGGATCGAAAGCGGCATCATGAAGATGATCGCGATCGGCCTGGGCAAGCAAAAAGGCGCCGAAGCGTGCCACCAGCTCGGCTTCAAGTACATGGCCGAGAACGTGCCGGCGATGGCGAGAATTATGATCGACAAGCTGCCGATCGTGTTCGGCGTAGCGCTTGTCGAGAACGCCTACGATCAGACATGCAGGGTGGAGGTGCTGCCCGCCGCCGAGATCGAGGCGAGAGAAGAAGGCCTGCTGGTCGAAGCGAAGGCGCGGCTGCCGAAAATTTTATTTGACGAAATTGACGTCCTTCTTATCGATTATATCGGCAAAAACATCAGCGGTGACGGCATGGACCCGAACGTGACCGGACGGTACCCGACGCCTTATGCGCACGGCGGGCCGGAAGTAGCCAAAATGGTCGTTCTGGACCTTACTCCGGAGACAAAAGGGAACGCCAACGGTGTAGGAACCGCCGATTTTACGACGCAGCGGCTTGTCGACAAGACCGATTTGGCCGCGACCTATGCGAACGGGTTGACTTCGACCGTGTGCGCGCCGACGAAGCTGGCGACTACCCTTGAGAACGACTACTACGCGATTAAAGCGGCGGTTAAAACATGCAACATTTTGGATTACACGAAGTGCAAGCTTGTTCGCATTCAGGACACCCTGCATTTGGGGGAAATCGAAATTTCGGTCAATTTGCTTGAAGAGGCGAAGCGGCATCCCGATATCGAGGTGCTGACCGAGCCTTACGATCTTGTATTTGACGCAGAAGGGAATATTAGCAAATGAGTCAGCTTTCAGCAGCGAAGCCGTATATTTTAGCGGCGGATATCGGCACGACCAGCACGAAGACGCTCATCATTGACAGAGAGGGCAAGGTGAGAGCATCGCATTCGATCGAATACCCGCTGTTTACGCCTGCCCCCGACCGGGCGGAGCAGGATCCGCGGCAAATTTTCGATGCGGTTGTCACAGGGATCGGAGCTGTCGTAAGCAAGCTGGGCATCCGCGCCGAGGAAGTGCTCTGCGTTTCTTTCAGTTCCGCGATGCACAGCCTTATTGCGGTCGACCGGCAGGCGGAGCCGCTGACGCCCTGCATCACCTGGGCCGATAACCGCAGCGCCGGCTATGCGGAAGAGCTGAAGCAAAACGGCCTGGGGCAAGCGGTATATTCCCGGACGGGCACGCCGATTCATCCGATGTCGCCGCTGTTTAAATTGATGTGGTTTCGCGATCACGAACCTGAACTGGTCAGCCGGACATACAAGTTCGTCGGCATTAAAGAATACGTCTTCGCCAAGCTGTTCGGCCGGTTTTTGATCGACCACTCGCTGGCCAGCGCGACGGGACTGTTCAATTTGGAACGGCTGGACTGGGACGAGGAAGCGCTCGGGCTGGCGGGCGTGACGAGGGAGCAGCTGTCGGAGCTTGTGCCCACGACATACAGGGTGGAAGGCATGAACGCGGAATACGCCGAAGCGATGGGACTGTCGCCGGAGACGCCGTTTATTATCGGCGCTTCCGACGGCGTATTGGCGAATCTGGGCGTCGGCGCCTTCGAGCCGGGCGTCGTTGCGGTTACGATCGGCACGAGCGGCGCCGTCCGCAGCGTCGTGCCGCGGCCTGTGACCGATCCTGAGGGCAGGCTGTTCTGCTACGCCCTGACCGAAAATTTCTGGGTCGTCGGCGGCCCGATCAACAACGGCGGAATTGTGTTCCGCTGGGTCAGGGACCAGCTGGCCACGCTGGAAGCGGAAGAAGGCCGTCGGCGCGGCGGCGATCCATACGACAGGCTGACCGAGCTGGCCGCTCAGGTGCAGCCGGGCTCAGGCGGCCTGCTGTTCCTGCCGCTGCTTTCGGGAGAGCGGGCGCCTTACTGGAACGCGAACGCGCGCGGCGTTTACTTCGGGCTGACGCTCAGCCACGAAAAAAAGCATATGATCCGCGCCGCTTTGGAAGGCGTCATGTTCAGCATCAACTCCGTAGCCGCTTCCCTGGAGGGGCTGATGGGACCCGCCGCGGAAATCCGCGCATCGGGCGGCTTTGCGCGCTCGGCGTTTTGGCGGCAGATGCTTGCCGATATGACGGGCACGCAGGTCGTCGTGCCCGATTCGATCGAGAGCTCGGGTATCGGAGCGGCTTTGCTGGGGCTTTTGGCTATGGGAGAAATCGAGGATTTGTCCTATGCGCACAACTGGATTCGGGTAGGCAGGGCTCATGAGGTGAATGAAAGCGATTATCGCGTATATAAGCAATTGACATCTATTTATACAAGCGTATATCATCAATTAAAAGATCAATTCGATGCGATTACCGCTTTTCAACAGCAGAACCTCCTGAGCCCTCCTGCAAAAATATAAACCAGCTTTTCACTATTGAGGAGGGCAAAGACAATGAACTTATTTGATCTTACTGGGAAAACAGCCGTAATCATCGGCGGAAACAGCACGCTTGGAGGCGTCATGGCGACAGCTCTGGGCGGACACGGCGCGAAAGTCGCGGTCGTCGGCCGCAATCAGGAGAAGAGCGAGCAGGTGCGTCAGCGGATCGAAAGCGCCGGCGGAGAAGCGAAGTGCTTTCCGGCGGACGCCACCAAACGCGAAGATTTGGAGCTGCTGCTCAAGGAAGTTTTGGCGTGGACCGGCCGTGTCGATATTTTGATGAATTGTCCGGGCAAAAACAGCGCTACGCCTTTCTTTGACATTTCCATGGAAGAATGGGATTCTATTATGGAGGTTAATTTGAAAAGCGTCGTGTTAGCCTGCCAGGTGTTCGGGAAACATATGATCGACCAAGGAGAGGGCGGAAGCATTATCAACATATCGTCCGTTTCTTCCGATCCGCCGCTTTCCCGTGTTTTCACTTACTCAGCCTCCAAGGCGGCCGTCAACAATATTACACAAAATCTGGCCCGCGAGTTCGCTCCGAGCCGGGTGCGTGTCAATGCGATCATTCCGGGCTTTTTCCCAGCGGAGCAAAATCGTAAGATCTTGTCCCCGGAACGGGTGGAATCGATCATGCGGCACACGCCGATGAATCGTTTCGGCGAAGCGGAAGAACTGCAGGGAGCGGCCGTATTCCTCGCTTCGGAGCAGGCATCCAGCTTCGTAACCGGTGCTGTCTTAAGAGTGGATGGCGGTTTTGGCGCGATGACGATTTAAAACATATTTAATCGGAAGGGTGTATGAGAGACATGTCCAAACAACAAATTGGTGTCGTCGGTCTTGCGGTCATGGGGAAAAACCTGGCGCTGAACATTGAAAGCAGAGGTTTCAGCGTATCGGTCTATAACCGTTCCCCGGAAAAAACAAAAGAGCTTCTGGAAGAAGCGCCCGGCAAGAAACTGACAGGTACATACAGCATTGAAGAATTTGTGCAATCTCTGGAAGTGCCGCGCAAAATTTTGATCATGGTCAAAGCGGGCGGCCCTACTGACGATACGATCAACCAACTGCTGCCTCATTTGTCCAAAGGCGATATTTTGATCGACGGAGGCAATGCTTTCTTCCCCGATACGCAGCGCCGCAACAAAGAGCTTGAAGCGCACGGCATCCGTTTTGTCGGCACAGGCGTTTCCGGCGGCGAAGAGGGCGCATTGAAAGGGCCGTCGATTATGCCAGGGGGCCAAGAGGACGCTTATAAGCTTGTCGAGCCTATTCTGACGGCGATTTCCGCCAAAGTGGGCGGCGATCCTTGCTGTACGTACATCGGTCCCGACGGTGCCGGCCACTATGTGAAAATGGTGCACAACGGTATCGAGTACGGCGACATGCAGCTGATTTGCGAAGCTTACCAACTGTTGAAAGACGTGCTGAATGTGAGTACGGAAGAGCTTCACGAGATTTTCACGGAGTGGAATAACGGAGAGCTGGACAGCTATCTGATTGAAATTACGAAAGATATTTTCACGAAATACGATCCGGAAACCGGCAAGCCGATGGTCGACGTCATTCTCGATTCCGCAGGCCAAAAAGGAACGGGCAAATGGACAAGCCAAAGCGCACTGGATCTTGGCGTTCCGCTTTCCATCATTACGGAATCCGTCTTCTCCCGCTTCATTTCGGCGATGAAAGCCGAGCGCGTCGCGGCCAGCAAAGTGCTGAAAGGACCCGCGGCCCCAGCCTATACCGGCGATCGCAAAGCGTTTATCGAAGCGGTTAGACAGGCGCTGTACGCAAGCAAAATCTGCTCTTACGCGCAAGGCTTCGCACAGATGAGAGCCGCTTCCGAGGAGTACAACTGGAACCTGAAATACGGCAGCATCGCAATGATCTTCAGAGGCGGCTGCATCATTCGCGCAAGATTCCTGCAAAACATCAAGGACGCGTACGACCGCGATTCCGAGCTGAAAAACTTGCTGCTGGATTCATACTTCCAAGGTGTGGTCGATAAATATCAACAATCGTGGAGACAAGTCGTCGCTGAGGCTGTAACCCGTGGTATTGCAGTGCCTGCGTTCGCTTCCGCGCTTGCATACTACGACAGCTACCGCACGGAAAGATTGCCTGCCAACCTGCTGCAGGCGCAGCGCGATTACTTCGGCGCACATACGTTCCAGCGTGTGGACAAAGAAGGCTCCTTCCATTTCAACTGGATGGAGAACTAATCGGCGGGCGGCGGGGAGAGGGGCCGCGCTTGCAGGGCTATTTTGAAGTATCTTCCTGCAAGCCGTATGCCGCTTCCCGCAGCCACATTTTCAGGCGGTCGGCTTCTTGGTCGAACCCGTTGCGGCGGTGAATGAGCATCATCGCGACTTCAGCAAAATAACGAAAATTTTTCATCAGGCGTGGTTGACTAAGATCCAGCATTTGCGGGTCTTCTTCAGCCACTTTTTTCTTAATAAACTCCAATATCCAGATGACGTCATCTTTGCACAGCGGATAACCGGGGTGTAAAATCTGTTCCAGTTTGCCTTTGGTGTGATTGGTATAGGTGGAAGTTACGTTCAAAGCTCCATCTCTCCTTGCAGATTTATGGTCTGTAGTTCCATCTTTACTGTTCATGCTGGAATATATTCACATTACTATATGTTTTTTTGACATCATGTATTCATCGCAGCCCGGTTTATGGTATGATATTGGGTAAGTTTGCGCAAAAAAGCGATTCGGAAAAGGGGATTGGCGTGAGTACGAGCAATATCGTTCTGGTAGGATTTATGGGTACAGGCAAATCGACGGTTGGAAAAAGTCTCGCCGCACGCTTGGGCTGGACGTTTCTCGATTCGGATACCGTCATCGAACAGCAGAGTCAGACGACGGTGTCTGAACTGTTTCGGATACATGGAGAGCCGTACTTTCGGGAGTTGGAGAGTCAGGCATTATCCGATATATTATCGCAAAGCAATCAAATTTTGGCGACCGGCGGCGGAGCCGTGCTTGCCGGCAAAAACCGGGCCTGCATGCAGCAAAACGGCTTCGTTGTCGCGCTCAAAGCTTCTCCTGAAGTAATTATTCAAAGAGTGAGCAGCGACCAAAGCCGTCCTTTGCTGCAGGGCAATTTGGAAGAGCGGGTTCATACGCTGCTGGAGCAGCGCAGACACGCTTACGATTTCGCGCATCTGGCGATCGATACCTCCGAGCTGGACCCCGATCTAATCGCCGATCTGATTATGGAAAAAGCAGGACTTAAGGGCGCCGACCGAAGTTAACGCCTAGGAGTCTGTCCGATGAACCACGTAGAAGGTATGCACTAAACCAACTCCGTCGGACAGACTCCTAGTTAGGCCACTCCAGCATGCCGCCGGTCATATTTTTAAGGCCTTTGTATCCGAGCGATTCGAGGTAGCCCAGCGCCTTGCCGCTGCGGTTTCCGCTGCGGCATACGAGAATAATTTCGCTAGCCTGCGGAATTTCGGCGTGCCTTTCCGGCAGCTCGCCGAGAGGGATATGCTTCGCTCCGGGAATCATGCCTGCGGCAACTTCCTCGTCTTCGCGAACATCGATAATCGTAAGCTGTTCGCCCTGTTCCAGGCGTTTTTTGATTTCGGACGGTACAATCGTATCCATGTAAGACCTCCGCATGTCGTAATAGCTGGGAAGAAGTCCCACCCTAGCTTTAATGATAGGAAGAAAGCGGTTGGTTGTCAAACCGCGGGAAATGCCAATTCGATACAAACGGGGGGAGTTCGATTGACTTCGGTCTATATCGGTATAGCCGGCATTTTGGGGGCGCTGACCCGCTACGCGATTTCACTTTCATGGAATCCGGCTTTGCCGGAATCGTTTCCATGGGGAACTTTGCTGTGCAATTTCGCGGGGTGCCTGATGCTCGGTTTTTTTGCCTTCGCCGCTAAGCTTATGCTGCCCGACAGTTTGCGGGCTTCAATTACGGTTGGGTTCATCGGCTCTTTCACGACGTTTTCCACCTTTAGCTACGAAACGGTCGATATGCTGCGGACGGGTCATGTACTGCAGGCTTTCCTGTATATTAACGTCAGCTTATGGGGGGGACTCGCCCTGGCCTGGCTGGGAAGCCGGCTGGGTCAATCTTTTCGCAGCAGGGGGGAACAATTATGACAACGTGGCTCTGGCACGTTTGTTTGGTAGGGGGCGGAGGCTTTGTCGGGGCAATTAGCCGTTATCGAATGTCCCTTTACATGAGCAGAAGGTTTCCAAGTTCTATTCCGTATGGTACACTGACTATAAATCTGTTAGGCAGTTTTTTGCTCGGTTGGCTTATGAAATACCATGCGTCGGACGATTGGAAACTGTTGATCGGAACGGGTTTTATGGGTGCCTTTACGACATTTTCAACGCTTGCGCTTGAGAGTGTGAAGCTTTTGCAGGCAGGAGCATGGAACTATTGGCTTCTTTATACGCTGCTGAGCTATACACTCGGCATTGCGCTTGCGTTTGTTGGATATTACATATAGGGAGAGATCGAACTGATGAAGGCCATCGTCAAGCCAACCGCTCGTCTGCAAGGAGAAATTAACGCATTATCGTCCAAAAATTACACAACCCGCTACCTGCTGATCGGAGCGCTCGCGGAAGGGACAAGCACGATTTATTATCCGGCTCACAGCGAGGATAGCGATGCTATGCGGCGCTGCGTGCGCGACCTCGGAGCCGTAATCGAAGAGGACGACGAGAAAATCGTCATCACCGGATTCGGCAAGCATCCCAAGCACGTATCCGAGCTGAATGTCGGCAACGCCGGCGCGGTGCTTCGCTTTTTGATGTCCACCGCCGCATTTTGTCCTGACCTGACGTTCGTCAACACGTATCCCGATTCTTTGGGCAAACGCCCGCACGATGACTTGATCGACGCTTTGCAGCAAATGGGCGTCGAAGTGCAGCACAATAACGGGCGGCTGCCGATCACGATAAAAGGCGGACAGCCACGCGGCGGCAAAATTACCGTTTCGGGCAATGTCAGCTCGCAATTTTTAAGCTCTTTGCTGTTTATGACGCCGCTGCTCGAAGAAGACAGCGAAATTGAAGTTTTGCACGACTTGAAATCGAAAATCATCGTCAGACAGACGCTGGAAGTGCTCGAACAAGCAGGAATTAAAGTCGAGGCAAGCGAAGACTTGATGCATTACAAAGTGCCGGGCAGACAAGCTTATCAGGCCAAAGAATATGTCATCCAAGGCGATTACCCGGGTTCCGCGGCCGTATTGGCGGCGGCGGCCGTAACTCACTCGGATGTCCGCGTGCTGCGTCTGGAAGAGAACAGCAAGCAGGGCGAGAAGGCGTGCGTGGACGTTCTGCAGGCCATGGGCGTCAATCTGACGCATAACAACGGAGTAGTCCATGTTCGCGGCAATCAGCAGCTTAAAGCCGGAGAGTTCGACGGGGATCACTTTACGGATGCGGTGCTTGCCATGGTGGCTGCCGCGGTGTTTGCCGAAGGCACCTCCCGGTTTTACAACGTGGAAAACTTGCGCTACAAAGAGTGCGACCGCATCACGGATTACTTGAACGAGCTGCGGAAAGCCGGTGCGGATGTGGAAGAGCGCCAAAGCGAAATCATCGTGCACGGCAAGCCCCAGGGCGTAGAAGGCGGGGTAGAGATTAACGCTCATTTCGACCATCGCGTGATCATGGCTTTGACGGTCGTCGGCCTTCGCTCGGAGAAAGGGCTCGTTATTAAAGATGCGCATCATGTCGCCAAATCGTACCCGCAATATTTCGATCATTTGCGTTCCATCGGCGCCCAAGTAGAACTGGTTAGCGAATAGCAATTTTCTAAAATAGCGAACAGGTGATCAGCATGACGATACTATGGCAAGGATTAAAGGTGACGTTCGGCTTTTTTCTCATAGCAGGGCTTATATTTGCCAGCGCCGTCTTTTCTGTTTTGCTGTATGGCAAAGCAACGGGAAGGGAACCAATGCTTTTCGCATCCGGCACGGCGCTGGTCGCTCCCGAGGCGACGGCCGCGTCTGCCGGCACCCCGACGCCTGCTCCATGGCAAAAGCCGGCCTCCGCCATGATTGATGCGCCTATCATCAAACAGCTGCCGGAGCTTCCGGCAGGATGCGAGATCACCAGCCTCACGATGCTGCTGCAGTTCAACGGCATCTCCAAAACGAAAATGGAGCTGGCTGCCGAATTGCCTGTCGACAAGACGCCGGTTGCTTTGAACAGCGACGGTTCCATTCAGTTTTGGGGGAATCCGAATACGGGCTTTGTCGGCGATGTAACGAGGAAACAGCGGGGCTTCGGCATTTATCATGCCGGCCTGTTTCCGCTTCTCAAGCAGTACATTCCGCAAGCCCAGGATGTGACGAATCAAGATTTTAGTACATACGAAGAGCAAGTGGCGAAGGGAATTCCGGTTATGGTCTGGACGACGATCGACTTTAACGTCCCTTACAAATGGGTCACTTGGGATACACCGATCGGACCTATCCAAACGTCATTTGCGGAGCATGCCGTTTTATTGGTAGGATATGATGAGAACAACGTTTATTTGAATGATCCGTTAAGCGGCAAGAAGCAGTTTCAAGTCGATAAAGCTCAATTTCTCGAAAGCTGGGAAGCTATGGGAAAACAGGGCTTGACGTATTCGAGCAAATAGGAGGGAAACGTATGGCATTTGAAAATCCGCCGCGGGAACGCATCAAGGAACTGCTGGCAAAAGCGGGAAACATCGCTGTCGTAGGTCTGTCGGACAATCCGGACCGGACGAGTCATATGGTTGCAGCGGCAATGCAGAGCAGAGGGTACCGGATTATTCCCGTAAATCCGAACGCGACGACGATTTTAGGCGAAACTTGCTATCCGTCGTTGTCGGACATTCCCGAGCCGGTCGATATCGTGAACGTATTCCGCCGCGCGGACCAGGTCGTTCCCATCGCCGAGGAAGCGGTAAAAATCAAGGCCAACGTGTTTTGGCTGCAGCTTGACATCGTCAACGAAGAGGCGGGACGCATTGCCGCCGAAGCCGGACTCGAGGTCATCATGGACCGCTGCATTAAAGTCGAAGACGCGGTGTTGAATCCCAGAAATCAGTAGCATGTTAAGCATTGCAGCCACAACGCGCAAAACCGCCCGGTTCTTACGAAAGTAAGAGCGGGCGGTTTGTTTGTTTCATGGCTTTTACGATTTCATTACGTCGTGATCGACATAACGCTCGCCGTTTAATTCGCTGATGACATTGATGGCTACTTTGGCCCCATCGCCTGCCGTAATAATCGTATGTACGCTTACGCCGGCGGTTGTTCCGGCGGCCCATACGCCGGCCATGCTTGTTTTGCCTTGTGCGTCTGCATCAACAACGTTTTTAATGCGCGGCTCTGTGCCTGCTTTTGTCTGAATGCCGGCGGCTGCGGCCAGCTCCACAGACAAGCCTGTCGCCAAAATAACGTGCTTGCCTTCGTATGAACCGGTTTCGGTCGATACGCGCAAGCCTTCACCCGTTTTTTCCAACTGTTGGGCTTTGCCTTGTACGAACTCGGCTCCGAACTTCGCTGCCTGCTTCTTTCCGGTTTCCACAAGGTCCGGTCCGGAAATGGCGTCGACACCGTAATGATTTTCCACCCATGCCCGTTTGGTAATGCTTTGATCGTTGTCGATTACAAGCGTCGATTTTCCCGCTTTGGCTGTGAACAGTGCTGCGCTTGCACCTGCCGGGCCTGATCCGATAATGATAACATCGTACATGTAGCGTCACTCCTTGTAATTTGAAAAATAGGGATTCAAGAAGATTATGACATATAAAAAACTACATAGTCAATTTCTATGTATAATAAGTATGCTTAATCGCTATCCAATAGCTTCCATAAATAAAAAAAACGCAGACGGTTAGAATAAAAAAGGCTTCTTAAAGGAGGCTCAATCAACTGACAATTAAAGGAGGATTTACGCGTGTACAACAATATTAACAACTTCGGGTCTTCTTCCTTCGGGCAGTCGTCTCAAGGCGGGGGCTCCCAATATCAAGGCTTCCAAAAGCAATACCAACCTATAGGTTATGTTCAATCCTTCTATGGAGCGAACGCCGCACAAGGCAGCCAAGGCTGGGGGACACAAGGAGCGTCTTCCGCTTCTTACCATACTTCCCAATACCGCGGCAACCAAACAGGCCATGACAACTACCTCCGTTCCGATTCGCAAAATCCTAGCCATTACCAAGCTTCAATTCCGTCTTATTCCGGCATGAATCAAGCGCAAAACCAATTCGGGTCCAGTCAATCCCAGTTTGGCCAACAAAATCAACAACAATACGGTCAACAACAGCAACCATACAGCTCCAATCAATTCGGCCGCGCCGCAACCGGCAATCAATCCTACGGTCAGCAATGGGTATCTCCGACGGCATACCATACCACTCAATACCGCGGCAATCAAAGCGGCCATGACAACTACCTGCGTTCGGACTCCATGAATCCGGCGCAGCATCAATCCGGCAGCCAACAAAGCGGAATGGGCGGTCAAAGCTTTTCCTCCTTCAGCACAGGGATGAACCAAGCCGGCCAGCAGTTCGGATTTAACTCCGCGTATTAAAAACGGGAAACCTATGCAGGAGCAGGTCGGTCATCGGCCTGCTTTTTGTTTTTGACAAACAGGCTGACAAGCTATACGATTTGGTATAGAGAGAGGAGGTAGCATTTGTGTGAACTGGATGGGAATTTTGCAGCAGCTCGGCCGCTCTTTAATGCTGCCTACGATCGCTCTGCCAATCGCTGCTGTGCTGCTTCGCCTGGGGGATCTTCCGTGGGATGCCGTTCATGCGTCCGGCTTCGGGGATATGCTGCTGCTGGCCGGGAATACCATCTTCGAATACATACCGATCATTTTTGCAGTCGGTGTCGCGCTTGGGCTTACGGAAAGCGCAGGCATTGCCGGCCTGTCCGCGATGCTGGGTTACTTTATGTTCACGCGTCTTGTGGAGCATGCGCTGGGCGCGCAATTTCAACTCGGCGTATCCGGCGGAATAATGATCGGTCTTATCGCTGCGATCATCTATCACCGTTTCAAGGAGTTCCAACTCCCGGAGTACATCCAGTTTTTCGGCGGTCCGCGCATCGTGCCGCTTGTCATGGGGCTGGCCACGTTTATTGTCTCTTACCTGATGATTTGGATCGGCCCTTCCTTGGAAATGGCGATGGGCAAGCTCACCCAATGGCTACTCGGGCTCGGAGGCTTCGGTACGTTTCTCTACGGCGTCATTCACCGTCTGCTCGTTCCGTCAGGGCTGCATCACATCCTGAACAATTTTTTCTGGTTTCAAATCGGTTCCTATGAAACGCCGGACGGAAAGATGGTCTACGGAGACTTGCCGCGGTATTTTGCAGGGGACCCGAGCGCAGGGATTTACATGGCGGGATTGTATCCGATTATGATGTTCGCTTTGCCGGCGATCGCGTTTGCCATCATCCAGGAAGCCAGGGAAGACCTGAAGCCGAAAATCAAAGCGACATTTTTAACCGCCGCGCTGGCTTCTTTTTTAACGGGCGTCACTGAGCCAATCGAGTTTGCGTTCATTTTTGTCGCGCCGTACTTGTTTTTTATTCATGCGCTTTTGTCCGGCGCCGCTATGTGGATCGCCTATGAGCTGGACATTCATCACGGTTTTTCCTATTCGGCCGGGGCGATTGATTATGTCATCAATTTGCACCTGTCGCACAACGGGCTGCTTTTGCTGCCGCTGGGAATTATTTATGGGCTGCTTTATTACTTTTTATTTCGCTTTGCCATACGCCGGTTCCAGATTCCGACGCCAGGGCGGGAAGAAGGCTCCTCACTCGAGGAGTGGGCGGGAGATATTCCGTACCGTTCCCCGCTTATATTGCAGGCGCTCGGCGGCAAAGACAATATCAAAAAAATTGAAGCCTGCATCACCAGGCTGCGGCTTACCCTTGCCAATGATCGTTTGATGGACATTACGGCTTTACGCCATTTGGGTGCGGCAGGCGTCATACGTCTTGGGGGAGGCAATGTGCAAGTCGTGTTCGGTACGTTCTCGGAGCTAATACGCGAAGAGATCGTGAAGGTGCTGCGTAAAGACATCCAGCCGGTGCTGTTCAGCGCGCCGATGCAAGGCAGGATGATCTCGATTGAAGAAGTGCCGGATCGCATCTTTGCATCCAAACTGGTCGGCAACGGAGTCGCTTTTATTCCTGAGAAAGGCGAATTGGTTTCACCCGTAGCGGGAACTATTATGCACGTCTATCCGACGATGCATGCGCTGGGGATCCAGACTCAGGAGGGGCTCGAAGTGCTGCTGCACATCGGAATCGATACGGCAAGCTTGCCGGGCAAATGCTTTACGGCGGTCGTGAAAGAAGGCGATCACGTAGAACCCGGGCAGTTGCTCGTCAAATTCAATTTGAACAAGGTGAAAAAATTAGCTTCATCACTGGCGACACCTATGATTATTACAAATCCGGATTTGGTTAGATCCTGGAGCTTCGCTCCGTTTAAAGCTGTTAAAAAAGGCCAAGCATCCGTGATGTCCGTCGTCTTAAAGCCTACAAAAACGCCGGGGGGAACTAACGGATGATCAGAGGGATAGGAGCGTCATCAGGGATCGCGATGGGTCAAGCTTTCGTGATCCCGACATGGGAGTGGGACTTTCCTGAAAAAATGATTGATGTAACGGATTTAGCATATGAATTCGAGCGCTTGTACGACGGGATTCAATCCTCCAAGCATGAGCTGGAGCTGATCAAGCAGGAGATCAAGGAAGTTGTCGGACAGGATCAGTCTTATATATTCGACGCTCATCTGGCGATACTGGAAGATCCGATATTCATGAACGAAATTCAAGGCATTATCGAGCTGCAGTACAAAGCGGCGGAAGTGGCGGTCAAAGAGGTCATCGACAAGTTCGTCGGCATGTTCAATCTTATTGACGACGAATATATGAAGGAGCGGGCGCTGGACATCAAAGATGTCGGCAACAGGCTGCTGAAGCATTTGCTCGGCGATACCGACAGCAATGTGCCGCCTATCGACCATCCTTATATTTTGGTCGCCAAGGAGCTGACGCCGTCGCAGTTGGCCCATCTGGATCCGGCTAAAGTGCTGGGGCTGGTGACCATACTCGGCGGGACGCATTCCCACGTGTCCATCATGGCGAGGGCGATGTCGGCACCATACGTTCTCGGCCTGGAGGGCAAGCTGCTAAGGCCGATCCAGAACGGCGATTTCCTGATCATTGACGGTCAGGAGGGGACGCTTTACATCAACCCGGATCCGGTCACCATCGAGCGCTACAAGGCCAGAAAGCGGAATTGGCTGGAGTTCAAGGAAAGCCTGCAGGAGATTGCCAATGTTCCGCCGATGACCGTGGATCAAAAGCTGGTCCATCTTCATGCAAATATGAACTCCGTCATGGAAATCGATCAGGTGCTGAAAAGCGGCGCATCGGGGGTCGGGCTGTTCCGCACGGAGTACATTTACATGGACCGCGAATCTTTGCCGAGCGAAGAGGAGCAGTTCGAAGTGTACAGGCACGCGGCTATCCAGCTGCAAGGCCGGCCGATCATCATCCGGACGCTGGATATCGGCGGAGACAAGAAACTGGACTATTTGCCCTTGGCCAAAGAGGACAATCCGTTTCTCGGCTACCGCGCCATCCGCATTTCTTTGGACCGCAAGGACTTGTTTAAAGCGCAGCTGAAAGCTATATTAAGAGCAAGCAGCTACGGCAACGTCAAGCTCATGTATCCGATGGTTACGACTTTGGGCGAAGTGCGCCAGGCGAAAGCTTTGCTGGAAGAAGCCAAGCAGGAGCTGCGCAGCCAGGGAGCCGCTTTCAAAGAGGACATCGAAGTGGGCCTTACGATCGAGGTGCCGGCGGCCGCGCTTATTGCCGATGTACTCGCCGGCGAGGTCGACTTTATCAGCATCGGCACGAACGATCTTGTCCAATACGTGCTCGCCGTCGATCGCATGAACGAAAATATCGCGCATATGTACGATCCTTTTCATCCTGCGGTGATCCGGCTGTTGAAGCACGTGATCGAATCCGCGCAAAGCGCCGGAATTCCGGTCGGCGTATGCGGCGAAATGGCGGGAGACATTCGGGCGCTGCCGATCTGGCTGGGGCTCGGCATCGAGGAGCTCAGCATTTCCGTGCAGTCGCTGCTGCAGGTGAAGCACCGGTTGTTAAGCAGCGACGCTTCCAAATGCCGCCACTTGGTCGACCAAATCATCGCTTGCAAATCAAGCGAACAAATTAAAGAGCTGCTTGTTCAGGCCGAACAGGCGGCAACTGCTTCGGGAGGGAATTCGAATGGTGTTAACAGGTAACAAAGTGCTCGCTTTTGTCGACGAAGAGTTTGAAGATCTGGAAATGTGGTATCCGGTGCTGCGGTTAAGAGAGTCGGGCGCCGTCGTGGATATCGTAGGACCGAAGGCACAAACCGTCTATCACGGCAAATACGGCGTTCCGATTACT
Organism: Paenibacillus sp. sgz302190; assembly: GCF_059820445.1. Taxonomy (NCBI): domain Bacteria; kingdom Bacillati; phylum Bacillota; class Bacilli; order Caryophanales; family Paenibacillaceae; genus Paenibacillus; species Paenibacillus sp. sgz302190. The sequence goes on from NZ_JBZYAO010000010.1 coordinate 163,487, forward strand.
ACGGATTACGCTTTCTCCGAGGTGAAATCGTCGGATTACGCCGGGCTGTACGTTCCGGGCGGATGGGCTCCCGACAAGCTTCGCCGCTATCCGGATGTGCTGCGGCTAACGCAGGAATTTCATGCCGCATCCAAGCCGATCGCACAAATATGCCATGCCGGCTGGGTGCTCATTTCGGCCAAAATCGTCAAGGGCTATACCATGACGTCGACCCCGGGCATTCGGGACGATCTCGAAAATGCAGGCGCTATATGGGTTGACGAGGAGGTTGTCGTCGACCGGAATATCGTTTCCGGACGCCGTCCGCCGGACCTTCCGGCATTTACGAAACAGTTCGTGGATGTGCTCGCGAAGTTTGTTGGTTAATTACCTGCAATTCGGCATCCCGCTTCCAGAGGTGGCAAAAACTACTACTTATTTTTCGGAAGGAAATTACGAGAAGAAGTAGAATACCATAGTACAAGAGCAAGTAACGTACATGCCGCCTGTTATGAAGGAGTGCTAAGGATGCAAAAGTATTGCAAATGCGGACGTTCGATGAATTTACGTCTGCGGACGGTGATCTACCAAAACAAAGTTGACATTGAAAATGTGCCTATTTACTCTTGCGAAGCATGCGGCCGCAGCGAGGTAGTTCCCCATGTCAAACCAGAGCTTACAGGACTGATCGGAAAATTGGGAAGCAAGCCTGACAAGCAGCAGTTCTTTTTTCAAGAAATTTCCGAAGTCGCTTATTTGCTGCTTAAAGTAACGGAAAAAGAGCATATGAATGATTCGATGGAAAAAATTGTCGAAGAACGGATCAATGAACTTCTTGACATTTTGCTGCTGGCGCAATCGCTCGGAGATATGCCTTGGACGGAAGAAGTCCGCAAGCGTCTGGCGCAAATTACGCAAAGTACGATATCGACATAAAAACACGCAGCCAATCTCCCGCGAGGTTGGCTTTTGCAAATAAAATGAAATTATTTTCAAAAAATTTTCAATCCATTTTCAATATGCGTTGCAAGATGCATGAATTTGTCGTATCATAACTGTAACATGCTAGGATCGCAGAATACTTTTGAATATGGAGAGAGTAAACGTGACCGTAACCATTTATGATGTAGCACGCGAAGCAGGAGTTTCCATGGCGACCGTTTCCAGGGTCGTGAACAACAATCCGAACGTAAAACCTCAAACACGAAAAAAAGTATTTGAAGCGATCGAACGGCTCGGGTACCGCCCGAATGCTGTTGCGAGAGGTCTCGCGAGCAAAAAAACGACGACTGTCGGCGTCGTCATTCCCGATATTTCCAACTCGATTTTTGCTGAAGTTGCCCGCGGAATCGAAGATATTGCTAATATGTACCATTACAACATTATTTTGTGTAATGCTGATAAAAAGAAGGAAAAAGAAATTCGCGTCATCAATACGCTGCTGGAGAAGCAGGTTGACGGACTGCTATTCATGGGCGGCGTAGTCACGGAGGACCATATCCAGGCGTTCCGTACGTCTTCAGTCCCAGTTGTGTTGTGTGGTACGAAAGACGAGAACCATACGATGCCGTCCGTGGATATCGATCACGAGAAGGCCGCTTTTGACGCTGTGAACGTGCTGATTGCGGACGGGCATCGCGATATCGCGATGATTTCCGGAACGCTGCAGGACCCGGCTAACGGTTTCGCCCGTTATCAGGGGTACAAAAAAGCTCTCGAAGCGGCGGGCATTGAAGTTCGCGACGAATTCGTCAGGATCGGCAATTACCGTTACGAGTCCGGTATCGAAGCGGTTAAATATTTTCTGGAGCTTTCGCCGCGACCGACCGCTATTTTCTCCGCGACGGACGAAATGGCGATCGGGGCCATTCATACGATTCAAGATTCGGGACTCAAGGTGCCGCAGGACATCGCGGTCATCAGCGTAGACAACATCCGCATGGCTTCCATGGTCAGACCGACGTTGACGACAGTGGCTCAGCCGATGTACGACATCGGCGCCGTATCGATGCGTCTGTTGACAAAGCTGATGAACAAAGAGTCCACGGACAATATGCAGGTCATTTTGCCGCACGAAATTATTTACCGTCAATCGGTGGCTCATTCCTAATGAGCCATCTTTCTATTTTGGTCAGAGATGGGGAAAACGGATCATGACATGGAATAAAATCGCGCTGATCGGCGCCATGAACGAAGAGATCGAACTGCTGCTTGGCTCTATGGAGCATGTCGGCGAAACCGTCAAAGCCGGCATTACATTCCGCGAAGGCGAATATTTCGGGAAACAGGTTGTCGTCTGCCGTTCGGGCGTCGGCAAAGTAAACGCAGCGGTAACGACTCAAATCCTTATCGACCATTTTGGAGTCGAAGCGGTCATCTTTACCGGCGTCGCCGGAGCGCTGGACCCTGAATTAAACATCGGGGACCTGGTCATCTCCAGCGAGTGCATGCAGCACGATATGGATGTGACGGCGTTAGGCTTCCCGAGAGGCGTCATTCCTTACGAAGCCAAATCGCTGTTTGAAGCGGACGCGAAGCTGGTCGAACTTGCCGTCGCTTCGGGAGAGCGGCTGTTTCCAGGCAGAGTGAAGCTCGGAAAAGTGTTATCCGGCGATCAATTCGTCGCGAGCCGGGAACTGGTCGCACAGCTCCATCGGGAGCTTGGAGGGACCTGCACGGAGATGGAGGGAGCGGCCGTCGCGCAAGTATGCTCGATGAACGGCATTCCGTACGTCGTCATCCGCTCCATGTCGGACAAGGCCGACGGTTCCGCCCATGTGAACTTTGCCGAATTCACGATCCAAGCATCCGAGAACTCGCACAAAATGGTGGAAGACATCGTCAAACACCTGTAATAACGGCAAGAGCAAGTGGCCGGACATGAAAAAAGGCGCCTCCATAACCACGATAACAAGTGGGGATGAGGCGTCTTTTTGCGTGGGGCGCTCGATTTGCGATGAAAAACAGGGTCCAAGCCCGACTTGCAGCGCTCCCTTCCGCATTGGCACAACAAAAGTCAATTGGCTTCGTGTCCCCGGGTGGGGGGCTTAGAGCAAACGGTTAGACCGGCGGTGAATGAAAAGATAGGACTCCTTGCAAGGCGGCTATGCGCTATTTCAGGTACATCATGGCAAGCTCCTTCGTCTGCCTGTTGCGCTCGGTAATCTCCCGGCGCCGCGGAATCGGCGGCCACTCCTGCACCGGGTCCAGCCACGTCTGCGGCAGTTGGACCGGGCTTTTGCCCTGCCAGGCGTCGAGCCACGCCTGGGGCAGCCGCAGCTGGGGCTCCGCATCCAGCTGCCCGGCCAGCGCCTGCTCGCTCATTTCGAGCCAGAGCAGGCTCCAGGCCCGCGGTACGACGCGCCAGATGTCGTACCCGCCGCCCCCTAGCGCAATCCACCGCCCTTCGCACCAACGGTGCGCAAGGGAGTGGATCAGCTCGGGCATGGCTTTGTACACGCGCATGGAGCAGTGTACATGCGCGAGCGGGTCGAAAGCATGGGCGTCGCACCCATGCTGGGAGACGATCACGTCCGGCCGGAAGCGGGCGACGGCTTCGGTCAGCACCTCGCCGAAGCATTCCAGCCACGACTCGTCCTCGGTGTAGGGCTCCACCGGGACGTTCAGCGACGTGCCGAACGCGTCGCCCTCGCCGCGCTCGCCCACGGCTCCCGTGCCGGGGAACAAAAATTTCCCCGTCTCGTGAATGGAAAGCGTGCATACTTGCGGATCGGCGTAAAAGCCCCACTGAACGCCATCCCCATGATGCACGTCGGTATCGACGTACAGCACCTTCGCGCCGTACGTCTCTTTCACATGCGCAATCGCCGCGGATGCGTCGTTGTAGACGCAGAAGCCGGCGCCCTTGCTGCGCAGCGCATGATGCAGCCCGCCGCCCAGGTGCAGGGCGTGCGGGGCCGCGCCGGACATCACCAGCTCCGCTGCGGCGATGGAGCCGCCTACGACCGTTGCCGTGACGTCGTGCATCCCGGCAAAATAAGGCGTGTCGTCGGTATCGAGTCCGAAGCGTTCCGCTTCACGGACCCAGCGCTCCTCCGGCACGGGCAAGCTAAGCGCTTTCACGGCTTCGATGTAAGCGGGAGCGTGAACTCGCAGCAGCTCGTCGTCCGCTGCCGCCCGCGGAGCTTTCAGCGCGCTGTCCGGGAGCGCGCCTGCCTTGCGCAGCAGGTCTACGGTCATGACCAGCCGATTTTGATTGAAAGGATGCTCATCGTTGAATTTATACTTGGTCTCACCGTCATCATAAATAAAGACGGGGCGTTTGTCGTTCTTTTTCATATCGTTTACTCCCCTGGGCACATGCTTGCGTCCAAAATTTAATACATGAACCGCTGATGAAAGCGAATGCGGTCAAACTGCTCGACGGACGAAAGCGGAACCTGCTTTCCGATGCGCACCATAAGGCAGTTGGCGGGATGCGAGCAAATTTCGGGATCGTCGGTGGCGAACCAGATCATGTCCACGCTTTTCATTAATTTTTCCATCATTTGGCGATACTCCCAAACGCTCAGGCCGCTGTTTTCGAGGTCCCAATGCCAGTAATATTCGGTCGTAAAGCATATGACGTTTTCAAGCTGGCCATCCTCAAAAGCTAGCCGGATCAGTTTTTTACCCAGTCCCATAGACCGGTAATCGTCCGCGACTTCTATTGCGCCAAGCTCAATGAGATCCTGCATGTTTCCTTCCGACCAGCGCTCGATTTCATCCGGATAATGAAAGGTCACATACCCGACGATCGTCGTTCCGTCCCGGGCGAGGACAATCCGCCCTTCGGGCAATTGAGCGATTTCGATCAACGCTTCAAGTTGTTCCTTCGGCCTGCGGAACGCATCCAGCTTCGGATGCATCGCAAGTTCCTGCAAGCTTCCCGGTGAAACGGGACCTTCGACGACGATTTCGGGCTGATCCGGAGCGTTGCGAAAGCTGTGCGAGTGATACCGTTTGATATGCTGCATAACTTCGGCTCTCCTTTTAAAAAACGGCATGATGGTGAAATTTCTCTTCGGATGAAGGTCGTTATAGTTAACTTATAGCAGACTTTCCGGCCGAATAAAAGAGCAGCAATGCAAACAATTTGGCGTAGGCGAAAAAATTTCATTGTGTTATAATAGAATAAGTCAAAAATTGATCACATTTTGCGCGAAAATTTCATTTAAATGAAAGCGTTTTAAGATGCGCGAGGAGGGTTTTATTTATCATGGAGCAAATGAAAGCGGAACTCATTGAACCGGTGTCTACGAACCCCAACATGAACAGCTACGAGCAGACATATGAGGCTTTCGACTGGAAGGAAATCGAGCAGAGCTTCTCTTGGCATGAAACCGGAAAGCTGAACTTGGCCTACGAAGCGATCGACCGTCATGCGGATTCATCCAGGAAAGATAAAATCGCTTTGTATTACAGCGACGCTCAAAGGGAAGAAGCGATTACGTTCGGGCAAATGAAAGCGAAATCAAACCAGTTCGGCAACGTGCTTCGCGGCTTGGGCGTGGGTAAGGGTGAGCGGGTTTTCATCTTCATGCCCCGGACTCCCGAGCTTTACTACGCTTTGCTGGGCACGATTAAAGTAGGCGCGGTTGTCGGACCTTTATTCGAGGCTTTTATGGAAACCGCCGTGAGGGACCGGCTGGAAGACAGCGCGGCAGTGGCGATCGTCACGACGCCGGCTTTGTTGTCTCGCGTACCGGTGAGCCAGCTTCCTCATTTGAAGCACGTCATTCTTGTCGGCGAGAACATTGAGCTTGGCGAAGGCCAAGTCGATTATTACGCGCAAATGGCGACCGCATCCATGGAGCTGGATATCGAATGGGTCGACCGCGAGGACGGACTCATCATTCATTATACATCGGGATCTACCGGAAAGCCGAAAGGCGTGTTTCATGTTCACAACGCGATGATTCAGCACTATTATACAGGTAAAATCGTGCTTGACTTGAAGGAAGACGACGTGTACTGGTGCACGGCCGACCCGGGCTGGGTTACCGGCACTTCTTACGGGATTTTCGCGCCATGGTTGAACGGGGCTACCAATGTGATCCGCGGCGGCCGGTTCAGCCCGCAGGATTGGTACAACACGATTCAAAAGTACGGCGTAACCGTATGGTACAGCGCTCCGACCGCTTTCCGGATGCTGATGGGGGCGGGAGACGAAGTTGTGGGGCAGTTCGATCTGTCGTCGCTGCGCCATGTTCTCAGTGTCGGCGAGCCGCTGAATCCGGAAGTCGTTCGCTGGGGACTTAAAGTATACGGACAGCGCATCCATGACACATGGTGGATGACGGAGACCGGCGGCCATCTCATTTGCAACTATCCGAGCATGGCAATCAAACCGGGATCGATGGGGCGTCCCATCCCCGGCGTTCAGGCTGCCATCCTGGATGACGCGGGCAATGAGCTTCCGCCGTATCGCATGGGCAATCTGGCCATCAAGACGCCTTGGCCGTCGATGATGCGCAAAATTTGGAACAATCCGGCCAAATACGAAGAATATTTCCGCATTGCCGGCTGGTATATTTCCGGCGATTCCGCTTACCGGGACGAGGACGGCTATTTCTGGTTCCAGGGCCGCGTCGATGACGTCATCAACACGTCGGGCGAGCGCGTAGGGCCATTCGAGGTGGAAAGCAAGCTCGTCGAGCATCCGGCGGTAGCGGAAGCGGGCGTAATCGGCAAGCCGGACCCGATGCGCGGCGAAATCATTAAAGCGTTCATCGCGCTGCGCGAAGGCTACTCGCCATCCGACGAGCTGAAAGCGGACATTTCGAAATTCGTAAAAGAAGGACTGTCCGCACATGCGGCTCCCCGTGAAATCGAATTTAAAGATAAGCTGCCGAAGACCCGCAGCGGAAAAATTATGCGCCGCGTGTTAAAAGCTTGGGAGCTGAACTTGCCGACAGGCGATTTGTCTACAATCGAAGATTAGTTGGTTCAGCTTGATCATCGCGAAAAGCCCCTGTTCCACCGCAGCGAGCGGTGGAACAGGGGCTTTTTGATTGGATTGGCTGCGTCGTTGGGAGCGCAGCCATGTGTGTGAAGCAGCCTGCTGATAGTGGACACGAGACGAGCAAGCGTCTCAACACGTGTCAGCAGCTTGGCTGTCGCTGGAAAGCCTGTGAAAGTGCAGGCTTTTTCGGCGGTATCGGGCCGTTTGGAGGAAAAGCCTGCAAATGTGCAGGCTTTTCCAGGCCAAATGGGGCCGAGCCCAAATTTCAGCCGAAAAAACTGCACATTTGCAGGAATACTCCCGCGGCACGGGTAGCAAGGAGCAAAAAGATGCACATTTGCAGGCTTTCTGCGCGCAACTGCTAGTGGAACGAGACGAGCAAGCGTCTCGACACGTGTCAGCAGCCCGGCTACCGCTGGAAAGCCTGCGAAAGTGCAGGCTTTTTCGGCCGGATCGGGCCGTTTGGAGGAAAAGCCTGCAATTGTGCAGGCTTTTCCAGGCCAAATGGGGCTGAGCCCAAATTTCAGCCGAAAAAACTGCACATTTGCAGGAATACTCCCGCGGCACGGGTAACAAGGAGCAAAAAACTGCACATTTGCAGGCTTTCTGCGCGCAACTGCAGTGGATGCGCCAGACACTCTGCGAAGGGGTACCAGCCGGCCCACATCTCGGCAGCCTCTGAGCAGCCTGTCGGCCGTGCTGTTGTGTTAGAGAGCAAGCGTCTCGGCAAGGGCTAGCGGGTCAGCTCGCATCTCGGCAGCTCTCCGAGCAACCTAGCGGCCCGTGCCTGTGCCATACGGGCAAACGTCCCATCCCGGCTAGCCCTCCGTGCAGCACGGCGACCCGTGCCGCGCCCGCTTGAAAATGAAGAAAGACCCGGTTTTCCCGGGTCTTTCTTCATTTTAATTGTTATAAGCGATCGCAGCCGACGCTTTGGATTCGCCTGCCTCGTTGACGGCGGCTACTTTGTAGTAGCCGTTGTACGACGAGGCGAAGTAGTGAAACTCGGTAGCATCTTTCACGGAACCGAGCTTGGTGTAGGTTCCTTTTTCTTTGTCGCTGTAGTAGACGATATACTGCTTCACTTTGTCTTTGGCGGCGTTGGCTTTCCACGATATGACGATACCGTTGGCGTCCTCTTTGGCCTTCAAGCCTGTCGGCGCGGAAGGTACGTCTTTCGCGCCGCCGCCCTGTTGTCCGCCGTTAGGCGAGCTTTCCGGCTCGCTTGTCGCTCCCGGCGAAGGGGAAGCGCCGTTCTTGCCCTCGCCGCCGGTTTCGCCGCCGGGGTTTCCGGGGATTTGGGTGCCGTCCGTCGGAGGGACGAACAGCGTATCCAGCGAGCTTCCATCCGTGTAGGCGGATCGGCTTGGCGGCGATTCCTTGCCGGCCACATCGACTGCGGTGATGTAATAGCCCATTAAAGCCGAGGCCGGAACCTGGTCTACAAATTTCGTCTCGTCGCCTGCCATAACGACTTTTCCGCTGAGCAGCTGGAATTTGCCGTGGTTGTCGGAACGGTAGATGCGATAACCGACAAGGTCGGGATTAGGGCTGGCCTGGAACGTTATGACAGACGTATCTCCGGACTTGGTGGCGACAACCGAGGTCGGCGCGGTCGGTTCTTTGCCGTCGTCGACGCGCGGGTCGACTTCGGAAGGCGCGTCGGAATCGTAATCGACAGGCTTGTAGTTATCGATCGATTTCCTGCTTTTTTCAGGAAGCTTGTTCATGGCGGCCTGAACTTCTCTTAACAGCTGGCTGATCGATTTTTGCCGTTTGATTACGGTTTTTTCCTGTACGAAATCAGCCGGCGTATTTTCCTGGGCAATGTAGTTAAGCCCGTCGTAAGTGCTGATTCTCGCGTTGACCATAACATCGTCGGTTTCTGACGGCACATATTTCTGATTGAAAATATCGGTGACCAGATGCCCGGTTTTGCTGGTCAGATCGCTAGGCAGCTTGCCGGAAAGGTCGGAAACAGTTGCTGAGACGATGCCTTTCGGCTTCTCGAACGTTTTGGTCGGGAAGAGCTCCGGTTTTTTCTCAATCGCACTATTCATGATAAGCGCCCAAATATCTTTGGCATGGTAGGTCTGCAATGTTTTCGCCGACAATTTGTTAACCGGCTGATCGTAGCCGATCCATACGCCAACCGTAATGTCCGGCGTGAAGCCCATGAACCAGGCGTCGGCGTCGTCCTGCGTCGAGCCGGTTTTACCGGAAATCTCGATTTTGCCGTACGATTTATATTTTTTCATCAGATCCGTCGCCGTACCTTGGGAAATGACCGTTTTCATCATATCGGTAATCAGGTAGGCCGTCTGCTCGGAATAGGCGGTTACAGGCTCGGACTTATGTTCATAAATCGTGTTTCCGTTGGAATCCTTGATTGCGCGAATCATATACGTTTCATTGAAAACGCCTTTGTTTGGAACCGAAGCGTAGGCGCCGGTTAATTCTTTGACCGAGGTACCGCGGCTTAAACCGCCGATAACGCCTGTCTGCGCATAATAGTCTTCTTTTTGCAGCGAAGTAATGCCTAATTTTTTGGCAAAATCCCAGGCTTCGTCGATGCCGACCTTATTCAGGAACAGATCGATGGCGGGAATGTTGTACGATTGGTTCAAAGCTCTCCGGGCCGTCATCAAACCGTGGAACTTGTGATCCCAGTTCTCCGGAAGATGGAAGCCTTTCACGCCATCCTTGAGAATAATCGGCACGTCGTCGATAACGCTGGCCGGTTGAATTGCGCCACTCTCCAGGGCGGGTATGTATGCGGCGATCGGCTTCATGGTGGAGCCGGGCTGCCGGAACGCCTGTGTGGCATGATTCAGCTGCTCCTGGAAAAAGTCGCGGCCTTCAATCATCCCTTTGATGGCGCCCGTCTTGCTATCGAGCATGATGGCGCCAACTTGTTCCGTGCCTCTTTTGTCCTTCGGCGCGAAATTTTTGTCGTTGCCGGAAATTTCGTGCATGGAATCGTAGATGGTCTTGTCGATCGTCGTGTAAATCTGGTAGCCGCCGCGCAGCAGCTGCGCTTGCATGCCTTTGAAAGCTTCGTTATAGGCGGCCTGATCTTTTTTGGGATCGAGGTCGGGCTTTTGCAGCTTGAGCAAAATTTCGGTAGCTTCTCTTTCGGTTTCGATCATCAAATAAGGGTATGTCGTGTACGCTTTTTGCGACGGCTGCGGCATCGTTGATTTGAGATCGAAATTAAGAGCTTGCTGGTACTGAGCGTTTGTAATTTTTTGCTCCTCGAGCATTCGCTTGAGCACTAATTGCTGACGGGTTACAGCCCGTTTGAATCCGTCCGGATCGAATTCAGGCTTGCTCGTATAAGCGGAGTACTGGGAAGGAAGCTGGGGAAGTCCCGCCAGATAAGCCGCTTGGGCAACGTTCAGCTTGTTGAGGTCGTCAATGTTGAACAAGCCTTTGGCCGCCGCTTTGATGCCGTACAGATTATAGCCGGTATAGCCGTTTCCGTAAGGAATTTTATTTAAATAGGCGAGCAAAATTTCGTCTTTCGACATCAGGCGTTCCAATCGCAGCGCCAGCAAAATCTCTCTGGCTTTGCGCCCGTCGTCCCGGTCGAGCGTCAAAAATACGCGCCGGGCAAGCTGTTGGGTGATCGTGCTGCCGCCCGTCTGTACGTCTTCATTCAGCAGCTTCTGGGTAACCGCGCGGTACAGCCCGCGGAAATCGATGCCCCGATGATTGTAAAAATCTTTATCCTCGATGGCTAGAACCGCATCCAGCACGACTTGGGGAATGTCGTTAAGCGTGGCGAGCCGCCTGTCTTCCTCCGTCCGCAGCTGCCCGATGACCGCGTCATCATTGAAGTAGGCGAAGCCAGTGACGGCATTGTCCTGTATTTGCTGGCGGATCGTATCCGCGCTGCGTACCGGATCTTTTTTGACCAGCGCGCTGACATAGCCGAATGCGGCAAATCCGCCCAATAATCCGGCCAGGAAGGCGGTGATGATCGTCCACTTCAAAGTTATCCAACATACTTTCAGTGTAGTTCTTAACCTGGGATGTTTGGTGAAAAATTTACTCATAAGTTCCAGTTTCCTCCTAACATGAACGCTACTAGTATACCATAATCGCGCCTTATTCGGTAATGATGTAAAATGAATGAGGCAGAGAGGTTTGACAACCGCAGCAGGCTTGTGTTATAAATTGGGTTGAATACGACATTCAACATGCATAGATGGATCAGCAGTAGTCAGCTTGCGGATGCTTTCAGAGAGCCGATGGATGGTGCGAATCGGTACCTGCACGCTAGCGAATTACGGTCCGGAGCAGCAAAAGGGAACCTGCGGCGAGTGCGCCGGAAGTAGCTTTTGCCGGAGAAGCCCCGTTATCGGCTGTGAGTGAAAATGGCTAGTACAGGTTAACGCAGTAGTACGCATCAGCCGTTTTAATCAGGGTGGTACCGCGAGTTGAAGTCTTCTCGTCCCTTTGTGGACGGCGAGGCTTTTTTATTTTGACAAAGGAGAGGGATGGCAGTGAATATTTTACAGGATTTGGAGTTTCGCGGATTGCTTCAGCAAGTTACGGACCGGGAGGGTTTAGATAAAAAGCTTTCCTCCGAGCGCGTAGTTTTGTACTGCGGTTTCGATCCGACGGCCGACAGCCTGCATATCGGGAGCTTGCTTCCGATTTTGACCTTGCGGCGCTTTCAGCAGGCGGGACATATTCCGCTGGCGCTTGTCGGCGGCGGCACCGGATTGATCGGCGATCCGAGCGGCAAAGCGAACGAAAGAACGCTTAACGGTCCTGAAGTGGTACAAGCATGGTCGCAGAGCATCAAGTCGCAGCTTTCGCGGTTTTTGGATTTTTCGGAGGGGCTGGACAACAGCGCGGAGCTGGTGAACAACTACGATTGGCTCGGTTCGCTGAATGTGATTGAATTTCTTCGCGACATCGGCAAAAATTTTACGGTCAATTACATGCTGGCCAAAGATTCGGTTGATTCCCGGATCAGCAAAGGGATTTCTTTTACGGAATTCAGCTATATGATTTTGCAGTCGTACGATTTCCTGAAGCTGGCCCAGACGAAAAATTGTTCTTTGCAAATCGGCGGCAGCGATCAATGGGGCAACATTACGGCAGGGCTGGAGCTTATCGGAAAAACGACCGATCACCGCGCTTTCGGCCTGACTTTGCCGCTGGTTACGAAAAGCGACGGGCAAAAATTCGGCAAAACGGAAGGCGGAGCCGTCTGGCTCGATGCGGCCAAAACGTCGCCCTACCAATTCTATCAGTTCTGGGTGAATACCGACGATAATGACGTCGTGCGTTTTCTGAAGTATTTTACTTTCATTAGTCATGAGGAAATCGGCCGTTTGGAAGAAGCCGTGAAGCAGCAGCCGGAAAAACGCGAGGCCCAAAAAGTGCTGGCAAGCGAAGTGACGAAGCTGGTACACGGGGAAGAGGCGCTGCAAAGTTCCTTGAACATTACGGCTGCGCTGTTCAGCGGCAACATTCAGGAGCTGTCGCGGGCGGAAATCGAAGAGGCGTTCAAGGACGTGCCGTCCACGACGCTGGATCAGGAAGACATCGGTCTGATCGACCTGCTCGTAGCGGTGCAGGCTGCGCCGTCGAAGCGTCAGGCACGTCAGGATATCGAAAGCGGCGCGGTGACGGTTAACGGCGTCCGGGTCACACAGCTGGAAGCCAAGGCGAGCGAGCTTGGCAAGCTCGGCGGCTCGTACATTATTATTCGCCGCGGGAAAAAGAACTACTATTTGGCTCAGTTCGCAGGCTGATTGTGACGGTAATGATCGACAGCGTTCATGGCAGGCGGTCGACCGACCGCCGTCATGTAGTGCAACGCCGCGCGCTGGGAGGGAGACCGCCGGCACTAGCCGACGCGCGGAAAACCTGCAAAAGCCGAAAGTGCGTGAATTTGCGCCGCGATGTTTTCAACAGCCTGCGATTATGCAGGAATCTCGTCCATAAGGTGGCTGAGCCCAGCCTCGTGTCAAAGGCTATAGCCCCCATCCGGTTGGCTGTACGAAAAAAACCTGCAAAAATACAGGAATTTGCAGCCTTGATCGCTGGCTACGAACAATTCCTGTAAAAGTGCAGGTTTTTCACCGAACACATAGACTCAGATTCATTTTCAGCGAAAATTCCTGCACTTTTGCAGGTTTTTCGCTAAAACAAGCCAATTCCGGAGGAAAAACCTGTACTTTCGCAGGTTTTCACGCCCCTCAACTTGCGTCCTTGAGAGGCTTCGGCCCCACAATGAACAAAGAAACCCCTTAGGGAAGTCCCTAAGGGGTTGTTTATTAACGGCTGTAGAACTCGACGATTTGTTTCTCGTCAATTTCTTGCGGAAGCTCGGAGCGCTCAGGCAAACGGATGTACTTGCCTTCCATAGCGTTCTCGCTGAATTCGAGATAAGTAGGCAGGTAGTTGCGGTTAGCAAGAGCTTCTTTCACTGCGGAAAGGTTTCTGCTTCTTTCGCGAAGGCCGATTACGTCGCCAGTAGATACGATGTAAGAAGGAATATCTACTTTTTTGCCGTTCACAGTTACGTGTCCGTGAGCGACCAATTGACGAGCGCCCGCGCGGGAGTTGGACAGGCCAAGGCGATATACCAGGTTGTCCAGACGGCTTTCCAGCAGGATCATGAAGTTTTCACCCGCGATACCTTGCAGCTTGGAAGCTTTGTCGAACAGGTTGCGGAATTGTTTTTCGTTCAAGCCGTACATATGGCGAAGTTTTTGTTTCTCTTGAAGTTGAACGCCGTAGCCGCTCAGCTTTTTACGTTGTCCTGGACCGTGTTGGCCCGGAGGGAAAGGGCGTTTCAATTCTTTGCCTGTACCGCTCAGGGAAATGCCAAGGCGGCGGCTTAATTTAAATTTAGGGCCTGTATAACGTGCCATGTTAGGAAAAACTCCTTCTTTTCACATATAGTTAGTAGATGCGTCTTAGATGTCCGGGTGAAGACACGTGCCTGGTTTTGCTTACGAGTCGTAAAATAAGGGGACTCCCTGGCAAGAATAGTTCAGCCGCTGTCTTGACAGGAGCAAAATCAGTGAGGGTGATCACAAATGGCATTCACCGCAATCATGTTTGTACTCGACTTCTAATTTTATAAAAAACATGACCGAGTGTCAAGCTGAATTCTACCGCACGCTATCGAAGCCGATTGAAAAACTCGTGCAATACACATAGAAACATAGTATGATAAATGAAGTAAACATATCGCTGCAGAGTAAGACATAATCAGTCGTCAAAGGAGAAGCCTATGAGTGAACTACTTCGTAGTCAGAGTCAATATATGATTGCCGGTCACTTCGAAGAGTTGCTTCGTCAAGGGCTGCTTCTCTCCAATGATGCTTCAAATATGGCGCAAGACATGCCGTTCATGCAGCAGGCTTTTGCCGGCTGGAAAAGCCAGAACGCGCCGGAGATGCTGCCTCCGGAGACGCTGTTGATTTTAACGGATTCGCTTTTGGGCGCGCTCGATTCCTGCTCCGGCAAGACGGCCGGGGAAATGGGCCGGATCCGTTCCGCCAAGTCGTGGACCGTAGCCGAGCAGGGGGATAACCCGTTCGCCAGAAGCGCCGCGCTGCGGACGCTGTGCAGGATGAACGGAGGAGAAATGGAATCCCGCGCTCTGCAACCGGTGGCCGGCGTTTCCTTGCCGATTGTGAATGAGCAGGGCCATCCGCTCGGCTACCTCGGGTTGTTTTCCGCCGCTGTGAGCGAGGCGCAGGATCTGGTGCAGCTGCTTTATATGATCGTCGTATCTTTGAAAAGCAGCGCCCAGTTGCTGATTGAGCGGCGCAAGTACGAGCTGCTGCAGCGCCACAATCAGCACAATGAACGGGAATCGAAGAAGCAGCAAGTTTTGTTCGAAGCTTCCAAGAAACTGCATGCCAAGATCGATGTCGACTCCGTTTTAGCGGAAGTCATCGCGAGTCTGCACAGCGTGTATCCCAACATCGAAGTGGATCTGCTGCTTTCCCAGGACAGCCATAATACGGGATTGCCGGTGAAGCCGCTCAATTTTCAAAATCTGGACGACGATATCAACACCAAGGCTTTTATGGAAGGGCACATCATTTTCGAGCCGGTTTCCGGAGACGAAGGGCCGAGCTGCGGCGATATTGCCGTCCCGCTGTCAGGCAAACAGGGCGTGTACGGCGTGCTGCACCTGCACTCCGAGCACGACTTGATTCATTCCTCCGACCTGCGGTTTATTTCCGTGCTGGCCGATACGGCCGGTTCCGCATTTGAGAATGCGAAGCTGTACGAGCAGTCCAACGTGCTCATAAATGAACTTCGGTTAATTAATGAAATTACGAAGCGGCTGAACCAAAGCTTGCGTCTGAGCGAAATTTTCAGCTTCGCTTCAAGCGAGCTGCTGACGATATTTAACGCCGATTACAGCTGTATTTTGCAGACGGACAAGGAAGCGGGAAAATTGGTCGTGCAGGCCAGCAACCTGCCGTCGATTTTCCACGAAACGTTTTCGCTGGATCAAGGCTTTTCCGGCCTCATCTGCACGACGAAAGAGCCGGTCATCATTTCCGATTACTGGATGAATTCGAAAGTGGAATCCAAGCTGATGGAGATGAGCCGCTCGCGGTCTCTCATCGGTTCGCCGATTCTCGTAAACGGGGAGGTCGTCGGCGTCATTCTTGTCGTTCACCGCAAGCCGAACTTTTTCTCGTACGAAAATTACAAGCTGTTGCAGGTGCTTTCCGGCCATATCGGACTGGCGATGAGCAACGCTTCTTTGCACGCCGAAGTGAGGCGGATGGTGATCACGGACAATTTAACCGGACTGTATGTGCGCCATTATTTGGACGAGCAGGCCAATTTGATGCAAAAGAAAGATTTTTGCGGCTCTCTGATCGTTGTCGATATCGACAATTTCAAAAAAGTCAACGATACATACGGGCACCAGGTCGGAGATAAAATTTTGATCCAGGTCAGCCATATTATCAAAAGCAGCATCCGTGACAGCGATATTGCCGCCAGATGGGGCGGCGAGGAGTTGGCCGTATACTTGCCTCAAGTGGCCAAGGAGCAGACCGTGCGCATTGCGGAACGCATTCGCGTCAGGGTTTCGCAGGAAACAAGTCCGGGCGTAACCGTATCCTGCGGCGTATCGGATTGGAACTGGGAAGAGGACAAAATCAGCGTCGAGTCGCTCTTTTACCGGGCGGATATGGCGTTGTACCAGGCCAAACATAACGGACGCAACCAGATTCAGATAGGCTAGCGGCAGAAGCACTTGTCCTGGAATAGGACGGGTGTTTTTTCAATTGCTACATCCGTTTGTCATAGTTTGGCTTTGTTGGGGAAAACTTCAATTAGGACGATAACGGCTTCGGATGGCAGGGAGCGGTGTTCGCGAACAGGCCGAACCGTCATCCCGGTTCCCGCTTTCTGATCCCGTGCGAACATGATACAATAGTTGGAACTGAGGAGAGGGTGGTCGAAATTTGCCGATATTAAAGAGAAAACGGCTTTTGCAAATCGGAATCGGACTGGCATTGGTCGCAGGTCTGGTCTACTTTTTCTTTTTTACGCATACCGGAGGCAAATTGCTGCACAGCAACATGCAGGAGCTTTCCGAGCACTTAAGATCGCTTGGCATCTACGGCCAACTGCTCGGCATGCTGCTTGTACTCGTTCAAACGTTTTTTCCCTTTGTTCCTTTTGTGCTCGTGGCCGGCGCGAATGTCGTCATTTTCGGAATCAAATGGGGCTTTGTCGTCAATTATGTGATGTCGTGTATCGGGGCGGTGGTTTCATTTTATTTCGCCAGGTATTACGGCCATGAGTGGGTGGAAAAGCGCTTGCAGCGTTTTCCGGCAGCCATGCAGTTCAGCCGGCGCATGGAGAAGCAGGGCTTTTTTTATGTGTTGATCGGAAGGCTGATTCCGGTTGTGCCTTCATCGGCGATCAATTTCGCCGCAGGGCTTACGCGGATGCCGTTCTCGCAGTTCTTTTACGGAACTTTGCTGGGCAAATTGCCCATCGTGTTTTTGGAATCGATGATTGCCCACGATCTGTTTCACTTCCGCAAATATAAAGGCAGACTGATGCTGCTTGTCGTCGTTTTCATATTGCTGATGCTCGCCGGAAACTGGGTCAAGAAAATGCTTACATCGAATCGAAAGTAAAGCCGGTTAAGGATAAAGCAGGAAAATTTTTTGTTGCGCTTTCACGCCTTTCCAAGTTATCATAGAGGAAGCAAGCGACCGATTTTTAGTGAAAAATGGAGGAATGTAACATGCCAAGTGCAAATAATGCCGCTATCGTTGAAATTTCCCAAACCGCCAACAAATTCAGATCGTCTATCGTTCTGCAGTACGATAATAAGTATATCGATGTGAAAAGCATTCTGGGATTGTTTACAACTCTGCTTAGCTCCAGCAATTATGATCTCCACGTGCACGGTCCGGATGCGGATGAAGCGAAGAAGGCTATGGCTGACGTTTTCTCCAAACATAACCTGGGCGTCAACATTATTGAAGACTAATAAGCGAGCGCAAGAAGGTATTCTCAGAATCTCTGAGGGTACCTTCTCTTGTATATTGAAGCGATATCGCTTATCATAATCATATAAGGACGGATGACTTTGCGTACGAGGGGGAAGTGAGATGTCTTCATCTGATCTACTGGTTAATTTGAATCAAAAAGCGCTCAGTCTTCTGCAAGAAGATGCCAATAAAATCGAAAAGCTGATCGAAGTACAGATGGAAAATTTGACGACACGTCAATGCCCGTTGTACGAAGAGGTGCTGGATACGCAGATGTACGGACTGTCCAGAGAAGTGGACTTTGCCATTCGGGCCGGACTTATTTCCGAAGCTGCGGGCAAAGATATTCTCAGCAAGCTCGAACGCAATCTTGCACAGCTATATGAAGCGCTAAATGCCAAAAAGTAACCCGATGAAGGGTTACTTTTTTTGTTCTAAACAAGGTAGAAGACGACGCCAAGGATGATGTAGACGACGAGCAGCAGCAGCCCTTCATACCAGTTGGTGGAGCCGTCCTGCGAAATCGACTTTGTAATAAAGACGGCTACTGCAATCGCCGCAAGCTCGTAATTGGAGAATACGATGTTCATAGGCGTGCCGCCAATAAAGAAGCTGACGAGCACGAGGACGGGAGCTACGAACAAAGCGATTTGCAGGGAGCTGCCGATCGCTATTTCAACAGCTGCGCCCATTTTGTTTTTCAACGCCATCATTACCGCAGCGCTGTGCTCCGCCGCATTGCCGATAATGGCAATAAGGAAGGCGCCGACAAACAGTTCGGATAATCCGAACTTATGGGTCACCTCTTCGAGCGTGCCGACCAGCCATTCGCTTGTAAACGCCACCATGGCGGTCGCCAAAATCAGAAAGACGATCGATGTGTTTTTCGACCAGGCGGGCTCGCCATGTTCGACGGCTTCATCGGACAGTATGTTCTTGTGCGTAACCATGGAGAACAGAAGCCACAACAGATAGGCGGCCACCAGCAAAATAGCGACGATCATGCTCATCGAAGACGTCTCTTTGGTAGTAAGGCTGCCGGCAAATACCGCCGGAATGAACAAGGCGATAACCCCAAGCAGCATCAGGGACGAGTTGTGCGACGCGAGCTTCACGTTGAATGACTGCTCTTTGAATTTAAGCCCCCCGGCAAAGACGCTCAGCCCGAGCACGAGCAGCAGATTGCCGATAATGGAGCCGGTCAAGCTGGCTTTTACGACATCGAACAGCCCGTCTTTGACCAAAAAGATGGCAATGATCAGTTCGGCTGCATTGCCGAATGTCGCGTTTAAAAATCCGCCCATCCTTTCGCCGGCGTAGTGCGCTACGCTCTCTGTCGCTTTACCCAAAAATCCGGCCACAAAAATAACCGCAATGGCGGAAATGACAAATTGCACGGTTTGGTTAACATGCAAAAAGTGGGCTGCCGCGCTTAAGGCGAAAGTTGCGATGAGACCGCCATAAAACAGTTTCCCTTTCAATACGAACCCTCCGACTGTGAAAAAATGACATATCTATATTTGAACTTATTTTACTATACCGATTTTTGAATGCAAAGTAAATTCAGTTTTACAGAGTTGTGCTGTTCTTGCTTTCGTCTTTTGAACTTATTACAATAGATTTATATCAAGCAAGGGGAGTGATCCGTATGTCCGAAGACAACCAAACTGGCTTAATTCGTATTTCCGATGACGTAGTATCGACAATTGCAGGACTTGCCGCTCTGGAAACACCAGGAATTGCAGGCATGTCAGGGGGCATTTCGGAAGGATTGGCAAAACGCTTGAGCGGTAAAAACGTGCAAAAGGGCGTTTCCGTCGAGGTCGGACAAGTAGAAGCCGCCATCGATCTCAGAGTGATTGTGAATTATGGCTCCCGCATTCAGGATGTATGCCGGGATCTTCAGGAAAATGTGAGAGAAGCGGTTGAGAATATGACGGGACTTTCTGTCGTGGAAGTGAATGTGAAAGTGGAAGGCGTTGCTTTCAAAGAAGAAGAGAAAGAAATCGATGATCCTCATCGCGTCAAATAAAAAAAGGAAGACCCCACCGAATCGAGTTTCGGTCAGGGTCTTTTTTTTGCCGGTGCATCGGGCTTGCGCGCTTGTTCTCGCGATATGCTGAGCAGGATGCCCATGCTGATGAGACAAACGATCAGGGAGGAGCCGCCGGCAGAAATGAAGGGCAGCGTCACCCCGGTCAGCGGAATCGTGCTTGTCACCCCGCCTATGTTGATAGCGGCCTGGAATGCGAACATGCCCATAATGCCGACTCCGGCCAGCATGCCGAACAAATCCGGACTGCGAACGGCAACGAGGATGCCTCTCCATATAAACAGCAGGAAGACGAGAATATACATGGCACTGCCGATGAAACCAAGCTCTTCTCCGATAATAGCGAAAATAAAGTCGTTGTGGGCTTCCGGCAAATAGTGCAGCTTCTGGATGCCTTGACCGAATCCTGCGCCTGCCAGCCCGCCGTGGCCAAAGGCGTATAAGGATTGAATCACCTGATACCCGGTATCGGAATGATCCGCCCAAGGATCGAGAAAAGATTTCAGACGGCTTATCCGATATCCTTCGCCGCCGGCAGCCGCCGATTTGTTCATGACGGAAAGGCCGATGACCATCGCGGCGATCGCAACGAGACCTGTCCCCAGCGCAAAAACATGCTTGAGATTAGACCCGCCTACGAAGATGACGATGGCCGAGCAAGCCAGAAGAATCATGCAGGAGCCCAGGTCGGGCTGGCGCATAATGAGAAAGCTCACGAATCCGACAATGAGCAGGGCGGGAAGCAGCCCTCTTTTGAAATCGCGAAATTTCTCTTCCTTATTGCTGATCAGGGTAGCCAAATAAAGAATGACGGTCAATTTGGCGAACTCCGTAGGCTGGATGCCGTAATTGCCGATATTGTACCAACTGCTGGCGCCGTTGGCATTGGGTGTGAAAATAACGAAAATCAGCGCTACGACAACGATGAAAAATGCAGGAATGACGAGCTTCTTGAATTTGGAATAGTGGATGTTCATGCACATCAGCATGGCTCCGCCGCCCAAGGCTGCGGCGAGCAGCTGTTTTTTCGTAATGGCCCACGGATCGCCCCATTTAAAAGCGCTTGTTGCGGAACTGGCGCTGAATACCATGGCAAGTCCGAAGCAGACGAGAGCCAGCGTTAAAAAAAGCAGCAGAAAGTCCGGCGTTCCTCTGCGCGGGGAATTCATACGGTCTCCCCGCTTAGTCGGCCAACAGCTGCTTCAACTGCTCTAATTTTTGCTTGATCACTTTATTCACAGCGTCCGGAATAGGTGAATTGTAATCCAGGCCGTGAGGGAACGTTTCCCGTCCTGCATAGGCATCTTCCAAATACAGCACCGCGTAAGGGGATTCAAGTTTGCCGGATTCCACCCGTGCGTTCACGCGCAGGAAATAAACGGCGTTTCCAGGTTTATCTTCAATTTTAAGATCATAGGTCGCGCGGGTATATTCCCACTGCCAACGAACAAATCCGAGTTTGGCCGTTACTTCATCGAGATGAGCCAGATCGCTCTTCAAGCCTTTTAGGCCGGTTGCTTCAATAATCACGGTTAACGCCTCCAAATTGTATGTATGCACTCTTTATTCATGATAGTATGTTTCCAAAAGTTCTGCAAGTGAACAGTGTGCAGGGCGGCCGGCTTGATCTGAACGAACTTGTCAGTTTGCAGATGAAACGCAGAGCTATATTTGATAGAATAAGGGACAAAGAGACGGATAAATTAACAAACAGATGCCTTAGGATGAGCGGAGGATTCCCATATGAAAGAAATGTTTGCCGGGTTACAGGAAGGTTATGAAGAAATGGTAGGGTGGAGACGGTATTTGCATCAAAACCCCGAGCTTTCGTTTCAAGAATATCGTACGGCCGAATTTGTAGCCCAGCATTTGAACAGCTGGGGAATCGAAGTGCGTACGCAGGTTGGCGGCAATGGCGTAGTCGGTCTGCTCCGCGGCGGACAACAGGGGCCGACCGTGGCACTGCGGGCCGATATGGACGCCCTGCCGATCCAGGATGAAAAAAGCTGCTCGTACGCTTCCAAGGTGGACGGTGTAATGCATGCCTGCGGCCATGATGCGCATACTTCGACACTGCTCGGGATCGCCAAGGCTGCGAGCCGCTATCGGGAGAAGCTTAAAGGCAATCTGGTGTTTCTTTTTCAGCATGCGGAAGAAACGACTCCGGGCGGGGCTGCCTCGATGATCGAAGACGGTGCGCTGGAAGGCGTCGATGCCGTATTCGGCGTCCACCTGTGGACCCCGTTTCCGGTCGGACAGGTGTACGCCAAAGCGGGCCCGATGATGGCTGCGCCGGACGAATTCGTCCTTCGCATTCAAGGCAAGGGCGGGCACGGCGGTTTGCCTCATCAGGCGGTTGACAGCATCCATGCAGGGGCGCAGCTGGTCGTCAATCTGCAATCGATCGTCAGCAGGCAGGTAGACCCGGTCGAACCGTGCGTCGTCACGATAGGCTCTTTTCAAGGCGGCAGCAGCTTCAATATCATCGCCGAGACGAGCACTCTCAAGGGCACGGTGCGGACGTTTAACGCCGAGCTGCGGGCCGATGTGAAAAGCCGTTTCGAGCGTACGGTAGCCGCCACTTGCGATATGTACCAAGCTTCGTATGAGCTTGAATATAAAATGGGCTACCCGCCCGTCATTAACGACAGCCGTGAGGCGGAGCGGTTTTTCAAAGTCGCAACCGGCTTGTACGGCGAGTCGGCGGTTCACGAATCCCCCCTTATTATGGCCGGGGAGGACTTCTCCTATTATTTGCAGCACAGGCCGGGCTGTTACATGTTTGTCGGCGCCGGGAATGCGGAGTCCGGAATCGTATATCCGCACCATCATCCGAAATTCGACATCGATGAACGGTCGATGCTATTTTCCGCGAAGCTTTTGCTGTCGATGGCTTTGGATTATATGGAATGAATCGTTTTTCCTCTTTCGACAAACGATATTATGGAAGCAGGCTCGCCCGAGCGGCGGATTTGCGTCCACATTACGAAGGAGGAATAACGGTTATGGCAAAAACAATCAAAGAACTGATGGCGAAAGATTGCGTCACCGTTACTTTGCAGGATAACGTATTTGAGATCGCAACGAAAATGAAACAGCACGATATAGGCTTCATCCCTGTTGTCGAAGGGAAGAAGCTGATCGGCGTTGTGACAGACCGGGATCTCGTTATCCGCGGCTATGCCGAGAAAAGATCGGGTTCGGCGGCAGTCGAGGAAGTGATGTCCAACGGTATCGCAACGATCGATGCGAACACGACAGTCGATGAAGCCGCCAAGCTGATGGCGAAAGAACAGGTGCGCCGCCTGCCCGTCGTAGAGAACGGTGAGCTTGTGGGAGTCGTGGCGATCGGCGACCTCGCCGTCCGCGATATTTTCGAGAATGAGGCTGGCGAGGCGCTGAGCCACATTTCTTCGAACCGCCAGCCGGTCGGGGCCAAGTAAAAGTAATCCGGCACAATCAGTCCGCATTCCTTCGGGAGTGCGGATTGTTTTTTGCCCTCTTTCGCAAGGTCTGTCAAAGAATGCAATAAGGTGGTCAATCGGCGACAAGATGCCCCGCTGTAAATATGCTACATTGATAACGTATTCATTAGGTGACCATTATGATGAGAAGGTGAAAGAAGAATGGAACAAGTACGTATCGGCATCATCGGTCTTGGCAACATGGGAACCGGACATGCCAAGTATTTGGCAAATAAGGAAGTAAAGGGCGCTGAGCTTACGGCCATATGCGAGACAAGACCTGATCGCCTGGAGTGGGCCAAGGAAAATCTCGGCGCCGGTGTTCGGCTGTTCGACAACCTGGACGAATTTTTGTCTTCGGGCGCTATGGATGGGGTGTTGATCGCCACTCCTCACTTCGATCACCCGGATGTGGCTATCCGCGCTTTTCAAAAAGGGCTTCACGTGCTCTGCGAAAAACCGGCAGGCGTGTACACGAAACAAGTTCGCGCGATGAATGAAGCGGCTGCGTCTTCCGGTAAAATATTCAGCATGATGTACAACCAAAGAACGAATCCGCTGTATACGAAGCTGAAGGATCTCGTTTCCTCCGGCGAGCTCGGCGAGATTCGCAGAACGAACTGGATTATTACGAATTGGTACCGCTCCCAAAGCTATTACGATTCGGGCGGCTGGCGCGCGACCTGGGCCGGAGAAGGCGGCGGGGTATTGATCAACCAGGACCCGCATCAGCTCGATTTGTGGCAGTGGACCATCGATATGATGCCGAAGCGGGTGCGCGCTTTTTGCTACTTCGGCAAGCACCGCGACATTGAAGTCGAAGACGACGTTACCGCATTTGTGGAATACGAAAACGGGGCCACTGGCCTGTTCGTCACGACGACGGGCGAAGCTCCTGGAACGAACCGCTTCGAGCTTTCGGGGGACCGCGGCAAAATCGTGATCGAAGAGGGCAAGCTCACTTTCTGGCGGCTCCGCGTATCCGAGCGGGAGTTCAATGCGACGTACCGCGGCGGCTTCGGGCAGCCGGAATGCTGGAAGTGCGACATTCCGATCGAAGGCAAGGAAAGCGGACACAAAGGGATTACCCAGAATTGGGTAAACGCGATTTTGCACGGCGAACCTCTTGTCGCTCCGGGAGAGGAAGGCATCAAAGGGCTGATGCTGTCCAACGCGATGCTGCTCTCCACCTGGACCGACGGCTGGGTCGACCTGCCGATCGACGAAGATTTGTTCTACCACCATTTGCAGGATAAAATCAAGCAATCCAAAGCAAAACAAACAGGCGAACAGCGTACGTTTGACGTATAAATTAGCCGGAGAGCCGGGGAGGAGCAAAAACAGATGCAAAAAAGCGATGGAATGAATTATGCGCCAAAAGGAAAGCCAAGCCCGGTCGTAGGTCAAGGCGAGTTCGTGTTTGCGGCAATCGGTCTCGATCACGGGCATATTTACGGGATGTGCAACGGACTGCAGGAAGCGGGTGCGGAGCTGAAATGGGTTTACGATCCCGATCCGTTGAAAGTTCAAGCTTTCTGCAAAACGTATCCGCATGTGCGGGCCGCCGCTTCCGAGCAGGAGATTTTGCAGGATGCGGAAGTCAGGCTCGTAGCCGGGGCGGCCGTGCCTTCGGAACGGTGCGCGCTCGGACTGAGAGTTATGGATCATGGAAAAGATTATTTCACGGATAAATCTCCGTTCACGACCCTTGAGCAGCTTGCGGCCGCAAAAGCGAAAACAGCGGCAACAGGTCTCAAGTATGCCGTATATTACAGCGAGCGGCTGCATGTGGAAAGCGCGGTATTTGCCGGACAGCTGATCAAGGAAGGCGCCATCGGCCGGGTTGTCCAAGTGCTCGGTCTGGGGCCGCACAGGCTCAATGCCCCTTCCAGGCCGGATTGGTTTTTCAAAAGAGAGAAATACGGCGGCATTCTTTGCGATATCGGCAGCCATCAGGTCGAACAGTTTTTATCGTTCACAGGCTGCAAGGATGCCAAGGTGCTGAGCAGCAAAGTAGGGAATTATAACAACAAGGATTATCCTGAGTTGGAAGACTTCGGCGATGCGACGCTTGTCGGGGATAACGGAGCGACCCATTATTTTCGCGTGGACTGGCTGACGCCGCAAGGGCTCGGCACATGGGGGGACGGACGGACCGTTATTTTAGGCACGGAAGGTTATATAGAGCTTCGCAAATATATCGATATAGCCCGCGATCCGAAGGGCGACCAATTGTATTTGGTCAACGGGCAGGGCGAGAAGCATTACAGCTTGCAGGGCCAGGTCGGCTATCCTTATTTCGGACAGCTGATCCTGGACTGCATTCATCGCACTGAACATGCGATGACGCAGGAGCACGCCTTCAAAGCGGCAGAGCTTAGCATGCTGGCCCAGCAGCAGGCTCTCCGGGTAGAGTAGTGCTGCACATGGATTGTATAAAAGCCCTCATCGGTTTGGAGAGCTGTTTTTTCACATGATAGCATAGCTGTACGTTCAGCTTGAAATTCGGGTAGTGGAGCGGTAATACCGCCAGCTGCCCGTTTTGCATTTCGGTCAATACCGTAGTCTTCGGCACGATGGAAATTCCGAGCCCGTGTATGACGCATTTTTTCACGGTTTCGTAGTTGTTGATTTCGTAGGCCAGCGTATAGCTGACTTGATGCGTACGAAGCATCGTTTCAAGCAGCAACCGGCACCGGCCCTGCTGGTAGGACATAAGAATCTCGCTGCCGTTCAGGTCTTGGGGGAGGATCGAGGTGCGCCCGGCCAAAGGATGGTCGCTGCTCGCGATCAGGACGAATTCCTCCTCCTTGACGAATTCAAAGCGCAGGTCGGGATCGCAGCGCTCCTGGTCCACGACGAATCCCAGGTCGCATTCGCCGGCTTTTAACGAGCGGTAGATGTCGTTCTCCGCAACTTCGCTGATGACGATGTTGATTTGCGGATACAGCTTTTTGAAAGCGCCCAAGTAAGGAGGGAATATGTAGGACGACATGGTCGTTTCATGCGTGCCGATCACGAAGCTTCCCGAAGTTTGGCCCGCAACCGAAACTTTGGATTCCTCATACAGCTTGATCAGCATGGCCGCGTAGCGCAGCAGTTCCTCGCCGGCCGGAGTCGGCTTCATCTTTTTTCCGATCCGCTCAAACATTTCGATGCCGTAATCGGCTTCGAGTCTTTGAATTTGCGAGGTGACGCTGGATTGGGCGTATCCCAGCATATCGGCGGCTTTCGTAAAGTTTTGCCATTTGGCTACTTCAAGCGCGGTTTTGTAAACCGTTAAATCCATCCTTCAACCCCTCCTATCGATCAAAAATTTCGATGGAAACTATCAATTATTATAGATAACTATGGAAGTTATGACTATGGTAAAATCAATCGCAATCAACGGATAGGGGGATTAGCGATGTGGAATCCATACGAAATAGAGAAAAATTACGAGCGGCATATGAAAGAATTAGAGAAGCGCGCACGCTATGCCTATTGGTATGAAAAACCGCCGGGCCGGCGGGCATGGATAGGGATCGCGGCGGGAACGGCGGTGCTGGCCGTCGTACTGGCCGTCCTCGGGGCAGGCTATTTTTTCACGGCTTAACGGAACAGAAGGAGGGGAAGAAGCGGGAGTTTACTTCTCATCCTGCCACAGCCCCTTCTTATTTTGTCTCGCCGTTCGCTCCAAACCGACGAATTTTTTGGAGAAGAGCACGTTCGGCGGCACCGTCATCACATTCGCATAGCCCTCTTTGACTAAAGTCTCGTTGAACATTTCTTTCTCGCCCTTAATAAATACGTACCTGAGCAGTCTTCCGTATTTATCGGTATCGCCGGCATCGGTAAAGAGATAGACGGTTTTGCCGGACAATTTTTGCTTCGTAAAATCGCTTGCCTCTTTGCCGTATTTTTCCACCGGACTGTTCGGTTTCACTGTTTCCGGGGTATTGACTCCGATCAGCCGCACTTTTTCGCCGGATTTGGTTTCAAACGTATCCCCGTCAACGACACGCTTCACTTCTGTGGCCGCATAGGCATGATCTTTAAGTTCGGGATACTGCCCGATAATGAACTGGATTTCGCTTGAGCCGGGCTTGGCAGCTTGTTGCGAGCATCCAGTTAGCAGGAAAACGAGCAGCATAATGACGATTTTTTTCATAAAGCTTAGTAAAGCCACCTCCAAAAAATGACGAATAATTCGAAGTTAGCACGGGACAGCGATTTTATCAAGGAGGAAATAAGCGGCGTACGATTTCACAAGGCCGCATTCCGTTATGAAAAAACGCCAAGCATCCTTGATAATTCAAGGAAGTTTAGCGTTTTTTTGCATAGTGTCCCTTTCGTCGTCGGCAAGCTTGCATCACAAGCTTTTGATCATTCGTATTTGGTTCAACATATTTTCAAAATAGCTTTCATTCCGGTAATGCTCCGTGAAGTAGTGCTCGAACCCTTCGATCGCGTCGTGCGCACCGCTGGCCGCAAACCGCTGGTACCAGGGCAAAATAAAAGCATGCAGCACGCGTAGTTTATCCATGCGAATATCGTCCTCGGTCAGACCGCGTCCGACAAAACTTTGCAAAATGCGCTGGTAGCTGTCGATGAACACACGGCCAAAGTTGTAGCCTGCAGGCTCATTGCCTGCGTAGGAGAACATGCTGCGGTGAAGGACGCAAAATCGGGGGTTGTGCTCCAGCATGGCGTACTGCCAGTAAATCTGGTTAAACGAGGACTCGATAAACAGCGTGCGGTCCGCAATTTTTTCCCAATCCTCCCGGCGCAAAATCGTAGCGGAAATGAAGGAGGAGTAAATGGATGAAGCGGCGAGATACGCGGAAAGCCCGCTGCCGGCTTCGACCTGGTCGGTCGGCCGCAGCAAATCGATATGAATGACGGAGCAGTCCTTGTAAGTGTGAAGCACATGGAGCAGCGGAATGATCGTCTTCGGCTGGTAAAAGTCGTCGTCGCCCTGGATTTTCAGAAATTTTCCCGTTCCTTGTTCCAGCACATGGAGAATGTTGCGGTCCGACCCGATGTTATCCGCATTTCGCCCGTAGAAAAAATTGTCGTACCGGGAGCGGAATCGCGCCGCCACTTCCGGCGTAGCGTCATCGGAGGCGTTATCGGAGACGCGGACCTCGATCAGATCGGTATTTCCGATCTGTGAATAGATCGATTCCAGACACTTTTCCAAATCCCCGGCACGGTTGTAGGTAGGTATGCAGATCGAGAGAAGGGGCAGTTTCCGGCGTTTGTCGAGAAGCTCTTGCGCCTTTTTTTTCGTCTTTGCGCGGACCCACTCTCCGGAGCCGGGGTCGTAAACTTTGAGAATTTGCGCCGGCGCACCGCCGACTACGCAATAATCGGGCACATCGAACGTGACGACACTGCCCGCCGCAACGACGCTGCCTTTGCCGATTCTCACATTCCCGACAATGACGGCATTGGCCCCGAGCCAGGCGCCTTCCCCGATGACAACCGTATTCTCGGTCGACGTGATGCCCTGGGAATGAATCGGAATGCCGACCTCCCTGTATTGATGATCCGTATCGGAAATGTAGACGTTCGGCCCGACCAATACGTTGTCTTCCAGCTCAATGCGGTGAACGGCGGATACGATAAGTCCGAGATTGCATTGGCAGCCGTCGCCGATAACGATTTTCGGCGAAGGGAGGGTGCCCGGGGCAATAATGTTGAACCAGTAATGAGACCGGATGAACACTTGATTGCCGATGGAAATATCCTCCGGGTATACGAATTGGCCGCCTTCTTGAACATAGGTGTTCGAGCCGTAGCGGTAAAAGCGTGAGGCTAATGCTTCACTGATAAACGCCATTTTTTCCTCCTCGCGAAAAAAGCCGGAGCTATTTCTCACCCAATCACATATACATACAGTAAAATATGTATTCCTCTGCATTTCTTTCATTCCTTTTTATTGAAAATATGGCCGGTAGGAGGATTTGTGATTCATGAATGCTTCCGAGCAAGACTTGCGGGATCAAATCCTGCAGCTTTCTGCCGCCTATTTCGCGCAAAAATGGCCGCAGCGAGCCTTCAGACCCGGAGTGGACTACATCCCCGTCAGCGGAAAAGTGTTCGATCATCAGGAATTGTCGTATTTAATCGACTCCTCGTTGGATTTTTGGCTGACTACCGGCCGCTATGCCGGACGGTTCGAGCACGAATTTGCCGCATATATGAACCGGCGGTACTCGATTCTGACCAATTCCGGCTCCAGCGCCAACTTACTGGCCGTTTCCGCGCTCACTTCCCCCCAGCTCGGCGAAAGACAGCTTCATCCCGGCGATGAGGTCATTACGGTCGCAGCCGGTTTCCCGACGACGGTGAACCCGGTTATCCAGCATGGCCTTGTTCCGGTTTTTTTGGATGTCGACATTCCCACCTACAATGTGGACACGAGTCTGCTGGAGGCCGCCGTCAGCGAGAAGACAAGGGCGATCATGATCGCTCATACGCTCGGCAATCCGTTTCGGATCGACGAGGTGAAACGGATTGCCGACAAGTACCGCCTGTGGCTGATCGAGGATACTTGCGATGCGGTAGGCTCGCTTTATGAGGGGCGGGAAGCCGGATCGTTCGGGGATATGGCGACAGTCAGCTTCTTTCCCGCGCATCATATCACGATGGGGGAAGGGGGAGCCGTGCTGACGTCGCAGCCCAAGCTGAAAAAAATTATCGAGTCCTTCCGCGACTGGGGGCGAGACTGCTGGTGCGAGCCAGGTACGGATAACACTTGCGGCAAAAGATTCGGCTGGCAGCTTGGAGATCTGCCGCAAGGCTACGACCATAAATACACTTACAGCCATATCGGCTACAACCTGAAAGTGACCGATATGCAGGCCGCCATCGGCGCTGCGCAGCTGCAAAAGCTGCCCGAATTTGTCGCAAAGCGCAAGCAAAACTTCGCTTTTTTGCAGGAGGCGCTTAAGCCGCTGGACAGCGCGCTCATTTTGCCCGAAGCGACGCCGGGAAGCGAGCCGAGCTGGTTCGGTTTTCCGATTACCGTAAGGGAGGACGCTCCGCTTTCGCGCAATCAGCTCGTGCAGGCGCTGGAACAACACCGGATCGGCACGAGGCTGCTGTTTGCCGGTAATTTGCTGCGCCAGCCGGCGTACCGCCACATTGCGCACAGAGTCGTCGGCGAGCTTGCGAATACGGACATCATTATGAAGCGAACTTTTTGGATCGGCGTCTATCCGGGGTTGACTCAGGAAATGCTCCAATACGTTGCGGATGTGTTCCACAAGCTGCTCGGGAGGAGGGATTCCTTATAAAAATCGTGATTTTGGCGGGAGGCTACGGCACAAGAATCAGCGAGGAAACGCATCTGAAACCGAAGCCGATGATCGAAATTGGGGATAAGCCGATTCTGTGGCACATCATGAACATTTTTTCGGCTTACGGTTTCCATGAATTTATCGTCTGCCTGGGTTATAAAGGGCACGTCATCAAGGAATATTTTGCCCATTATTATTTGCACGGCACGGACGTTACTTTCGATTTCGGGAACAACAACGACATTATCGTCCACAGCGAGTATCTCGCTCCCTGGAAGGTCACGCTGGTAGAGACGGGATTGAATACGATGACCGGGGGAAGAATCCGGCGGATCCGGAAATATGTCGGCGAGGAGCCGTTCATGTTGACCTATGGGGATGGACTGTCCGATATCGATATCGGCTCGCTCGTACAGTTCCATCAGGCACACGGCAAATGGGCGACCGTGACGGCCGTCCAGCCGACAGGCCGCTTCGGGGTGCTTCGGCTTGCGGCCGACCAAGTGGTAGCGGGCTTTGACGAAAAGCCGAAAGGGGACGGCGGATGGGTGAACGGAGGCTTTTTCGTGCTCCAGCCGGAAGTTTTCGACTTGATCGAAGGGGATTCCGCCGTGTGGGAGCAGGAGCCGCTCCGCCGGCTTGCCCGGGAGAACCAGCTTATGGCTTACAAGCATTCGGGGTTTTGGCATCCGATGGATACGCTCCGGGACCGCCATTATTTGGAGCAATTGTGGCAGTCGGGAAAAGCATACTGGAAGAAATGAAAAAGGTGAAATCATGCGGCAGGAAGCGTTTTGGCAAGGGAAAAACGTGCTCGTTACAGGCCACACCGGATTCAAGGGAAGCTGGCTATGCCTGTGGCTCAGCGCATGGGGAGCGAACGTAACCGGATATGCCCTGCAGCCGGGCGGAGCGCCGGATTTGTTCGCCTTGAGCGGTCTGGACAAAAGGATGCGCTCGGTCATCGCCGACATTCGCGACCGTGATGCGTTGGAACGAACGGTCAGGGAGGCGCAGCCTCAGGTCGTTATTCATATGGCGGCCCAGCCGCTTGTCCGGCGCTCTTACCGGCAGCCGGCGGAAACGTATGAGACGAATGTCCTCGGAACCGTCTATTTGCTGGAAGCGGTCAGAGCCGCAGTGGAAAACGGCACGGACATCAAAGCGGTGGTCAACGTAACGACGGACAAATGTTACGAGAACAAAGAATGGCACTGGGGATACAGGGAAACCGACCCGCTAGGGGGCTTTGACCCGTATTCCAACAGCAAAGCCTGCTCGGAGCTTGTGACTTCCGCCTTCCGCAGCAGCTATTTTCATCCTGACCGCTATTTATCGCACGGGGTCAGTCTGTCTAGCGCGAGAGCGGGCAACGTCATCGGCGGCGGCGACGGTTCTGAGGACAGGCTGATCCCCGATTGCATGCGCACCTTGCTCTCGGACAGCCGGCTGCAATTGCGGAGCCCGCTTGCCACACGCCCGTGGCAGCACGTGCTCGAACCGCTGCAAGGGTATTTGCTGCTTGCGCAGCGCATGGTGCAGCAGGGGCCGACATATGCGGGAGCATGGAATTTCGGACCGGCGGAGGACAGCGTAAAAACGGTGGAATGGGTCGTAGCGAAGCTTGGAGCGCTTTGGGGAACTGGGTCGTTCTATGAATGGGATCAGGGCGAGCATCCCCATGAGGCGGCGAATTTGCAGCTTGACAGCTCCAAAGCGCGGCATGAGTTGGGCTGGCGGCCCATATGGAGCGTGGAGCAGGCGCTGGAAAAAACGGTCGAATGGTTTCGCGTTTACCGGGAACAAGGAGACATAGCGGACATATGTCTGAAGCAAATTCGCGATTATACGAACGGGGAAACCGGGAACTGTATTCCGTTTCCGAAAGGGGAGTGAGCCGTGAAGCTGTCCGATTATGTCATTGAACATATTAGCAAGCAAGGAGTCGCCCATATATTTGAAATGATCGGCGGAGCGATCGCCCATCTTTTGGATTCGACGTACGGCAGAAAAGATATCGGCTGTGTGTCGATGCACCACGAGCAGGCCGCCGCTTTTGCGGCGGAAGGCTACGCCCGGATGAATGGCAAGCTCGGCGTCGCCATGGCGACGAGCGGGCCGGGCGCGCTGAATATGCTGACCGGGATCGGCAGCTGCTATTTCGATTCCGTCCCGGCTCTGTTTGTGACAGGTCAAGTCAATACGTACGAGTACAAGTTCGATAAGCCTTTGCGGCAGGTCGGTTTTCAGGAAACCGACATCGTCAGCATTGTGAAGCCGATCGTGAAATATGCGGAAATGGTCGTTGACCCTGAGCGCATCCGCTATCACCTGGAGAAAGCTGTATTTTTGGCGGGCCACGGCCGTCCGGGGCCCGTACTGCTGGACCTGCCGATGAATATCCAGCGCGCGGAAATCGAGCCGGACCGGCAGGAAAGTTTTTTCGACAGCGAAGAGTACCGGCAGTACAACGCGTCCGTTCAGCCCTGCGGGAGCGAAGCGATCGCGGAGGCGGTCCGTCTGCTGGAGCGGGCGAGCCGCCCGGTCATTCTCGCCGGAGGCGGCATCAGAGCGTCTCTCGCTGTGCCGCAATTCCGTGAGTTCGTCGACAGAACCGGAATTCCCGTCGTTCATTCGTTAATGGGGCTTGACGCGCTCCCCGGGACCCACCCGTCAAGCTGCGGGCTGATCGGCTCCTACGGGAACCGGTTCAGCAATCTCGCCTTAGCCAACTGCGATTGTCTGCTCATTCTCGGGTCCAGGCTGGATACACGGCAGACCGGAACGCGGCCCGATACATTTGCGCGCGCTGCCGTCAAAATTCATGTCGATATCGAAGCGCCTGAATTGAATGCGAAAGTGCCTGCGGATTTGGCCATTCACGCCGACGTGAGCTGCTTCCTTGCGGGGATGAACAAAACGCTGGAAGGGCAGCCGAATCGCGACTATGCCCCGTGGTACCGCGTGATCGCCGGCTACAGAGTGAAGTATCCGAGCGGAGATCCGCCGGCGCAAGCAGGAGCGGTTGCACCGAACCGCTTTATGGAGCTGCTGGCTTCCTGCAGCGGCGAAGGCGACATCGTCGTTCTGGATGTCGGACAGCATCAAATGTGGGCCAGCCAGTCGTTCCGGCTGCGGGAAGGCCAGCGGCTGCTGAACGCCGGCGGCATGGGCGCGATGGGCTTTGCACTGCCTGCAGCGATCGGCGCGGCCAAAGCTTCTCCGGGCAGCCGGGTTGTCGTGATCGCAGGGGATGGCGGCACTCAAGTCAACATCCAGGAACTGGATACGGTCGCCAGACATAAGCTGCCGGTCAAAATGTTTGTCATGAACAACAACAATTTGGGCATGGTTCGGCAGTTCCAGGATATGTACTTCGACGGCCGACGCCAGTCTACCGTTGACAGCTACAGTTGTCCTGATCTGGTGAAAATTGCGGACGCCTACGGAATTCCGGCTTTGACGATCCGGACGATGGAAGATGCGCAGTCCGTCATCACAGCCGCGTTGGAAGCCGAAGGCCCGGTTTTCGTAGAGGTAAAGCTGGAGATAGCCACGACCGTCAATCCCAAGCTTGCCGTCCACAGGCCTATCGAAGATATGTCGCCTCTGCTCGACAGGAAAGAGTTGGAGGCGGCCATGCTCATCGACACCGTCGATTGAGCGCATTTCAGACAAGTTGCGTTTCGCAAAACTTTCGGGAGGTTATCGATGATTACGATCAGCTTGTGCATGATTGTGCGGAACGAAGAAAACAGTCTGCACCAATGTCTGTCTTCGGTGGAGGGGATTGCCGACGAAATTGTCATTGTCGATACGGGATCGACGGATCGGACCAAGGAAGTGGCCGAGCAATTCGGCGCCAACATTTACGACTTCGAATGGATTGACGATTTTGCCGCAGCGCGCAATTATTCATTCAGCAAAGCGACGAAAGCGTATATTTTATGGCTCGATGCCGACGATACGATCGAAGAGAAGGACCGCGAGCTTTTCAAAGAGCTGAAAAAGACGCTCCCGGCGGATTACCACAGCGTAACGATGCCCTACAATCTTTCTTTCGACAAAGAAGGAGTCGTAACGTCAAGCTTGCGCCGCAACAGGCTGGTCAGGCGGGATTGCCAATTCCAGTGGATCGGCCCGGTTCACGAATATTTGGCGGTCGGAGGCCAGATATTCACCTGCGACATCTGCATCACACATAAAAAAGATAAACAATATACGGACCGCAATTTGCGCATATACCGCAGGAGGGCGGAGCAAGGCGAGCAGTTCTCGCCCCGCGACCTGTATTATTTTGCCAACGAGCTGCGCGACCATGCTTTTCATCAAGAGGCTGTCGACTATTATGATAAGTTTTTGGCTACGGGCCAAGGCTGGATCGAAGACAACATATGGGCCTGTCTGAAAATGGCGGAATGCTGCGGCAAGCTCGGAGACAAGGAAAAAGAATTTCAAAGCCTTTGCAAAACGCTGCAGTACGATAAGCCGAGAGCCGAGATGTGCTGCCGTCTGGGCGCATGGCTGGTTGAGAAAGGGCAATATCAAACGGCGATCCATTGGTTCGAGCAGGCCGTTCAACTCCCGGTTCCCAAAGAGTCCATGAGCATGACGAACGCAGCTTCCACGACATGGCTGCCGCATCTTCAGCTTTGCTTGTGCTACGACAGGCTCGGGCAGCATCAAAAGGCCAATTACCATAACGAACTGGCGATCCAATATTACCCGTCCCATCCGAGCATGATCTATAACCGGAACTATTTTAAAAACTTGCTGGGCGAGAAATACGTGGAAATCAACCGTACCAAAAAGAAATAAGGAAAGACGGGTGACACTGTGAAAACGAGCATCGTGATCTTGACGCATAATCAACTTGCCATGACGGTTTGTTGTCTGGAGAGCATACGGAAGCATACGCCGCAGGATTATGAAATTATTGTCGTCGATAACGGATCGACGGACGGCACGACCGGGTATTTAAAAACCCAGCCGGATATCATTCTTCACGAAAACAGCGAAAATCTCGGCTTTGCCAAAGGCTGCAATCAGGGAGTGGAACTATCGTCAGGGGATCAAATTCTGTTCTTGAACAACGATACGATCGTAACGGAGCACTGGCTCGAGAATATGCTCCAGGCTTTGTACAGCAGTGATCGAGTAGGCATGACAGGTCCTGTAACCAACAATTCGAGCGGTCATCAAAAGATTGCCGTATCCTATACCAATTTAACGGAATTGGATTCATTTTCGGAGCGGTATTGCCGTGAAAATAAGGGCAGGCGGATGGAAGTACGGCGCTTGATCGGCTTTTGTCTGCTTGCGAAGCGCAGCATGCTGGATGAGATCGGTGGATTTGACGAACGATTCGGCCTGGGAAATTACGAAGATGACGATCTTTGCCTGAGAGCTATACGGCAAGGCTATTCGCTGCTGGTTGCGCAGGATTCGTATATCCATCATTTCGGACATGCGACTATGAACATTTTGAAAGACGTAAATTTGGGTACGCTGCTTGCGGAAAACAGGCAAAAGGCATCTGACAAATGGGGGGTCAACATTCATCATTTAATTTATAAGCAGCCGATGACGGTCAGCCTTTGCATGATTGTGAAAAATGCGGGGCACCTGATCCAATCTTCCCTGGCTTCGGTGGCGGACATCGTCGATGAAATTATCATTGTCGATTGCGGTTCGACCGATCAAACGATCGGCCTTGCAGACCCGTATACGTCGGACATTTACGAATTTTTCGGGGACGACGACGATGCTGCCGCCTATCGGTTCGCTTTCGATATGGCGACTCAGGATTTCGTGCTTTGGCTGGAGGCCGGCGACACGCTGGCCGCCGAAGAACAGAGAAAGTTTACCGGATTGAAACTGTCTATTGACGATGAAGTTGAAACCATTACGCTGATCCGCCACATAAACTTTAAAGAAACCGCCGAAATTCAGGATCATGAAGAACAAACGCGTTACCGATTCATGACCCGGAAAAAAAGCGGATTCCAGCGTTTAAAGGAATTGGCCGACAATCCGGACAGTGGGAGATATCGGATAGACAGCGGCATTCAGGTGAGAAGCGTGGAGCAGCAATGAGAGCAAGCGGCACATTTGCCCAGCATTGCGGAGAAAACCTGCAAAAGTGCAGTTTTTTTGCTCGTTGAAACGCTGGCAACGAAATATTCCTGCAAATGTGCAGGCTTTTCGCCGCAAACATAGGCTCAGACTCGTTTTAGTCGAAAATTCCTGCACAATCGCAGGCTTTTCGCCAAAACGGACCCCATTCCCGGAAAAAGCCTGCACTTTCGCAGGCTTTCTTCGCGTGAGGCCAGTCAGGCCGGATCTGGCGGACGGGTCTCTCAAAAGCCAGCAGACCTGATTATTTTCATTCTGTGGGGTGACATTCACGACGTCATGGGGATTTTCGCAGGTTTTTCGCACTGCCCGGCCTAGCCGTTTAATAAATGGCTGCGCCAAAAATTATGCCCGGCCTGTTTAAATCATAATGTTTACTTTCATACTATAAAAAAGCAGTTTTGAAGGAGGTGCGCTATTTTGAAATTCGACCCGGCCCGGCCTCTCATTGTGCAAAATGATTTCACCGTTCTGCTCGAAACGCATCACGACGATTTCGAGGCCGCGCGCAGCATGCTGTCCCGGTTTGCAGACCTGGTAAAAAGCCCGGACCATCTGCACACGTACCGGATCACCCCGTTGTCGCTCTGGAATGCCGCAGCGGCCGGCGTGAAAGTGGAGGAAATGACGGCATTTTTGCAGCTTCATGCGAAGTTTGGCTTGCCGACCGCCGTACTAAGCGGCATTCGCAAATACACCCAACGATACGGATTGCTGCGGATGGAAAATGTCGGGAACGAGCTGTACCTGGTCAGCGAGGATACGGTTGTGCTCAAAGAAATTACGGCCTGCGAATCCGTGAAAAATTATATTGTCGACTCGCGCGGCGACAGAGCGATTGCCATAACCCCGGAAAGCAGAGGCGTGCTGAAGCAGGAGCTGATCAAGCTGGGGTATCCGATCGAAGATTTGGCGGCTTACCGGGACGGCGAGCATGTGCCTATCCGTTTTCGCGATTATGTCGAATCCGCGGCGGCGGAGCCATTTCAACTTCGCGACTATCAAAAAAGCGCTGTAGACGCATTCGGGGGCACCGGACCGGCAGGCCGAAACCGAAGCGGGAGCGGCAACGGAGGCAGCGGAGTGCTCGTGCTCCCATGCGGAGCGGGAAAAACCGTCATCGGCATCGCCGCCATGACCAGATTCAATTGCGCGACGCTTATTCTGACAACGAACGTAACTTCGGTACGGCAGTGGAAGAGCGAAATATTAACGAAAACGACGCTGACCGAAGAGCAGGTGGGCGAATATAACGGAGCCCGCAAGGAAGTTCGCCCCGTCACCATCGCCACCTATCAAATTTTGACGCACAGGGCTTCCAAGCAAGACGCTTTTTCCCATATGCATCTTTTAAACGACAGGGATTGGGGGCTGATCATCTACGACGAAGTGCATTTGCTTCCGGCCCCCGTATTCCGGGCTACGGCCGATATTCAGGCGACGCGCCGGCTGGGGCTTACCGCCACGCTCATTCGGGAGGACGGCAGGGAGGAAGACGTATTTTCGCTCGTAGGTCCGAAGCGGTTTGAAATGGCCTGGAAGGAACTGGAGTCCCGAGGCTGGATCGCTGCGGTCGAATGCAAGGAGGTCCGTGTGCCGCTGCAAACCGCCGATCGCGAGCGGTACGGAGCATCCGGCGCCAGGAGCCAGTTTCGGATTGCCGGGGAAAATCAAGCCAAGCTTGCGGTCATTGCCCGCCTGCTCAAGCTTCACGCGAATGAACCGACGCTTATCATCGGCCAATATTTGGCGCAGCTCGAGCAAATATCCGCTTTGACGGGAGCCCCGGTCATCAACGGAGAAATGCCTTATGAGCGGCGGGAACAGCTGTACCGGCAGTTCAAGGAGCGCAGCATTCCCGTATTAATCGTCTCCAAAGTGGCGAATTTCGCCGTCGATCTGCCGGACGCCGCGGTGGCGATCCAGGTGTCGGGAAGTTTCGGTTCGAGGCAGGAAGAAGCCCAGAGACTCGGGCGTATTTTGCGGCCGAAAAGCGGAGCTGCCAATAAAGCGGTGTTTTATTCCGTGATCAGCGGGGATACGAAGGAGCAGGATTTTGCGCTGAAAAGGCAGCTTTTCCTTGTCGAGCAGGGGTATCAATACAGTTCGATCGATTGGGAACGGATACAGGACGATCAGAAAGGCGGATACGATGAAATACGAGCATATACATAGCAAACTGCCCCCTGCTTTCAAACAGTCGATGGAGCGGCAGTCATGGGTGCAGGACTTTGTCCGCGAAGGCGTGCCGGTGCACGTCCTGTTGACGGAGGCGAAATTTCTGGAACGGCTGCTTCAGTCGATGACCAGAGCCGAGACGAATACGCTCAGGCTCATTCTGGGGGCATTCGGATGCGAGCCTTTTACAGGACAAGCGTTGGAAAAAGAAGCCGGCAAGCGGATGTCCGGAGCGGAAATCCATGCGGGTCTTGCCGGTTTGCGCAAGCACGGCGTCATTGCCGCCTTTCGCAAAGCTTGGGGAGAAAAGCTTTTTGTACTGCCGGAGGACGGCTTTGCAGCCTGGCAAACGCTGCTTTTTCCCGACATCCGGATTCGCACGCTGCCGGAAGAGCGGGAGGCCGAACTGGAGGCGCTTGCACCTGCCGCAGCTTGCCCAAGAGGGCTGGCTCAGCAGTTTTTCCATTTTATGGCGAACTGTTCGAGACAAGACGGGCTTCCGCTCACATCGAAAGGGACACTGCATAAAAAACAGCTGCAAAAGCTGATCGGACACCCGGATCTGGGCGGCGCGATTTTGCGGGGGACCGGGCTTGCGTATGCGTACAAAGATGTGTACGACCCGTTCACGGCCGTGATGCTGGAACTCGCCATCCGGCTTGACGTGCTCGGTACGGCGCCTGCCGGATTGGCAATCCGGCACAAAGCTCTGACGGATTGGCTTGCGCTTCCGTACGAGACTCAGGAGTCGATCCTTTATGCGCATTGGCGCGAGCTGTACGTTCCTGCCCCGGCATGGCTTCAGCACGGGATCGCTCTCATGGACAAAGCGGACAACTTTCATTGGCGTTCGCTGGATGACATCGCGGCCGAAATCGGTCGATGTTCGGGACCGCAGCATTTCGCGAATAAGGAACAAATTCGCTCGGCGCTGCTTGAGCAATGGGTCGAGCCGCTGCGCTTGTTCGGCTGGCTGGAGCTGGCCGCGGATGCGATAGGCATGCTCTGGTTCCGCCCGTTGATTCATCTGCATGCATCGACAGGAACTAGCAACGCTAAGGGAAACGGCAGCGGCGAGCGGAAAGCCCAATTTTACGTACAGCCGGATTTCGAGCTGCTGCTTCCTCCCGACGTGCCGCTTTTGACCGAGTGGGAAGTCGCGGCTTTCGCCGACCTGCAAAGCTCGGACACGGTTCGTGTCTACAAAGTGACCAAAGAAAGCTTTCTCCGGGCTTCCGGAAAAGGCGGGAGCGCAGAGCGGATCATCGGCTTTTTACGGCAGCACGCCTATTTTGAAGTGCCGGAACATGTAGCGGTTACTTTGACGCAGTGGGAACAGCAGGTCGGCAAGCTGTATTTTGAGGAGGCGCTGCTGCTGCGGTGCCAGTCTGCGGAAATTGCCGAATCCATCGGCAGCAATGAAAAATGCAAGCCGTATTTGCTGGAGCAAATCGGGGCGCGCGATTTTATCGTGGGGCGCGAGCACCTGCCGTTGATTCGCAAAACTATCGAACAGATCGGCTACAATCCGAAAAAAATGCAGCCTGCACCCGCGCAGCGCGCGGCATTCGAGGATATGGAGCCCGACGCGGCAGGGCCGACTGCGGAGGCGCCGAAGCCGGAGGGCATTTTTTATTCGCGGGATAGTATCCGGCTGTACGAAATCGATTCGTCATTGCCGGATTGGGAGGAGCTTTATCCGGACTTGCAGGACGTTCCTGCGAGATGGCTGAAGGAGTTCGGCACGTACCACGGGTCGACCCGCAAAGAAATGATCCGCAAAGCGATCGGGTGGAAAAGCTTCGTCAAGCTGCGCCAGGAAGGGCGCGACAGGATCATCGTGCCGCAAGCTCTCCATGAGGACCGTTCGGGCTGGACGCTTGTCGGCGTTGAGGAGCAGCGCGAAATTCAGCTCTCCGGCGACGGCTGGGAGCAAATGAAAATTATTTTGCCGGGCATTAATGATGAAGAAAAGGAAGAAAGTCTATAAGAACTGTGATATGATGAAGAGGCAAGCTGCTATCAGACAAAGAGAGAGGAAGGCTGGGATGAAACGATGAGTATGACGGAGACCGAAACGCTTGATATGTCCGCGATTCTTATGCAGGCATACGACATGGGCGATATGATTAATTCCTCTGCCGAAGTGGCAGATTATTTATATTGGAAGTCCGCTATGGAGAACAGCTCCGAAGTCAAGCAGTTGAAAGCCGTGTTCGCGAGAAAAAAAGACGCTTTCGAGGAATGCGAGCGGTTCGGACACTATCACCCCAGTTACCACGAAGCGCTGGAGGCGGTTGGCGAAGTCCAAAAGCAGCTCGACGCGGTGGAGGCCGTACGCCGATTCAAGGAGGCTGAGGACCGGTTGGACGACTTGTTGTATAAGGTGTCCACGACGATCGCTCATGCCGTATCCGAATCGATCAAAGTGCCGAGCAACAATCCTCTGCCCGTAGGCAAAGGCTGCGGCTCAGGCGGAAGCTGCAGCGGCAACTGCGGTTAAACCCGGAAATCCGGGCGTATTTGCCCGACTTCGGTTCCTTGCCAGTTGTGAATCGCCGGTGAATGGAAGGCGGCCAGGGCGTTCGTCTCGGATTCGCTGATCAGGCCGAGCTGTTTCAAAGCTTCGACGACGGCCGGGTACAGCGCCCGTTGGTTGCCGTCTTCGACTTTGAGTACGAAGCCCAAGCCCTGATCGGGAATCGAGAGCGCAAACATGCCCTCCGCCCCCATTTTGCCGACAATTCGCCCGTTCGTAGCTTCAATAAGCTGTGTATCGAAACGATCTTGCCCGGCGAGGTTGGCGGGGTATTTTCGGACTGCGTCGACGATCCGACGGCAAGCGCTTGCACGCGCCGGGTCCAGCCCGTCAGGCTGTCCTAACCGGGCAAAAGCGAGCGCCAAGCGGTCGATCTCCATGCCGAATACGGGCACGCCGCAGCCGTCTATGCCCAAATACATACGTTCTTTGGCTACGCCGGACATCGCGCAGACGGCTTCGAGCATGAGCTGCTGAACCGGATGGTCGATGCTCATATACGACTCCGTCGGCGCCTGCAGATGCATCGTAAGCGTGAGCATCCCGGAATGCTTGCCCGAGCAATTGTTGTGCAAAGTGGTCGGGGCCGTGCCCCGCTCGCGCATCCGCTGCGCAGTCGGCGCGTGGTAAGGCTCATGCGCGCCGCATTGCAGGTGCGCATGCGTCAAACCGAGCTTGCCCAGAATCGACTGGGCGACGCCGACATGTTCCGCTTCCCCGTTGTGGGAAGCGCAGCATAAGGCGATTTCGGCCTCGGTCAGGCCGAAACGGTCCGCCGCGCCGGATTCGATGACCGGCAGCGCTTGAATCAGCTTCGCCGTGGAACGGGCGAAGGTGAGCAGGTGCGGGTCGCCTGCTTCATGCAGCAGCGTCCCCTGTGTATTCACCGCCGCGAAATGTACGCGGTGGATGCTTTCCGTAATCGTTCCGCGGCCGACGCGGACGATTGAATGGCTCATTTTCATAGCTGGTTTCACTCCATAACAGGTTTTTTCGAAAAGAGGGACAAGAAAGATGATCATTGAGCGAAGCGGATTAATTGTCTGGGTGAGCGACACGAAAGCGGCCAGAAATTTGGAACGGTTCGGTTCTCTCCATTACATATCCAAAAAGATGAGCTACGCGGTACTCTATATTCATACAAGCAAGCTGGACGAAACGATAAAAAGTCTCCAAAAGCTGCCGTACGTCAAAAAGGTAGAGCGCTCTTACCGCAACGAAATTAAAACGGAATACAATAGTAATATGCCGGACAAAACTAGATTTTACACCCTTTGAGGCGACAGTGCAAAAGAAGCTTCGAAAGAAGCTTTTTCTTTTTGTGTGAATTTTCCGAATAGAGGTATTTTTTTGAGAATTCGTAAATATGTATGTATCATTTCATAGAATTTGACATGGAAAAACAGAATGAGTTAAAGTAAAATAAAACATACTTATCTCTAACAATAGGTAATCGGTCTCATTTTCGGTAGGAGAGGGGTTGTGATCATGAAAGATAAGGCAATGGGACGATGGAGTACTTACGAACCATTCTTCGTTCAACTAGGCGACAAAAAAGTAGCGGATGTCGTGATCACCAATCACGCAAAGCTGAGATGGACAGATCGGGTATCTGAAGACAACGGTTCTTTGGAAGAGATTTGCGCTTTTCTATGGGAAAAGCTGAAAACAGGCAAGATCGTTTCCTATTACCGCAACGAGCAGGATGTGTATTTGATCGATGAAGATCTTGTCGTTGTCGCCGAGTTTACGGAACTGGAACAGGAAACCGACATTGCCGGCAATCCGCTGCACAAGATGATTATTGTCACATTCCTCGGAAAAATGTCGGAGACGATAGAGCTTCGGGATTTAAAATCTTATTACTCTTGGCTCCGCCATTCGCGCCGAATGACTTTGATCAAAAACAGCCGTAAACGCAGGTAACCGAATAAAACTTGGATGCAGAGTATGCGGAACTTTTCGGCATGCTCTTTTTGTGTTTGTCTGCGGCGAATGGACTCCGGTTGGCGTTTTTCATATAATGGAGCAAAGAGAGGCGGTACGCGATGGCACTTAATTTTCATCAATTGCACATATTTTTTACCGTGGCGGAAAAGGGCAGCTTTTCCCATGCCGCCGGAGCGCTGCATATGACACAGCCGGCCGTGACGATGCAGGTGCAGGCGCTGGAGGATTATTTCGGCGTAAAGCTGTTCCACCGCAGCACCAAGAGAATCGAGCTGTCCGAAGCGGGACGAGCCCTGCTGCCGTTTGCCAAGCGCAGCATAGAACTGATTCGCGAGACCGATGTTGCGATGTCCAAATTTACGCGAATGATCGAAGGCAGGCTTCAGCTCGGGGCCAGCTTGACGATGGGAGAATACATATTGCCGCGGCTGCTCGGGCCTTTCAGCAAGGAGTACCCGAACATTTCGGTATCGATGAAGGTCATGAATACGACCCAGATTTTGGACGAGGTGCTCGGGCATCAGCTGAATTTCGGGCTTGTCGAAGCGCCGATCCGGCACCCGGACGTACATACGGAACCGATTTTGAGCGACGAGCTGAAGCTGATCGTGCCGGCGAACCATCCGCTGGCTGATCTCGAAACCGTTTCCTTTGACGAGGTGCTGAAATATCCGTTCGTCCTTCGCGAGCAAGGATCGGGCACGAGAAGGGTAATGGAAGAGGAGCTGGCCCGGCGGAGCATCGATTACAGCGCGATGAACATCGTGATGGAGCTCGGCAGCACAGGGGCGATCAAATCGGCGGTGGAGGCGGGGCTCGGCATCTCCATTTTGTCGCAGTCTTCCGTCAAGCACGAGGTCACGCTCGGCTTGCTGCACATCAAGCAGATCGAGAACATCAGCTTCGAGCGCAGCTTTTACGCCATTTATTTGAGCTCGACGCTGCTGCCGATTTCGGCGGTCAGCTTCATGACGTTTCTCCGTCAGGAAAATTTGAGCCAATGGCTGTAAATTTTAACACAACTATGCAGCTTGCTTTACCGTCCGTTCATACAAATCAATTAAAATGAGGAAAGAGGAAATCGCCATGACCACACGCACGGAAGCGGATCTGCACACGCATACGACAGCTTCTGACGGTACGCAGCGGCCCGCGGCGAACGTTCAAATGGCTTACGAAGCGGGACTTGCAGCTATTGCCATAACCGATCACGACACGGTGTCAGGCGTTGCGGAAGCCGTTCAGGAAGGCCGCAAGCTCGGCATTGAAGTCGTTCCCGGAGTAGAGATCAGCACAGTTGCCCGCAATCAGGAC
Source organism: Paenibacillus sp. sgz302190 (assembly GCF_059820445.1). NCBI lineage: Bacteria > Bacillati > Bacillota > Bacilli > Caryophanales > Paenibacillaceae > Paenibacillus > Paenibacillus sp. sgz302190. Next base: position 207,863 of record NZ_JBZYAO010000010.1, read on the forward strand.
ATTCATGTGCTCGGTTATTATATCGATATTAACGATCCGCAGCTTCAGCAAAGGCTCGAAACGCTGCGTGAAACGAGAGATCGCCGCAACGAAATGATTATTGAGCGGCTGCAGCAACTGGGGATCGACATCACGATGGAGGAAGTGCTGCACGAAGTCGCGAATGTGAAAACGAAAGGCGACACGGTCGGCAGGCCGCACATTGCGGCTGTGCTTTTGAAAAAGGGAGCCGTCGCATCGGTCAGCGAAGCTTTTGACCGATATTTGGGCAAAGGCGCCGCGGCATACGCCAATCCGCCGAGAATCGAGCCGGCTGAGGCGATCCGGTGGATTCATGAAGCGGGAGGAGCGGCCGTGCTTGCCCATCCCGGCATCTATCACGACGATGAGCTGGTCGAACAGATTATCGCCCAAGGCCTTGACGGCATTGAGGCGTTTCATTCCGACCATGCGCCTGAAGAGGAAGCCAAGTATTTGCAGCTGGCACAGCGAAGCGGGCTGCTTATAACCGCAGGCTCGGATTTTCACGGCGAACGGGGAGGCGTCGTCTTCCATGCTCCGATCGGAGCCAGAAGAATCGGCGTCGGCGTACTTGACGATCTGCGCAGAAAGAAGGGACATCAGCGATGAGGCACATTCGCAAAGCGATTATACCGGCAGCCGGCCTGGGCACGAGATTTTTGCCGGCGACCAAAGCGCAGCCCAAAGAGATGCTGCCGATTGTAGACAAACCTGCCATTCAATATATTGTCGAAGAAGCGATGGCTTCCGGCATTGAAGATATTATTATCGTTACGGGCCGCAACAAGCGGGCCATCGAAGACCATTTTGACAAATCTGTCGAATTGGAGTCGATTTTGGAGGGAAAAGGAAATTTGGCGCTGCTTGAAACGGTGCAATCCGTCTCCAATTTGGCTGATGTGCACTACATTAGGCAAAAGGAACCGCTGGGACTCGGTCATGCGATCCTGTGCGCACGGAAATTTATCGGCGACGAGCCGTTCGCCGTATTGCTCGGCGACGATATTTTGCAAGCGGAGACGCCCGGGCTGAAACAGATGATCGATATTTACGAGCAGACCGAGACTTCGGTCATCGCCGTAAAGGAAGTGCCGTGGGAAGATGTCAGCAAATACGGGATCGTTTCTCCGGCCAAAAACTTGGGCGGCTACAGCTTGATCGAAGATCTGGTGGAGAAGCCGGACCGGGAATCCGCTCCATCCAATATGGCGGTGATCGGCAGGTACATTATCGAGCCGGACATTTTTCAAATTTTGGAGGAGCAGGAGCCCGGAAGAGGCGGAGAAATCCAGCTGACCGACGCGCTTCGCACGCTGAACAAGCGGCAGCAGATGGTCGCTTATTTGATGCAGGCGAAGCGGTACGACGTCGGCGACAAGCTGGGCTATATTGAAGCGACGATCGAACTGGCGCTGCAGCGGCCGGATCTTGGAAGCGAAGTGAAAGCATATTTGCAAGCGCTGAGCCGGCAGTGGGACATGGAATAGAGACTTCAGCCAAGCCTGGGAGGTAGAGCGGCAATGACAGAGCGGATCGCAGTCATCGGAACAGGGTATGTGGGGTTGGTTTCAGGGGCTTGTTTGGCCGAACTCGGTAATCGGGTCATTTGCGTCGACCGGGACGAAGTCAAAATCGCCCGTTTGCAACAGGCGGATATCCCGATATACGAAATGGGGCTGCAAGAGCTTGTCGCATCCAACCTGGAAGCGGGACGAATCTCCTTTACAACCTCGATCGCCGAGGCTGTTCTGAATTCCGAAGTGATCATCATTGCCGTAGGCACGCCGGCGTTTGACAACGGCGACGTGGACATGACGCAAGTCCGCAGCGCAGTCGCCAGCATTGCAGCTCATATGAACGATTCCAAAACGATCGTTATCAAAAGCACGGTTCCGGTCGGAACGGGCCGGTTGATCGAAAACCAGCTCAAGGAACTGCTGCCAGGCGCCATATCGGCGCACGTCGTATCGAATCCCGAATTTTTGCGGGAGGGATCGGCGATTTACGATACGTTCCATCCGGACCGGGTCGTTATCGGCTCGGACCATGCCGAAGCAGGCCTGCGGATCGCCGCCCTTCACGCACCTTTGAACGTGGAGATGCTGATGACGGACCGCGAGAGCGCAGAGTTGATCAAGTATGCATCGAACGCTTTTTTGGCCGCCAAAATTTCCTTTATTAACGAAATGGCGCACGTGTGCGAAAAAGTCGGGGCCAACATCAACATCGTTGCCCGCGGCATGGGACTGGATCGCAGGATCGGTCCCCATTTTTTGAACGCCGGTATCGGCTACGGCGGCTCATGCTTTCCGAAGGACACGAAAGCGCAGCTGAAAATTGCCGAAAACGTCGACTACGATTTCAAAATATTGCGCTCGGTCATTGAAGTGAACCAGCTGCAGCGGGAACGGTTCGTCCGCAAAATCCGCAGGACGCTGGGCGGCACCGTCGAAGGCAAACGCCTGGCCGTCATGGGGCTCGCCTTCAAGCCGAACACGGACGATTTGCGGGATGCGCCGGCGCTGGATATCATCGTCGCGCTGCAGCGGCAGGGCGCCGATGTCGCCGCTTACGATCCGGCTGCCGCGGTGCCTGCGGCCAGGCTGCTAACCGGGGTCGGACTGTTCACCGACCCTTACGAAGCTTTGATCGGCGCTGATGCAATGATCATCGCCACCGAATGGGATTCTCTGCGCACATTGGACTATGAGACCGTGCGCAATTTGCTGAAACAGCCGATCATCGTCGACGGCCGGAACATGTTCGAGCCTGACGAGATGAGGAGGCAGGGCTTCAGCTATGTTTCCATCGGAAGGTCCTAAGAACCGTGCGAAACCGGCTCGAGCAACACAAAAGACGCCCCGAAACCACGATGTGCGTGGGATGGAGGCGTCTTTTGCGTTGCGGAGGCATCATTTCAGGCCTCTGTGCCCGGCTAGGCTCTTAGCACATTCCGTACGATGTGAAAGCTGGAAAGGAGCCGCTGGGTATGTCGCTGGCGATGCGGGGCAACGTTGCATAAGGTGGAGCCGCGAGGGAAAAGCCTGCAAAATGCAAAAACTTTCGGTCATGATGCGTCTGAGCCCCGCTTTTGAGCGGTCAAAACTGCCGATTTGTAGGAATAGTTCGAAACAAGGCCATCTAGGAGTCTGTCCGATCAACCACGTAGAAGGTATATATAAGCAAAATGACAGTCATTATGCAGCGTAAGCGGCAATATATGCAGTCATTACTCACCCGGTATGCACAAAAGTAACTCCGGCGGATAGACTCCTAGGAGCATATACTTGTACTTTTCAGGTTGCCCAGAAACCCACACGCCAGAGCCGGTTGCACAATTTGCCTGTTTGAGCGAAAAAAACTGCAAAAGTACAGTTTTTGCACGGTTGATACGCTAGCCGTGAAAAATTCCTGCAATTGTGCAGGAATTTTGCCGCGAAAGTAGGTTTAGAATCATTTTCATCGAAAATTCCTGCACTATCGCAGGCTTTTCAGCAAAACGATCCGCTTTTCCGGAAAATTCCTGCACTTTTGCAGGTTTTCTCCCCGCGAAGCCACCGTTGCCCCCACTTCAGCGCCGCAACCCGTGCAGGAGAGGCTGTGCCCTCCCCGGTTCCACTAGCCTGTCACTTGATTAACAATCAAATTTTCGCAAGTTATCTAACCGTTAATAGAGATGCGGTTCTCCAATGTACGTTTGCTCAACAGCTGTACGTTTGCTCAACGGCTCAACTTCCGCAAGTTTTTTTGCAGGCTTTTTGCGCGTTACCGATGATTTTGGCGAGCAAGTTTTTCAACGGTAGCGGAAACATTGCTGCTCACTAGGAAGCTATCAGACGGAGATACTTTGTTCAGACTCAATGAATCATGCCTGCATATACGCCGTTATCGCTGCAAAGCATCCGACACTTCGCATCAACTTACTTCTACTGAGTTCATCGGCCAGCCACCTAGAGAAAAAGCCTCAGAGCTCCGCCAGCGATGCTGCCTATTGTCCCGGCGATCGTGCAGGCCTCGACACCACAGCCCGCAAGTTTGGACGCATCGCACGCACGGGCGATGATCAAAAACATCTTACTTTACGCTAACTTTCAGCTGTTTGATTTTGTTTTCTTCGGGCGTGACGAACAGCGTTTTCTGGTTTACGTAAATGACGAAACCGGGCTTGGAGCCGTTCGGTTTGTGCACGTGCCTGATCAGCGTGTAGTCGACCGGTACCTGGCTCGATTGCTTGCCCTGGCTGAAATACGCGGCGAGTTCGGCGGCTTCAAGGAGCGTCGTGTCCGGAAAGCTATCGCTGCGAATGACGACGTGGGAGCCGGGAATATCTTTCGTGTGCAGCCACGTGTCGCTTTGATTGGCCAAGCGGCTTGTCAAGTACTCGTTTTGCGTGTTGTTTTTGCCCACATAGATCGGAATACCGTCGCTGGACGTGTAGCAGGCGAGAGCAGGCTTAACCTGCTTTTTCTTTTTGCGCTGCTTTTTGTTGCGGTCGCGCAAATAGCCCTGCTCCATCAGCTCGTCGCGGATTTCTTCAATGTCCTGCATCGATGCAACGCTAAGCTGCTGCAGCAGCGAGCCGATGTATTCGATTTCCTGATGGGTCTGTCGGATTTGTTCTTCCACGAAAGCCGTACTGTTTTTCATTTTCGAATATTTTTTAAAATAGCGCTGTGCATTTTCCGACGGCGTGAGAAGCGGGTCGAGCGGAATGCGGACGGACGCCTGATTTTCGTCGTAGTAATTGACCGTTTCCAGATCTTTGTCGCCTTTTTTGATCAGATGGAGCGATGCGGTCAGCAGTTCGCCAGTGATCCGGTATTTATCGGCGTCTTTGGATTCTTCTATGGTTTCGTGCAGTTTTTCCAGCTTTTTTACATTTTTATTGTTTTCATTTTGCAAAAAGCGGAAAAGGTCGTTGGCGCGCTGCTTGACGGTATCCCGCTCCGCCTTGTCGCCGTAAAAGCCTTCCAAGCAAGCGCTGGCAGACGCAAACGGCGTCGTCTGGCCATCGATATGCGTCAGCTTCGTCATCGCAAAATAAAGCTTGCCGGTCTCTGCCTGCCGGACGATGACCGGATCGTACCGATGGTCGCGAATTTGTTCCATAACTCCGCAAAAAGCGTTCCACAGCGCGGAAATATCCGCCTCACCGGCCGTGGCGTCCGAACGATGGCCGCTGCGGTGGACGATCTCTTTGGCGATAAGGGGGCTCAAGCCGCTGAAAGCCGCAACCAGCCGCTGCTCCGGCTTATCGGAGCCGTCGGCTGCGCAAGCCTGTGCCAAAGAAGCTTTGTCCGCCTGAAGCGGGTTCAATTTGTCCTGGGCGGGCGGCGCCGTGTATTTGCTTCCGGGCATGACAATCCGATGCGAACTGATCGCCGGCGTCACATGATGAATGCCGTCCACAATCGTATCTGTGGAAGGGTCGAGCAAAATAATGTTGCTGTGGCGCCCCATAATTTCCACGAGCAGCGCTTTGGTGCTGATATCTCCCAATTCATCCCGCTGGCGAATTTGCAGGCGCACGATGCGCTCCATGCCCACTTGTTCGATGGCTTCTATAATGCCGCCCTCGCAGTGCTTGCGCAGCAGCATGCAAAACATGGGCGCTTCCTGCGGGTTCATGAACTGCTGCTCGGTGATATGCAGCCTTGGATAGGTGGGATTAGCCGAAAGCAAAAGCTTTATGTTGTGCCCTTGCGCTCTGATGTGCAGCAGCACGTCGTTTTCGCTGGGTTGGTGAATCTTGCTGATTCGTCCTCCTACGCAAGTCTGAAGTTCGTGCACGACCGCGTGAAGAACGAGTCCGTCCAATGCCATGATAGAAACAACTCCATTCTTATGTTGAAACGCCGAGGTGCCGACAAGCCGGCTGCTACAACCGGCGCATCCCTGACGCTATTCTCTATCATGCCATATTTTCGGCAAAAACTTAAGCGACTTTTCCCGGCATAAACGATTTCAGGGATATTTTCCGGCTTGTCTGAATACATTTACGTATCAGAGTGGTATAACTCGTACTCATTTTGAGAGGCAAGTACATGTAGGAATTGGGAGGGAGAAGGGCGGATGAGTCGGAACAATTGGCACCAGATGACGACGGAGGAAGTCTTGCAGTCTCAGCAGGTGAGCATGCAGCAAGGATTGCCCTGGGAAGAAGCGTGGAAACGGCAGGCCGAAACGGGCCGCAATGAACTTTCGGAAGGGCAGCGCGTATCTCCGCTTACGCTGTTATTGAACCAATTTAAAGACTTTATGGTGCTGGTATTGCTCGGGGCAACCCTCATATCCGGCTTGCTGGGCGAATATTTGGACGCCATAACGATCGTCATCATTATTTTGATGAACGGCATTTTAGGTTTTTTGCAGGAATTTCGAGCAGAGCGCTCGCTTCGCGCACTTAAAGAACTGTCGGCCCCGCATGCCAAAGTCGTCAGGGAGAACGCAGTTCATCAAATACCGGCCCGCGACCTTGTGCCCGGAGACATTGTGATGTTGGAAAGCGGGGACCGGGTTCCGGCGGACGTCCGATTTATCGAAACGAACGGCGTTTACATCGAGGAATCCGCACTGACCGGCGAATCGGTGCCTGTCAGCAAGCTGACGGAGCCGCTTTCAGGCATGGACGTGCCGCTTGGCGACCAGCGGAACCTCGGTTTCATGGGCACGATGATGTCCAGAGGCACAGCCAAAGCTATCGTCGTTCGCACAGGCATGGAAACCGAAATGGGCAAAATCGCCGACTTGATTCAAAACACGGAATCGATGGAAACGCCCTTGCAGCACAGGCTGGAACAGCTCGGCAAAATTTTGATTATCGTCGCCATCGCGCTAACCGTACTCGTAGTCGTGGCCGGCATCATGCACGGCCAACAGCCTTACGCGATGTTCCTGGCCGGCGTCAGCTTGGCGGTAGCGGCCATTCCCGAAGGCTTGCCGGCCATCGTAACGATTGCGCTCGCGCTGGGGGTGCAGCGGATGATCAAACGCAGGGCGATCGTCAGGAAGCTTCCCTCAGTCGAAACGCTCGGCTGCGCATCGGTCATTTGCTCGGACAAAACAGGGACGCTGACGCAAAACAAAATGACCGTCACCCATCTCTGGGTCGGCGGCGACGTGATGGAAGTAACCGGCGACGGTTACTCCCCGGACGGCGACATCCAGTCGGAGGGCCAGAGTGTCGATCTGCAAAGGCACCCGATGCTGCACAAGCTGCTTCAAGTGTCGCTGATGTGCAACAATGCTTCCTTGCATGAAGAAAAGCAGGAGCAAAAGCGCAAGAAAGGCAAGGACGCGGACGAAGAGAACAACTCGGTCTGGGGCATCAAAGGGGACCCTACCGAAGGGGCGCTCGTCGTTTTAAGCGCAAAAGGCGGCGTGACGCATGAGCTGCTGGACAACCAGTTCAAGCGGATCGCGGAGTTTCCTTTCGATTCGGAGCGCAAGCGGATGTCCGTAGTTGTCTCGTATGAAGGAGGGCGCATGGTGTGTACCAAGGGCGCGCCCGATGTGCTCCTGCAGCATTGCAGCTACGTGCTTTGGGACGGCAAGGTCATTCCTTTCACTTCAAGTTTGAAGCAAAAAGTGATGTCGGCCAATGAAGGCATGGCCAAATCGGCGCTTCGCGTTCTCGGACTTGCTTATCGGGAACTGAGAAGCACGGACCGTTACGGGGAAATGGACGATGTGGAACACGGCTTGATTTTTATCGGCTTGACAGGCATGATCGATCCGCCGCGCAAAGAAGTGCGCGATTCGATCGCCAGATGCCGCAAAGCGGGCATCCGCACGGTCATGATCACCGGCGACCATCAGACGACGGCCGAAGCGATCGCCAAGCAGCTCGGGATGGTTCCGGCCGGCGGCGTCAGCATGAGCGGACAGCAGCTCGGGCTTTTATCCGACGATGAGCTGGACGCGAAAATAGACGATGTTTACGTGTTCGCCCGCGTATCGCCCGAACATAAGCTTCGCATCGTCAAAGCGCTGCAACGCAAGGAACATGTCGTGGCCATGACCGGCGACGGCGTGAACGACGCCCCAGCGATCAAAGCGGCGGATATCGGCATTTCTATGGGAGTTACGGGCACGGACGTATCGAAGGAAGCGTCGTCCCTGGTTCTCAGTGACGATAACTTTTCGACGATAGTCGCAGCGATTGAAGAAGGGCGGGGCATCTATGAAAATATCCGCAAATTCATCCGCTATTTGCTCGCATCGAACGTGGGCGAAATTATGACCATGTTCATCGCGATGATGGCGGGGCTGCCGCTGCCTCTCGTGCCCATTCAAATTCTGTGGGTCAACCTGGTTACCGACGGGCTCCCGGCTATGGCTTTGGGCGTCGACCAGGCCGAAAAAGACTTGATGCAGCAAAAGCCGCGCACCGCGAAAGAAAACATTTTTGCCAGACGTCTGGGCTGGAAAATTATTAGTCGCGGCATTTTGATCGGCGTCTGCACGCTCGGGGCGTTTTGGCTCGTGCTTCGCACGAACCCGGACGACGCCCAGACGCTGGTCAGGGCGCAAAGCGTCGCATTCGCCACACTCGTGATGGCGCAGCTCATCCATGTGTTCGACTGCCGCAGCTCGCGCTCCATTTTCCACCGCAACCCGCTGCAAAACCGCTTCCTGGTACTAGCCGTTCTGTCTTCTCTAGTACTGATGCTGGCCGTTATGTACATCGACGAGCTGCAGCCGATTTTCAAAACCGTACCGCTCGACTGGAAAGAATGGATTCTTGTGCTGATCGCCGCCGGCATTCCGACGTTCCTTATGGGCATCGGCAGCGTGTTGTCGCCAAAAAGGAAAAAGCGCCCGCGCGGTGCATCCTACAGCTCCAAACCGAGCTTTCGCTAAGCTGCTCTTTTCGCACCGCGCGCAGCTCCCAGCGCGCGGTGTTGCGCTGGATGACGGCGGCCGGTCGGCCACATGCCGCGTCGTAAAAGCTTTAAAGCCGCCTCGTGCGGCTTTTTTTATGTTTTTGGGATGAACCATCCATCGATCGAAGACGGCGAGTACTGTTGAAAAGCAGCACTTGAACCGGCGGCAACTTTGTCTGGAGTCAAGACCTTTGTCTGGTAGTAGCACATTTCTGTCTGTCAGCAGCACCTCCACCTGTATCAACACTTCTGCCTTACAGCAGTACCATTGCCTGGTATCAACACTTCTACTTTGTAGCAGCACCTCTGCCTGACAACAGCGTCCACGCTTGACCTCGTGAAGAAAACCTGCAAAAATGCAGGCTTTTCCGCGAATACATGGGCTTAGACTCATATTCATCACTAGCTTTGCAAAGAAGCTAACATCGACTGGATTAAAATGGTTAAGTTTCTTTTTGAGTTATTAGATACTTATTTTCCCATTTGCTACTTCCGGCAAATGG
>NZ_JBZYAO010000100.1:0-1156 GCF_059820445.1 Paenibacillus sp. sgz302190
CATCTAAGCGTGAAGCCCCCCTCAAGATGAGATTTCCCAGTAAGTAAGACCCCTTGTAGACGACGAGGTAGATAGGTTCGAGGTGGAAGCGCGGCAACGTGTGCAGCTGACGAATACTAATCGGTCGAGGGCTTAACCAAAAAAGTCCCCACAAAGTGAAGCAAATGCTCTGTAGCGGATGCCGATTACTTTGCGGGGAGCCCCGGAAGGTCAACACCTGAAGGGCACAGCAATTCACACTTTACGCAAGTTTCGTATCTAGTTTTCAGGGTGCAAAAGAGCACTTTGACTGTTTGGTGATGATGGCGGAGGGGATCCACGCGTTCCCATCTCGAACACGACCGTTAAGCCCTCCAGCGTCGATGGTACTTGAACCGAAGGGTTCTGGGAGAGTAGAACGTTGCCAAGCACTGNTCTCGAACACGACCGTTAAGCCCTCCAGCGTCGATGGTACTTGAACCGAAGGGTTCTGGGAGAGTAGAACGTTGCCAAGCACTGTTCCCTGATAGCTCAGTTGGTAGAGCACTCGACTGTTAATCGAGTTGTCACAGGTTCGAGTCCTGTTCGGGGAGTCTTTGCTTCCATAGCTCAGTCGGTAGAGTGCATCCATGGTAAGGATGAGGTCACCGGTTCGATTCCGGTTGGAAGCTTCATGAATTAAGGCCCGTTGGTCAAGGGGTTAAGACACCTCCCTTTCACGGAGGTAACAGGGGTTCGAATCCCCTACGGGTCATAAGGTTTCACTTTGCTAAGGAATTTGCGAAGTGGATTCCGATATCCCACGGAGGCTTAGCTCAGCTGGGAGAGCATCTGCCTTACAAGCAGAGGGTCGGCGGTTCGATCCCGTCAGCCTCCACCATGAACAACCTAATATGCCGTTGTAGCTCAATTGGTAGAGCAACTGACTTGTAATCAGTAGGTTGGGGGTTCAAGTCCTCTCGACGGCATGTGAGTATTGGGGATTAGCCAAGCGGTAAGGCAACGGACTTTGACTCCGTCATGCCTAGGTTCGAATCCTAGATCCCCAGTATTACACCCCACAAAGTGAAGATCAGCTCTGAAGCGAATTCCGATTACTTTGCGGGGACCCCATAATTATAGCTTGAGCCATTAGCTCAGTTGGTAGAGCACCTGACTTTTAATCAGGGTGTCGTAG
>NZ_JBZYAO010000101.1:0-1147 GCF_059820445.1 Paenibacillus sp. sgz302190
AAATAGGGGTTCGCACAATTATCGTTGTTCGAATATTTAAGGAGGAACAATCTCTCATGCCAACGCCAATGAGCCTATCTCAACTCGCTATCCATGCAGAGAGCAAGCAAAACTATTCCGATGACCAAATCGTTAATATGTTCTTCGCCACTTATCAACGTTCGAAATATACAGTAAGAAATTACCGCAGCGCCATTGAGAAATTTCGCAGTTTTATCGGGGATAAATCTTTGAAAGATGTGACGTGGAAAGAAATCGAAGTGTACAAAATCGGGCTGATTGAAGGGCTCCTCAACCAGCAAAACAAACCGAAAGCGCCGGCGACCGTCGCTATTCATATTGCTCCGCTGCGCTCGCTTTACAAATGGGGAAGCGATTCGAATATCGGGATTTTCCCCAATAACCCCACTACAAGCGTTCGTATGCCCAAAATAACAGTCACCAGCAAAAACAATTATTTAACCAAAAGCGAGGTTCTCAGGTTGTTCGAACAGTTGAAACAGCAGGGCTCCCGGCAATATTTGGTCGGTTTAACCCTGGTTTTACTGGGCTTGCGGGTGTCTGAGCTAATCTCCATGGAATGGGGGCATTTCCACCCCGACCCGGAAGAACGCTCGATTTGGCTGACTGTGCAGGGAAAGGGCGGGAAACAACGAGAGGTCAAAATCCCGCATCTGCTATGGGAACTTTTCAACCAGTATCTGTCTCGAACCACGCAAAAGAAAGTGTCGCCCGAGCAAAAAGTGTTCCCGGTATCCGTAAGGCGAATTGAGAAAATGATCCAGAAAGCCCGCGAACAAAGCGGCCTGGAGAAAAAGGTTACCCCTCACTGGCTCAGACATACCAATGCTACTTTAGCCTTACTTCGCGGCGCAACGCTGCAGCAGGTCCAGGAATCGCTCGGACATACGCATATCAACACGACACAGCGCTATTTACACACAGTTCAGCAAATAAAAAAAGCAGCCCCGGATTTTGTCGAGGACTTCTTAAAGGACAGTTTATAGTAAATTAATCCTAGTACTCTTGTATTATGATATGGTATTTATTATAATACTCATTAATGAATAGCCTGTAGAATTAAAGAAAATTAAGAAGAAATTTCTTTGTAATTGTCGAACAACGATAATTGTGCGAACCCCTATTT
>NZ_JBZYAO010000102.1:0-1114 GCF_059820445.1 Paenibacillus sp. sgz302190
TGACGAATGGTTTTCGCAGCCTTCACCATATCAGGGATTTGGCTGTGCGTCGCCCAGTAGTACCAACTGTCCAGGAACAGTTTTGCCTTCTCCGGTGTTTCCTGCTCCCACAGCTTCGAGAAGGTGAGCTTCAAGTGATACGCTTTTGCTGTTTTCAGGTCTTCATCCTTGAGGCTAATCAGTTTTTCCTTTTGCTTAGCGGTTAAGTTTTCTTCGTTCTTCAGCCAAGCGTATCGACTGTCCTTGAGTTCGGCTACCGTTCGTTGTTCTTTTCGTCTTGTCTCGTCTACAGCCGTATGGATCACTTTCATGACATGGAACTTATCGTAGGTTATTTCGACGTTCGGAAAAAAATTCCTCGCTCCGGCAATAAAGCTCGGTGACATATCCATACATAATTCTTCAATATCATCCGGGTGGCCGCATTTCTGTAGCAATTGGCCTTTAAAGTCAAACAATGTCCGTTGATCTTTCCCTTCCGCCACGTGAAGCACTTTACGGGTATCCAAGTCCATGACCAGAGAGACGTACTCGTGTCCTTTCGCCCGAGAGGTTTCGTCTATGGCAATACGCTTAACCTCTTCCCACGTTTGTTCCTTCCGCGCTTCATCCACGTAATGGTGCAAAATCGGCCATAAAGTGGTGTCATGCTCTCCGAGCAGTCTGGAAACTTCGTTCATTGGCATAGCTTTGGCGAGCAACACCATAAAGGCTTCAAAATACAACGAATAGCCGGAACGCTCGCGGGCCCACGAAAGTTCGGCTGTTTTAGGCGTATTGCATGAATCGCACTCTACACGCGGCGGCTTGCCGATCAGCACAGCGCGATATTGGAAGAAGTTCATGTGCCGCCATTCTCGTTCCTTACCGTGGTCATAAATCCGGCAATCTGGTTTACCACAAGTACCGCAAGTGTGCAAACTACCGTTCACGGTCCGTATGTAAATCCGCAGTTCTTTTTGATCCGGTTTGAAAGCGACATTGTATACTTCCCAACCTGTCCCTAAATTCAAAGCTCTATTAAAAATATCGTTTTCCGTCATCCCAGATATCTCCCTTCGGGGTTCTATTACAAGGATTGACGGCTTATTGTCATGCTAAACTGGGAAGAACC
>NZ_JBZYAO010000103.1:0-1065 GCF_059820445.1 Paenibacillus sp. sgz302190
TTCCGGAAACCGACGAAGCCTTCAAAAGGCCGTCAGAAGAAGCCGAAGCGAGGACGCTCAAGAAACTCCCCAAAGAAGCACGTGGCGCAAAAGTTCGTGCTGATTAACGAATTCAACCAATAAATGATAGATTCCCTGAAAATGGTAACACCCCCTTGCTCAAGAGGCCATCGACTTTTTAGCCCATTTGCCGGAAGTAGCAAATGGGAAAATAAGTATCTAATAACTCAAAAAGAAACTTAACCATTTTAATCCAGTCGATGTTAGCTTCTTTGCAAAGCTAGTGGGTTTTTCCCGCAAAAACAGTTCATTTGGGCGAAAAGCCTGCAATTGTGCAGGAATTTTCGCTCAAAATGAGCCTGAGCCCATGTTCGCGGCGAAAAGCCTGCACTTTTGCAGGAATTTGTCGTGGCCGGCGCATCCATCGAGCAAAAACTGCACTTTTGCAGGTTTTCTTCGCGCAACCAGGCATATTATGCGACTGGCTCTGGCGTATGGGCGTGTGGGTTTCTCCACATCTAGAATGTTTCGTTGATCCGCCTGACTTGGCACAACCGCTCACGAAACGGCTTGGCATGCCGAAAGCCTGCAAAAGTGCAGGTTTTTTCCGTAAAAGTAGCTCATTTGGGCGANTCCGCCTGACTTGGCACAACCGCTCACGAAACGGCTTGGCATGCCGAAAGCCTGCAAAAGTGCAGGTTTTTTCCGTAAAAGTAGCTCATTTGGGCGAAAAGCCTGCAATTGTGCAGGAATTTTCGCTCAAAATGAGCCTGAGCCCATGTTCGCGGCGAAAAACCTGCACAATTGCAGGAATTTGTCGTGGCCGGCGCATCTATCGAGCAAAAACTGTACTTTTGCAGGTTTTCTTCGCGCAACCAGGCATATTATGCGATCGGCTGGCGCGGATGCGTGTGGGTTTCTCCGCGGGTTTTTCGGAACGCGCCGCACACAGCTCCCAGCGCGCATTGCAGCGCCGCCGTGTAACGGCGGTCGACCTGTTGCCAGTGGTGGCGGATGCGGACGAGCGCGTTTTCGGCATGCAGTCGGCATCGGCTTGGCGCGGGG
>NZ_JBZYAO010000104.1:0-801 GCF_059820445.1 Paenibacillus sp. sgz302190
CTGACGGGATCGAACCGCCGACCCTCTGCTTGTAAGGCAGATGCTCTCCCAGCTGAGCTAAGCCTCCATGGGATATTGGAATCAACTTCGCAAATTCCTTTGCTTGATGAATCCTTATGACCCGTAGGGGATTCGAACCCCTGTTACCTCCGTGAAAGGGAGGTGTCTTAACCCCTTGACCAACGGGCCTTGTATGTATTCCTGACGGAGAGAGAGGGATTCGAACCCTCGCACCGCTTGCGCAGTCTAACCCCTTAGCAGAGGGTCCCCTTGAGCCACTTGGGTATCTCTCCAAAATAAAACCTTAGTAGCGGCGGAGGGGCTCGAACCCCCGACCTTACGGGTATGAACCGTACGCTCTAGCCAGCTGAGCTACGCCGCCAAGCGAAATGCTGAAAGCAGTACGGAGAAGGAGGGATTCGAACCCTCGAGACGCTTGTGACGCCTACACGATTTCCAATCGTGCTCCTTCGGCCAGCTCGGACACTTCTCCATAATGTGGCTCCCCGAACAGGACTCGAACCTGTGACAACTCGATTAACAGTCGAGTGCTCTACCAACTGAGCTATCAGGGAATATGGTGGAGCCAAGCGGGATCGAACCGCTGACCTCCTGCTTGCAAGGCAGGCGCTCTCCCAGCTGAGCTATGGCCCCTGATTGAATCAACTCGAGAGAAAAAAAACCCACTTAGTGGGTATTCGCTTGGCAACGTTCTACTCTCCCAGAACCCTTCGGTTCAAGTACCATCGACGCTGGAGGGCTTAACGGTCGTGTTCGAGATGGGAACGCGTGGATCCCCTC
>NZ_JBZYAO010000106.1:0-712 GCF_059820445.1 Paenibacillus sp. sgz302190
CTCGCAAGACGGTACGAAGCTCGAAGGACGGCTACGCGGCGAAAGTGACGAACTACTTGTATGATCGCCAGTATGTTATTCTGGAGACAGACGGGGCTGGTGCAGTCCAAGCCCGCTATGTGCGCGGCATCAACTACATCGCCCGCATCGACGCGGCGGACAAGCTCTCCTACTACCTGTTCAACGGTCATGGTGATGTGGTACAAACTGTATCTGAAAGCGGAGAAGTGGAGAACCAGTACGACTACGATATTTTCGGCAACCCCACATTAACGGTTGAGGCATACGCAAGCTCGATCCGCTACGCGGGTGAATTCTTCGATGCGGAAGTCGGCTTGTACTACCTGAGAGCGCGGTACTACGATCCGTACATCGGGCGGTTTATCTCGGCGGACAGCTATTGGGGCGAGGACTCGAACCCGTTAAGCTTGAACTTGTATACGTATGCGAATAACAATCCGATTATGTATGTGGATCCGACGGGACATTCGTCTCAGGAAATACAAAACATCATTAAGCAAATTGATAAGGAAAAAGAAAGATGGCAGAAAGAGGAGCAAGGAGCAGGTAAAAACAGTGATAAATGGACGCTAACGCAGATCAATGCAAATTATAGGGCGAACGAGCTGCGGAAAGTACTAGCCCAACTAGAGAAAGGCAATTCACAGGTAGCCAAACTTGTTGATGCCAAAGGGAACGAGGAAGCGGGCAC
>NZ_JBZYAO010000107.1:0-683 GCF_059820445.1 Paenibacillus sp. sgz302190
TATAGTTCGAACCATCTACAGTATAAAAGTTAATAGAGCTAGCTCCTGTTGCCGTCACCGTTACGGTACGATTTACCGGCAAGCTCGTTTTGTACCATAGCTCTCCGTTCGCCGATAACTTACCGGTCACTGGACCCGGAGCTGTGTACGGCAGTGCTCCTTCCCGCGTCGCTCCTTGCTGCGCTGCCATCAGCTTGTACGTTCCCGCATATGTTCCTGTTTTCAGTTCAACATAATACGTTCCCGCTGCACTTGGGATGTACGCCAGTACTCCGGTGGTGGTGGTGGCTACCTGCGTATTCGTGCTGTTGTACACTACGATCCCTGCAGGCGCACTCGGTCCGCTCCCCGTNTCCGGTGGTGGTGGTGGCTACCTGCGTATTCGTGCTGTTGTACACTACGATCCCTGCAGGCGCACTCGGTCCGCTCCCCGTCAGCTGATATTGCATTCCTGCCGACAGCTCCAAACGGAAGAACATGCTAGTCGTGCTCGGAGCACTCATCTGCTGGCTTCCTGTCTGATTTGTCATCGTCACCCCATACGCTTGACCCATGTTCGAGCCGTCAATCGAACTTAGCATAATACTTTTTCCAGCTGTGCCTGTCAGCTGTATATATGAATCTGCTGTGGTCGGTACGAAGCTGCACGTTGCTCCGTTACATCCTCCAATATTTGAACCGCT
>NZ_JBZYAO010000108.1:0-648 GCF_059820445.1 Paenibacillus sp. sgz302190
ACGAAAAGGATTTCTAAGTTTCACGCTTTACGTTTCGTTTCGTTATCTAGTTTTCAAGGAACAAGTTGCGAATCGAAGATTCGTCAACAATGTCGCAACTGTTAAGTTGTCAACAGATATGCTGTGATTCGACTTTCTTTACCGCCTCACCAGCGGCAAAAAGTATCTTATCACATCTTACTCGCTCATTTCAAGTCGAATTTCCGAGAAATTCTTGCCTGAAACGATCGTTGTTGGTGGAGCCAAGCGGGATCGAACCGCTGACCTCCTGCTTGCAAGGCAGGCGCTCTCCCAGCTGAGCTATGGCCCCATATTTATGAAGTTGTATGGTGGGCCCTAGTGGACTCGAACCACCGACCTCACCCTTATCAGGGGTGCGCTCTAACCAGCTGAGCTAAGGGCCCAANGGTGGGCCCTAGTGGACTCGAACCACCGACCTCACCCTTATCAGGGGTGCGCTCTAACCAGCTGAGCTAAGGGCCCAAAATAAAAACCCACCTACGATCTTTCGAAGCTTGCTTTCTTCGAAAGCGTTCGCTGTGGGCTCGCTTGGCAACGTTCTACTCTCCCAGAACCCTTCGGTTCAAGTACCATCGACGCTGGAGGGCTTAACGGTCGTGTTCGAGATGGGAACGCGTGGATCCCCTC
>NZ_JBZYAO010000109.1:0-633 GCF_059820445.1 Paenibacillus sp. sgz302190
ATAAAGAAGTTGCGATCGAACTGGTTACCGAGCAAGGAACAACGTACGTGATGGATCGCGGATACATCAACTACGCTCACTACAAGAAGTGGCTCGAAGCAGGGATCTTCTTTGTCGCTCGCGTTCAGAAGAACAGTAAAACTCAGATCTTGGAGACACGTGCACTCCCGGCAGAGGAAGCTCATTTGCGGCTGGATGCGGATGTCCTCATGGTTGTTCCGAACAAGCCTGATCAGACCATGAGGCTGCGTTTAGTGGAGTTCAAGGACGACAAAGGCCATACGTACCGCCTGATCACAAGCCGCTGGGACCTAACGGCACAGGAGATCGCGGATATCTATCGCGCCCGCTGGGACATCGAGTTATTTTTCAAATGGATGAAGCAGTACTTGCGACTCGCTAAACTGTACAGCAACAAGCCTTCTGCAGTATGGAACCAAATTTATATAGCACTCATCGCCCACGCCTTGTGTGTCTTGGTGAAGCTTCAAACGGGTACGAAACAAGGACTCTGCAAAGTGCTGAAGCTAATGCGTCAGTACATGGCCAAGAGTTGGGAGAAACTGCTTGACGCCTTGTTCCGGAAACCGACGAAGCCTTCAAAAGGCCGTCAGAAGAAGCCGAAACGAGGAC
>NZ_JBZYAO010000011.1:0-216884 GCF_059820445.1 Paenibacillus sp. sgz302190
CGGAAGTAACGAATGGAAAAATAAGTATCTAATAACTCGAAAAGAAATTTGTCCATTTTAATCCATTTGATGTTAGCTTCTTTGCAAAGCTAGTGGGTATTTCCTACGAAATAGGCTTGTTTTGGCGAAAAACCTGCAAAAGTGCAGGAATTTTTGCTGAAAGTGAGTCTGTGTCCCTGTATTCGGTGAAAAGCCTGCACTTTTGCAGGAATTCTTCGTGGCCAATGATCAAGGACGCAAATTCATGTATTTTTGCAGGTTTTCTTCGTTCATCTAGGCAGACTGCGGCAGAGGATTTCGATAATGGCAAAAAGCCTGCACAAATGCAGGAATGTTTCGTCTTCAGCGTAAGACCGAACGAAAATCTGCACTTTGCGGGCTTTCTCCGCGCAGCCAGACAGCCAGGCCATCCGGCTCTGCGCGCGAGTTCCACTGCCTGACTTTCGCTGATTTTACGCGCTCAACTGACAGCGGGCAAGTTTTTAGAGAGTCTCTTTTCTGCGAATGGCTGGTGATATTGGTCATTCACAAGGTTTTTCATACTATGCCGGCGATGCCGGTCATCCATTTCCGGTCACCCGCAGGGCCGGATGTGGTCGACCGACCGCCGTCATGCAGCGCAGCACCGCACGCTGGGAGCTGCGCGCAGCGCGTCCGAGTCCGAGTCCGCCAGACCCGTACCGGTTTTCCCTGAGCTTGCAGGCCAGGGCGGACACGACGGTCCTCCGGGCGAGCAGCCACCCCCGCCTAGACGGCGAACGGCTCCAGCTTTTCCTTGACGGCCGGCCATTCGTCCGCAAGGATGCTGAAGAACATCATATCCGCGCCTTGGAAGGACTTTCGCAGCGTGCCCTCGCATACGGCTCCGATTTTTTTCAGTGCCTGCTGCGAACGGATATTGCCGGCCGCCGTGCGAAATTGGATGCGGATGGCTCCCGCATCTTCGAAACCGTGGCGGAGCAGCAAGTATTTGCAGGTCTGATTGAGGCCTGTTCCCCAAGTAGAGGGGGTAAGCCAAGTGAAGCCGATCTCGAAGCTGCGGTGCTCGGCGGACGGGTTCAGGATGCTCGTACTGCCCATAACGGAATCCTGCTGCATAACCGTGTAGGTGATGCGATGGCCCCGTTCCGCATCCTCGATCGCTTGCCGGACGATTCTGCGCATATGGTCCGGCGTGGCTGCGCGGAAAGGCAAGTGATTCCAGATTGCGGCATCGGAGCCGGCTTCGAACAGCGCCTCGGTATGGGATATGTCAAGCGGAACGAGCTTAACGCTGCCGGCGGCTAGCGGAGTTTGCCTGATCGACATGAGCATGCTGTTTAATCCCCTCTCCGTGTTATGTATGACAATGATGCGGCTTATTCCATGACCGGTTCTTGAACAATATAGCCGACATTGTCTGCTATAGCCTTGGAAATGACGCAATTAGAGGAACAGCTTCTCGCAAGCTGACGCATCTGTTCGCGTTGTTCTTTGCTGCCGTCTACGGCAATGGTGGGATATAGGCGAAGCTCGGAGATTCGCACTCCGGAACGGTCCGACACCATGTCGCCTTCAACGGTGACTTCGAGCTTCGACAGCTTGATATTGGCCTGACTCGCAGCAATGTTCGTCGTAATTAAATAACAGGCAGCTGCAGCACCGGCGAGCAGCTCGCCCGTCCCCGTATTCTCGGGGACACCGCCCCAAACGGTGGGAAGGGAGAAACCGGTGTCAAGCGCGCCGGAAGACCCGCTCAGTTTCCCGAGAAGGGGCTGGAATTGGCTGATCGAGCTTTGAACTTGAAACGTATGCATGAACGCTTACCTCCTTTTTTTAAGCCATGGTGAACCGGCCTGACAGTTTGATTCGCCCCGCCTCGTCCGCAACCGTCCATACGCCTTCAATCAGATCGCCGGAGCGATCCGGCGGAATGGATTGATAGGAGCCGCAGACATAAAGCCGTTCGTCCGCAAAAACGAAGTCCACGAACGCGGCATGCCAGAAGCGGAGCTTGCGCCCGGGAAACCATTCGGTCAAGGCATGGCCGGACATGCCCATCACGAGCATTCCGTGGGCGATGATGCCTTGAAATCCGCTCAGGCGCGCGGCGTCGGGATCCGTATGAATGGGATTGAAGTCGCCGGATGCGTGAGCATACTCCTTGATGCGGGACAGGCTGACGACCGGAAGCGGGAGGGTGGGAAGCCGAACCATGGATTCCGTGTTCATTGTCCCGCCTCCCGTCCTTGTTCAGCCAGTTGGGAACGGCTGACCAGAACAAGCCCCGACTCGCGGTTCGTCCAAACCGTCTCGAGCGTGAATGTCTTCATCCGATTTCTGGAGAGCGCCGAGACGACGCTTGTGACTCCGGTAAGCTCGTCGCCGGCGCACACATCGCCATGCCATTCGAACGATTGCCGGACATGCAGAGTTTGCGCCGGTTTCAGGCCCAGCCGCCGACAGATTTCGGCTTGGCCTGGGCCTGCCGCCATCTCGAGAACGAATGCGTAGGTCGGCGGTGCGGGAATATTCCGGTAGCCGCATTGCTTGGCTGTATCGCTGTCCGAATAGAGGGGGCTCGGGTCGTCGATCGCCTTCGCAAAAGCGCGGACCGCCGAAAGGTCTACACTGCAATGGAACGGTTCGAACACTGTACCTACAAGAGATTCTACGCCGGAAACATGCATTCCTTCTTTATTTTCCATTTTTTCCTGAAATCGATAATGAATCTTTCAGCACACGATCCAACTGACGTTCGCATTCGCGCTCCAACTCAATGATGGCCGCCAGCTTGCGAAGGTGGGGGGTGATATCCGATCTACCGGTCATTTTGGCTTTCATGGCGCCGTTGCGGAAGGAGTACCACATGTTGATCGTCTCATAAAGCGTGTCGCAGAACCGGCTGTCCAGGATGCGGCAGAACGTCTCGTCGTCCTTCATGGAATGAATAAATTCGGTAAACCCCTCGCGCGATTCGACCACATCTTTCATTCGATCCCAGATAGATACAAGAAAGTCGACATCCGGATTCATCTCCTGTACATCCTCGTACATACGCTCCAGCCCTATGAGACCCGATGCATATTCCTCTCGAATCTCGCCGCGCATGTGGTTCAGGCAGCTGCGCAGCTGCGAAACGAGGAGTGCCTCGTCCAGAACCGGTACGACGGGCGCCGATAATTCATAGCAAAATCCTCTGTACTCATAACCTTTTTCGATAGTTTCGGCATCTACCCACCCGACTTGATGCGGCGACCAATCGACGATATGGAACCGGTTCGTCTCCTCATCGATGCCGTTGATCACAAAGAAATGGGTACCGAAGCTCTCAGAGCCGTAAAGTGCGTGCCAAGGCAGAAAATGCATGCGTGCCATCGTATACAGACAAGTGCCTCTTCCAACGATGTCCCGGACCAGCGGCTTCAGCGGCTCATCTTTGTAGCGAATGGCTTTGACCTGGAAAAATCGCTCCAAGTTCCGCCAGAGGTCGGACTGATGGTAGGTTTCGAGATTGCTTCTGCGCGGTTTGAGAGACGGCGACGAAGCGAAACTGTCAAGAGAGTGGTAATAAAAATTCCAGCTGTCTGAAAACAGCCATTTAAACGGCGCACCGTTCGCCTCCAGAAAAGACATCATCAATTGTTCGTTGCAATCCAGGAATTGCGCAACTTTCATAACCGGCGGTGAAAGCGGAAGTGTGCTTATCATGTCTGCTAACCTCCTAATGATAAGATCGGTTTCGGCAGTCGGGCGGCTGGGTCGATACCGGACGATCTATTTGTATGGGGAAATGTGAAGGACAATTACAAAAAATGTTATTTTTTATATTGGAATGATTTGGATATATCCTCATAGTCTAGACAAGGACAAAGAATTTGGAGGGACTGCCATGCTTGACGGAAAAATCGCCCTGGTGACGGGAGCCTCGCGGGGAATCGGGCGGGCCATTGCGCTGGAGCTTGCCTCTGCGGGTGCAGACCTGGTCCTGAATTACGCTTCAAGCGAAGCGGCTGTCCGCGAAGTGGTAAAAGAGATCGAGGCATTGGGGCGGCAATGTCTCCCAATTCAAGCGGACGTCGGATCGTCGGAAGAGGTGGAACGCATGGTGATCCGGGCGACGGAGTTTTTTGGCCGTATCGATGTGCTGGTGAACAATGCTGCCGTGATCCGGGACGGGCTTTTGTTAAGAATGGACGACTCCCAATTCGATGAGGTCCTCCGTACCAATTTGACCGGGGCTTTCTACTGCATCCGTTCCGTATCTCGCCGTATGCTGCTGCAAAGGCAGGGCAGTATCGTCAATTTGTCTTCAGCGGCAGGCTTCCTCGGGAGCCGCGGGCAAGCGAACTACGCCGCCTCCAAAGCGGGGCTCGCCGGATTGACCAAAACGGCAGCCCGCGAGCTCGCGCCGCTCGGCATTCGCGTGAACGCGGTTTCGCCGGGCTGGATTGATGCCGGTATGGCCGGCGACCGGGACGAAGCATGGCGTCAAGAGCAGGAGAGAAGCATTATGCTCGCGAGGCCGGGACGGGCGGATGAGGTCGCAAAGGCAGTCCGTTTTCTCGCCTCGGACGAAGCGTCCTATGTGACGGGACAGACACTTCGCGTGGACGGCGGTATGGTCGTCTAAGCGAACTTAGCGGAACGGGCGAATGTTCGTGTTGCCGTTTCGGACAGAAGTACCTTATCGAGGAGGAGAAAAAAAGAAATGAATGAGACCATGGTTGAACAGTTTTTGTTTGAGTTCCTGAAAGGAAAGCTGAACCTTCCCGCCGAGCGGAGTCAAATTAATCCGGAAACGAAGCTTGGCATAGGCGGGCTGCAAATGGAATCGCTGGCGATTGTAGAACTTGCCGTCAATCTGGAAGCCCGATTCGGCATCGCGGTGCCTGACGAAGACCTGGACCGCATCTCGCGCTTCAACGTTGCGGAATTGACGGCGTATTTAAGCGGCAAGCAAGTGACGGCATAGTCGGCATGCGGCAGATGGATATCACGAAGGAGCAAATCAAGGAACTGCTGCTTGAGCGCAACCTGTTCAGAACGGTAACGGACATTCTGGCCTACGATACGGAGCTCGTGCTGGATTCGTTGACGCTTGTTTGGTTTTTGAACGGACTGGAGACCCGATACGGTTTGAACCTGCGGCTCGATGACGAGGATTGGGAGCAATTCCGTTCCATCAATGCCATCCACAGGCTGCTCCACCGAAAAAGCAGAGAAGCGGAAGGAGCTGAATCGCATTGAAGCAGTTGAGCCGGCCAGGCCGGCGGGTCGCAATTACCGGATTCGGCTTATTGACTCCGTTCGGTTTCGGTGAAGAGGCCGTAAGACGTCATTTGTTTCGCGGTGAAGACCGGTTTGCGCCGGTAACACGGTTTGATACAGATAAGTTCAAAAACGCCGTGGCAGCGGAATCCGGCTTTACCGGAAGGTTTCTGGAGCTTGGCATGGAGCTTGCGGAAGCGGCGCTGCGCATGGCTCGTCTCGACAGCGGTCATGTCGCAATTATGCTGGGTACAATGGGCGACTACGGCGAACTTAACCGCTTTTGGCGTGAGAAGTTGGACGGAAAGGCGGAAACGAGAGGTGGTATGGAATGGCTGCCCGCCTACCATCTCGCAGCGATGGCGGAACGGTTCAAGCTTCATGGCAGACAGTGGGCGTATACGAATGCGTGCATCGCATCAAGCAGCGCCATCGCCGCCGCTTGCGAACTCATTGCCCAGGGCAAGGAAACCGCGGCGCTTTGCGGCGGCTACTCGCTCGTTACCGAGGAGATTTTTGCGAAGTTCAATTCGGGAAGGGCGTTTTCCCGGGACGGTAAAGTACGCGCGTTCAGCAGGGGTCGGACCGGCATGCTGCTTGGGGACGGCGGAGCGATGTTCGTGCTGGAAGACTTCGACCATGCCCGGAACCGCGGAGTCGATATTTTGGCGGAAATCGCCGGTTGGGGCGTTGCGAACGACGCTTTCCATGTTTGCCAGCCAGACCCGGAGGGAGGAGGCATGGCAAGAGCCATGATGAAGGCGATTCTGAGAGCGGGCGTCCATCCGGAATCCGTTGATTACATCAATGCGCATGGCACGGGTACGCCTCTCAACGACGCGAGCGAAACAAAAGCGGTCAAGCAAGTGTTCGGCTCCGCCGCTTACCGGATCCCCGTCACCTCCACGAAAACGATGACAGGCCACATGCTGGACGGTACCGGCGCAGTTGAGACGGCCATTACGATGATTGCCATGAATGCGGGCATCGTTCCGCCGACCGCCGGCTTTACCGATACCGATCCGGCTTGCGATCTCGACTACGTCCCCCATGCCGCGAGAGTGTCCGAGATTCGCTGCGCGGTCAACCTGAATGCGGCTTTCGGGGGCTTCAACAGCGCGATCTTACTTAAGAATGTCAAGGAAGGAGGGATATGGTGACCCGGCTTGCGATTACTTCGGCCGTTTGTCTGGGGCCCTGGGGCGACGATGTCAGTCGGCTCGAAGGGCGGAACTGGCAGGAACAGGCTCCCGCCGACGTTCCGCCCGTACCCGGATTCATCGAGTCGGCCTTTAACCCGCTTGTATATGCCGTCGTCAAACGCCTCTTTGATACTGGAGCTTTCTCCGCGGGAGAGCGGACATCGCTGCTTCTGGGCAGCTTGTTCGGCGACGCGACGACCAACGACCTGGCCAGCAAGCTGTTGATCCAGGGCAAACCGGACAATCCGATGCTGTTCTACCAGTCGGTTATGAATTCCATTGTCGGCTACATTGCGCGCGACATGGGCATCAGCGGAACGACCCTGTGTATGGCGGCGTTCGGGAACATGACGTCTGCGCTCTTGGAGCAGGCGGAACTGCTGCTTGCTTCCGGAGATGCCAGGCAGGTCATTATCGTCGGCGCTGAAGTGTCAGGGAGTGTGAAGACGGATAAGACGTGGAGCCTGCTTGACCCTTCCGGAACCGGGCATGACGCAGTCGTTGACGCAGCCGCCGCATTCGTCGTAGAGCTTGCAGCCGATGCGTCCGCAGACGGTCGCCCGATTCTGGCTGTCCTTGAGCTGGTCGGGTCAGGTGTTTCCGACTGCGCCGAAACCGCAGGCAATGCGTATGAAGCGCTGCCGCTGCGCCTTGGCGGCATACAGGGAATGATCGGTTTGGCGCTTGCTTTGCAGCGGCTTAACGATCTGCCGGCCCCGGCAAGCGTTTTGTTCCGCGACTACAGTATGGGAGGAGACCTGTATGATATCCGATTGGCACATCCCGCCGGATTGGGCTAAGTCGCTCATTGCCCGGACCGACCCGGACCGACCCGCTCTGATTGCCGGGCAAACCGTTTCGTACGGCCGGCTGCAGCGCGAGATCAACACATGGATTCCGGAACTGGAGAGACGAGGAATCGGCCGGGGGACTACTGTCGCCTTGCAGGTTAACCGATCGTTCACCTATCTCTATCTGGTCTATACGCTCTGGAGTCTTGGCGCCGGCATCATAATCATTGATCCGCGGCTTCAGCAAGACGAAGCGGATGAACTGCTGGACCGGTTTCGCCCGGGCTACCGTATTCGTGACAGGCTCAAGTCCGGGGGCGTGCCGGTTTTTAGGGAAGAGCTTGACGTTGACATCACCGCTTACGGACAGGATTACTGCCAAGGCGGGGCTGCGATTAGGCCTTACGCGATTCTGCAATTCACTTCCGGTACGACGGGCCGCCCCAAGGCCGTCGTCCGTTCCGCCGCCTCCATTCGCGCGGAGCTGGATCGGCTGGCCGCGATCCCAAACGGCATCCGGCCGGACGATACCGTGGCCGTTCTCGCCTCGCTGCACCATTCCTTCGGACTGGTCGGCGCCGTCATGACGGCCCTCTCGACAGGTGCGGCTGTATTAATTCCGCCGGATCTGCAGGGCAAGCGCATTGTGCAGAGCATGGCGGCTTCGCGGACCACCGCACTATTTGCCGTACCGTTTCATTTTGAACTGCTGGCCGGCTTGGCCGAGACGGACGTCGGCAGCTTGCGAATCGCCGTCAGCGGCGGGGAGATGCTGCCGGAAACCGTGGCCGAGAAGTTTCGCGAACGGTTTGGCGTGCGGATAGGTCAAGCCTACGGAACATCCGAAACAGGCATGCTGGCCGCCGATTGGCATGGCGACTTTCCGGGTACTATCGGAGCATGTCTGAACGGCATCGAGTGGGAAATTCGAGATAGAGAACTGCTCATCGGGCTTTCGCAGTCCCCCTATGCGGACGAGGCAGGCAACGAGCGCTACAAGGAGGGCTGGCTGCATACCCGCGACGCGGTCGAGGTTGAGCCCGGCGGCAGGCTGCTTCACTTGCAGGGAAGGCTCGACTCGATACGGATTATCGGCGGGCTCAAGGTGGATGCGGTAGAGACGGAGAACAGCATCGGCCAGCATCCGGAGATTGAGGAGGCACGCGCGGTTTTTACGGAGGATCAGCGGCTGGAAGTGTATCTTGTCGGGAAGCCGGGACTCGACATGTCCGAGCTGCTTCGGTGGTGCGCCGGCCGGATGGCCGCCTACAAAATCCCGCAAATGTTTCACCGGGTCCATTCGCTTCCCCGCACTGCGAGCGGGAAGCCGGTTCGCGATCCGGCAGCATTGGCGGGCTTGCCCCCCTGGCACGCCCCGGGAATAACGGAGTAAAGGAGAAGAGCTCATGTTTGAAATGGAATCGCGCACGAAGCAAATGCGCATGATGCGGTTGTTCAGCCGCAGCGGAGAGCGCATGTTCATGGTCCCGCTCGACCATGCTGTGACAAGGGGGCCCATCAGCGACTTGGCGGGCATGGCGGCGCTCAACCGAGCGATTGCCGCGAACGGGGCCGATGCCGTCGTTCTGCATAAGGGGCGCGTCCGGTTCTTCGATCCGGCCTGCTTCCAGCGGCTATCGCTTGTCATCCACATTAGCGCAAGCACCGTTCACGCCGAAGACGTCGACGCCAAGACGATTGTCGCATCGGTCGAAGAGTGCATTCGTCTCGGGGCGGATGCGATAAGCGTGCACGTCAACATGGGGTCGCCGACGGAAGCGGCGCAGCTGTCCGATCTGGCCAGAACCGCAGATGCCTGCAGCCGCTGGAATATGCCCCTGGTCGCGATGGTCTATCCGCGCGGCCCCCGCATCGCGAATCCGCAAGAGCCCGGCCTTGTCGCCCATGCGGTCAATTTGGCCACGGAGCTTGGCGCGGACGTCGTCAAAACCGTCTATACCGGCTCGGTCGAAACAATGAGCCAGGTCGTCCGATCGTGCCCGATCCCGATCCTGGTGGCGGGCGGAGAAAAGAAAACCTCCCTGAGCGACGTCGTTCAGTTTACCCGCGAAGCGATCAAGGCAGGTACACGAGGCGTGGCTATGGGGCGCAACGTGTTCGAAGCGGGGCAGCCCGAAGAAGTCGTCAGGGCCGTGTCCGAGGCCATCGATAGCACGGCCGGCTTATTGCAGTGGGTCTAAAGGAGGAAAGGGAATGAAAGCCATTACCAATGAAATCGAAATAAGCATCGCCAAAAGTGCCGATCACATCTCGATCAGGAGCGGCACATCCAAATTTGCATGGTTTGATTTGCGGCAGGCCGGCGGTCCATCCGATCCCGATCCTATTCTTTCTCTCCTGTCGCACCTGAAATTCGACGGCGTGATCGCCGATGAAGCCCAGCTTGACCGGATTCCGGCCGGCTTGCGCAAAATTGTGTTCACGACAGGCATACCGACCGCCGAGGAGATCGAACGCTACAACCGGATCGGGGACGCCGTCCTCATTCTCGAACCGGAGGCCGTCGAAAGCGGCTGGTTCAAGCAGCATCGACATTCGATCGGCGTTACGGCAGGGACATTCGTGAACGTTACCGATCCTGCATCGCTGCAGCGGGCGGTCGCGCTCACGCACGAAGTGCAGCTGCTCATCGTAGAGTTCAGGGACGATACCAAAATTCCGCTGGAGATCGTACTGGCCGATGCCCAGAATACGGGCTGTGCGGTCGTTATGAAGGTGAGGGACAAGTTGGAGTCCAAAGTTGTATTCGGCGTGCTCGAATGCGGGGCCGACGGCGTCATCTTCGCTACGGACGACTGGAACGAGCTGTACGCGCTGCACGATGTCGTCCACGCGAATTGCACCCGGCCGGAGCAGCGGGTGGAGACACTCACCGTGGTCAGGACGTCCCATGTCGGAATGGGCGACCGGGCATGCATCGACCTGACGACCTACCTGGGCCTGGACGAAGGCATCCTGCTCGGCTCGTTCTCGAACGGCGGGCTGCTTGCCTGCAGCGAAACCCATCCTCTACCGTACATGCCTACCCGGCCGTTCCGCGTGAACGCGGGAAGCCTGCACAGCTACGTTCTCGCCCCTGACAATCAAACCTGGTATTTGTCCGATCTCCGCGCAGGCATGGAAATACTTGTCGTAGCCACGAACGGCAAGGCTCGGCGGGCCGCGGTAGGGCGGGTCAAAATCGAACGCAGGCCGCTGTTGTATATCGAGGCGGAAGCGGCCGACGGCACGCGGGTCAATACGATCATGCAGGAAGATTGGCATGTCCGCATTTTCGGCTCGGAGGGGCAGCCGCTCAACATTACGAATCTGCGCCCCGGCACGAAGGTGCTCGGCCATACGATGGCTTCGGGCCGTCATGTAGGCGTCAAAGTCGATGAGTTTATTCTTGAACAATAGGGAACGAAAGGAGTGGATGACGGTGAGCGAGACTTTTGTACCGTTGGACGTCCGGGAACGATGGCAGAACGACGAACGGCTGGGCTGCGGCAATTTTCTTTCCTTTGCACTTGAGGGAAACCCCGCGCCGGACCATCCGCTATTATGGCTGCACAAGCCGTTCGCTGCGTATGACGGCGCTTCCTATGAAACGCTTAGCCTGCGGGAACTGGAGGCGTTGGCCCGCCACTACGCGTCGCTCTATCACCGGCTTGGGGTAGAGCCAAGAGATTGCGTCGCCGTATACCTGGATGAGGGCATCGGCAGCATGGTTCATTATTTGGCGTTAACGTCATTGGGAGCTATTCCGGTGTTGGTGAACGGCGCGATGAAGCCTGAGATCGCGGTCCGATTCATCGGCCGCATCGGCGTCAAGGCGGTTTATGCCGATACCCGGCGCCATGCCGCGATTGCAGCCGGCGCAGACGAGTCATGCGGTCTGCTGATTACCGACGAGATCGCGGCAAAAGCGGAAGGTGGATGGCAGGATCGAAGTTTGCCTCCCGTCTACCCTTATCGCCACGCGCCCCGGGATCCGGTGCTGATCTGTCACTCCTCGGGAACGACGGGAATGCCGAAGGCGATTACGTTCGAGCATCATCAATTTTTTGCCGGCATCCGCACCCGGCTGACAGTCGGCCGGGACTCGGAGCGCGTCCTGTCCGCGCTTCCGCATTCGCATTCGGCGGGCATTGCTTTCCCGATGTACTATATGCTGGTTGGTTCACCTCTCCTGATTATGGCCGATTTGTCGGGAGAGGCAGTCCTTGAGCAGGCTGAATCGTTCAAGCCGATGACCGTAATCGCCTTTCCGCAGACGTATGCGGAGCTCGCGGAGCTTGATCCGGCCAGCCGCAATACCGAGTCGATCGAGGTGTGGATGAACACGGGCGACAGCGCGCATGAGCGTCATATCCGTCCTCTAATCCGCGCCGGCTCGCACATCCGGAACGGCAAAAAAGAGAAAGGCTCGACCTTCCTTGACGGTCTGGGCTCATCGGAGATGGGCTTCACCCTGTTCCGCAAAATCCACTCTATTCGCACGGAAATTTACGACCGCTGTGTCGGCTATCCGAATGAATTCGTCGACGCGGCTGTGCTGAACCCTGAGGGAGAGACGCTGCCGCCGGGCCGGGTCGGCATGCTGGGCATCAAATCTCCGACGGTTACAAGCGGATACTGGAACCAATCGGAGCTTACTTATCGTTCTCGCCTGAACGGTTACTGGCTTACCGGCGATATGGTGTATAAGGACCAGCAGGGCATGTTCTACCATGTAGACCGAATCCAGGATACTATCCGGGGGAAGAACGGTCCGGTCTACAGCTTGCCGATGGAAGAAACGGCGCTCAACGCGCACGTTCTCGTCCGGGATTGCTCTGTCTTCGGAATTTCGGCGGAAGACGGGTTCGAACAGCCGGCGGCCGTGCTTCTCATAGCTGCCGGTTCCGGCTTATCGCCGGACGGATGGCTTGCTCTCGTCAACAGCGCGCTTGAAAAGGCCGGACAAAGCCGGCTTGCGTTCCTGGCCGTAACCGAGGCCAAGGAAGACCTTCCGTGCGGCCCGACGGGCAAAATATTGAAGCGCGCGCTGCGCGAACGGTTTCGGGACGCGCTCCGGATTCCGAATGCGCTGCCGTCAGGGGACGCCGTCGCCTTCGATCCGGCTGACTCCGGCAGGCATGCGGCCTCGGCGGCGGAATAGGATACGTGCGTAATGCAGAAATATTTTTATTTCGCGGTAACGACGTTCAAGAGCATGAACGTGTATAAGCTCGATTTGGTGCTCAAGGTGGCCGGCTCCATCATATTAGTTACGGCCATGCGGGAGATTTGGCTGTCCATGTACAAATTTACGCCTCGTCTTGCCGCCGATACCGGCGTAGATGCCAAGACGATGGCCACTTACGCGATCGTATCCGTTATCGTCAGCATGCTGCTTGCACCGAACATGGCGGGCGAGATGGGACACAAGGTTTCAACCGGCACCATCGTGACCGATTTCATGAAGCCCTGGAACTGGATGCTGATGTATCTGGCGAAATCGGCCGCAAGTGCGGTGTTTTCCCTTCTTTTTGTCGTCGTGCCGCTTGGTATTGCGCTTTGGTTTATTTATCCGATCGACATACCGGACGCGGGACGGCTGATGCTGTTCGGGATCAGCGCCGCCATGGCTTTTATGCTATCGTTCTGCATCAATTTTTGTGTCGGCATTCTGGCTTTCCGCTTCACCCAGAGCTGGGGCTTCGATGTCATCAAGGAAGGCTTGGTCCGCGTCTGCTCCGGATTTCTGGTACCGCTCTGGTTTTTCCCGGAAGCCATCGGGGCCTTCCTGCACTGGCTTCCGTTCCAGGGGATTTATTATATACCGCTGTCCATCTATATCGGACAAAAGACCGGCGGGGAATTGGCCGGCGCTCTCGGCTTTCAGGCGGCATGGATGATGGCGCTCTTTCTGTTCGGCCAGGCCATGCTGTACTTCGAGAGGCGGCGGCTGGCCGCAGCGGGAGGGTAGTGCGGGTGATCATGTATGTAAAGCTGTACATAACGCTGCAGTGGGCAAATATCCGTTCACGAACGGCATACCCGGCCAATTTTTTGATCGGGACGATCAGCATCGCCATCATTTGCTTGGTCGACATGGTTCTTTCATGGGTACTGACGCAGCGCGTCCCGCAGATCGGGGGCTGGGGCTTCCATGAACTGCTGTTTATGCTGTCCGTCTGGAGGTTGACGCACGGTCTGTATATCGTCGTGTTCCAGCAGATTTCCGATCTCGACCGGACCTTGAGGGAAGGGGAGTTCGACCGACTTCTGGTCAGGCCGCTGCCGCCGCTCTTCCAATATTTCACCCGGACCGTGGAAATCGGCGGGCTCGGCGATCTGGTCGTTGGCTGCGGCGGCTTGGCCTATGCGCTGCGCTATTTCGAAGGCTGGAACTTGATGCATATGGCGATGCTGATCGTTATGATCGTAAGCGCCGCAGCGATTGAATGGGCACTGTTCACGCTCATTGCCTGCACGTCGTTCTGGACGCTTCAATCGCAGGGATTGCGGGGGATTTTCGACACATTCCTGTTCCAGTTCAGCAAATTTCCGTTAACTGCATACAGCAAATGGGTGCAGGTGCTGCTTACCTTTGTGCTGCCGGTCGGCTTTATTTCGTACTATCCGTCGCTGCATTTTTTTCAGGACAACAAGCCTATTCCGTTCTACACGGGACTCGTCTACGCGCCTCCGGTCATAGCCGTCCTGCTGTGCGGGTTGACGTATCTGGTGTGGCGCAGAGGCATCAATGTGTATAAAGGAGCGGGAACATGAGCGAAGTAATCGTGGCGGACCGATTAGTCCGCGAATTCAAGGTTCCGGCTGCAGGCGGGGAGAAAAATCGGCAGACACGCGGCTTCGCCGGGTTGTTCGGATCGCGTAAAACCGTCAAGCGTGTCGTCGACGAGGTCAGCTTCTCGATTTGCAAAGGGGAATTCGTCGGCTACCTCGGTCCGAACGGAGCGGGAAAGTCTACGACGATCAAAATGCTTTCCGGCGTTCTTGTTCCGACCTCAGGCTCTGTCCAAGTGCTGGGCAGAGAACCTTACAAGCACCGGCAGGAAAACGCGCGCAGCATCGGCGTCCTGTTCGGCCAACGCTCCCAGCTGTGGTGGGATCTGCCGCTCGTCGAGTCCTTCCGCCTGCTCGCCAAAATTTATTCCATTCCTCGCCGGATTTATGAGGACAGATTGGCTACGTTCACGGACGTTCTTCATTTGGAGCACATCCTGCATATGCCGGTCCGGCAGCTCAGCCTCGGCCAGCGGATGTGCGGCGACATTGCCGCTGCGCTGCTGCACAGTCCGGAAATTTTGTTTCTGGATGAGCCGACGATTGGGCTCGATATCGTGGCCAAGACGAATATTCAGTCGTTTATTCGCAAAATCAATGAAGAACTGGGCATCACGGTCATTTTGACGACGCATAATTTGGACGATATCGAAAAACTGTGCAAGCGGGTTATCTTTATCGATCAGGGCCGGGTGATCTACGACGGCTCGACTTTGGAAATGGTGAGAGAATTTGGCGAGCACCGGTATCTGGTCGTCGATACGGGCGGTTGGAAACTCGGCGAGCCTGAGTGGCACGGACCCGAGATCGTCAGGACCGAAGAGCGAAAGCTGTGGTTCCGAATCGAAGACGACGCCCATATCGCACCGATGATCGGCATGTTGAACGAGCGGCTGCCGATTGTAGACCTCACGATCAAGGAGCCGGGGATTGAAGAAATCATCAAGCATATATACGAACAAAAAGCGTATCGAAACGCGTAAACTCAGGAGGTTATTCCATGAATGGGACGGAAAATCATATTTGTGTCGATTTGACGCCAACTTTCAACGGCAAAGGGATCACATGGGAAAAACTCGGCATCGAGGGCCGTTTGGACTTTCAGGGGCTGCACATTCACGGTGACATCGTCCCGAACGGGAAGACTGTGAAGGTAGGGGATACGGCGTTTGTGTTTCCAAAAACCGATAGTCCTGACAATGACCACATCAGCTGCGAGGGGCAATTGTTGGAGTTGGATGCCGTCCGCTGCAGACAAGCGGCGTTCCTCGGATTTTGTACGTGGGGGAATTTTAAAGGGCAGGCAACAATCCGCTATGCGGATGGGACGGAAGAGAAAAAAGAGCTTGCATTGTCGGACTGGATCCAGCCCCAAAAAGCGGAGACCGGATTTTTCCACGACGAACCGGCCTTCACATTCCCGTACTGCCATGAAAAAGAGATCAAAATAGACCGGGTTCACGGCTTTTATGTGGACCGGATTAAGCTGGATGAGACCAGGGCGATCCGATCGATCGAACTGCCCGACAATCCGAACATGTATTTGTTTGCCATGACGCTTGAAGGAGTAGAGCCCCGTTGAGGAAGAACGCCTCAGGGCCAGGAGGACCCTGATTTTACCGGAGTGGACCCTGGATGATTCATTCCTTATTAGTTAAACCCTGGCTGTTACAGCCGGGGTTTTTCTTTTTTCGGGGGAAGGGATAGGCTAACTTTGTTTCGGCTGAAAAGCTGCGAAGGCTTGATGTTGTGCGGTTTTATTCCTGTTTATGGTCAAATCTTTTATTATTCTTTCATTTGGCTGTAGTATACTTAAAAAAGTTACGATTCAGAGATTTGAAATCACTAAAAATTCAGTCAAGAGGAGTAAAACAACAATGCTCGTAACAAGAATAAAGAAGGGGTTATTGCTGAAGTTCGCCATTATTTTAGCCGGGTGTGCGTTATTCTCCGTATTATCGCTTTTCTCTCCGCTTGCGTCCCCTGCGTCGGCGGCGTCTCCGCCTCCATGGACCTACTGTGCCGCCGACGGGAAATATTGTTCGTTTACCGGCACGAAACTCGTGGAATATGGTTCGACGTCGTTAATAGATGGCCAACAGCGTTACATAACTAAAAAGCTGACTTCCAAAACGTATACGCTAGCTGACGGTTCGTCTGTTGCAGGCGTATTTTGCGGTGAAAGCGAGTTTGCTCATGTAGAACCAGCAAATATATTTGGCAATGGTTGCTTATATCGCGACCCTGGCCCGGAGCTTGATGCCGCATGGTCGGCATCCGTCGGCGAGGGCAATAAGACGGTTACGGTTTCTTTTACCGTTCCGGAGACGCAAGTGGGTACGCTTGCCGATCTGAAAAGCAAAATCAGCGTCAAAAGAACGGATGAGGCGATCTTTAAAGCGCTCGATTCGGAGGATTCCATCAGCAACTCCACATCAGGCGGGGCCAGCAAGCTTCAAATCAATTTTAAAAACCCGCTGATGGGGTTGGGCAACCAGATTAGAATAGAAGCAGGCGCACTTGCGGATATCGTAAGGGAACCTTTCAATGGGCCGATAGAGATCAACGATCTCGACGAGAATGACCTGGGCAGTTGGCAGTACGTAGGCAATAGAGGCGTATCGGTAGGCAAATCGTTTCAAATGTCTCTGGCGTTCATTGACGGCACTCCCTATCTTGCTTATGTCGATGGCATTAGCATCGGCGATGGGCTTGGCGGCAAACTTTACGTGAAAAAATACGATGCAAACACAAACAGTTGGACGCTTGCCGGGAACGGTGCGCTTTCTATAGGCTTAGTCAGCTCGATGTCCACTTCCGTCTCGGACGGCATCTTGTATGCGGCTTATAACGACGCGGCAAACGGAAATAAAGTTTCCGTAAAAAAATACGATGGCAGTAATTGGCTGCCTGTAGGCAGCGGAGATATATCGACACACCAAACGAGCGGGATTTCCCTGACGGTCTCTAACGGCACCCCTTATGTCGCGTATGCGGATGAGGATATGGATAAGGATGGGCTAAAGGTCTATAAAATTACGGTGAAAAAATACGATGAAAGCAATGGCGGTTGGGTGACGATGGGCAGCGAAAGATTTTCGCAGGATGCCGTGTCGCAGATCTCCTTGTCAGTCTACGACGATACCCCTTACGTGGCATATCGAAACGAGAAACCGGATCGTATATTTGTTGGCGGAAAATGGCAGGATATCACCGTTTACACAGGTGTGGCCAAAAAATTCGACAAAACGAAGCAAAGCTGGGTCGATTTGGGCCAATTTGCCGATGGAGGAAATCAAAACGCGTCCTTGGCCGTAGACGGCGGCATCCCGTATGTTGCTTATGTGGATTGGCTAACCGGCAATAGCATCACGCTGAAAAAGTACGGGGGAAGCGGTTGGACGAGGATAGACAACGGGAGTTTAAAAATAGTGGGAGATGGTGGAGGGTTTGTAAATTACACTTCCTTCTATTTTTCCGGGGGGACTCTCTATGTGGCTTATGCGGGAAGTGACGCTAAAGCCACAGTGAAGAAATTTAACGGAAGCAGTTGGGTAACGGTGGGCGTCTCGGGGATTACGGAAAGCACGGCGCTTGGAAACTCTCTTTACCTCGATAACGGCGTTCCCTATTTGGCGAATTCCGTATTTATTATGGGTGGAGATCCCGCTATCGACAGGAAGCCGGGAGTTCAGAAATTTCTTTTGACACCGCCTGCGTTGACGGCGGATACGACGAGCAATGACACGGCAAGCCCGATCGACATTACGTTCCCGGATTTAGCGGCTTGGCGCAATGAAATTACTGCGGTGAGAGACGGAACGACCGTGATTTCGGCGGCGGATTATACGGTTAGCGCCGGGAAGATCACGTTGGGCCCGGGCGTGCTGGCAAAAGGAAACCATACGATCACGGTATCGACGAGACATTATGCGGATGCGACATTAAGTCAGATGATAACACCGAGATCGCCGACGTTAACGGCGGACACGACAGGCAACAATGCGGCGAACGCGATCGACATCACGTTCCCGGACGATGCGGCATGGCGCGGAGCGATTACGGCAGTAAAAGACGGCGCGGCAACAGTGCCGGCGGATAGTTACACCGTAAGCGCCGGGAAGATCACGATAGGCGCCGGCGTGCTTGTGGAAGGCAATCATACGATTACCGTATCCGCAACCGGCTATGCGGACACAAGCGTCAATCAGACGATCCAAGCGAACACAGCGGATTTGAGCGGCTTGAGCTTAAGCAGCGGTTCGTTAAGTTTTGCAGCGGCAAAGACGAGCTATACACTGAGCGTTCCGAGCAGCGTTGCGAGCGTGACGGTCACGCCGACGGCGGCGGATGCAACAGCGAGCGTGACGGTTGCAGCAAATGGAGGAGCGAGTTCGGCTGTAACAAGCGGCCAGTCAAGCGAAGCGATTCCGCTGAGCGTAGGAGCGAATACGATTGCAGTAGTTGTAAAAACGCAGAACGGCGCCATCACGAAAACCTATACGATCCATGTCATCAGGATCAGCAACGATGCGCTGCTGTCCGGCTTGACTGTAGATCAAAGCACGATTTCACCTGCGTTTGCGCCATCGGAACTTGAATACAGCGTGAATGTGCCCAACGCCGTTTCAACTCTCAATTTCACCGTAACCAAGGCGAATCCGGATCAAACGCTTACGGTTACAGGCGCGGCGAACGGCACAGTTACGGGCAACGTGTATACCTATACTTTTTCCAACTTGAATGTCGGGTCTAACCTGATCCCAATTATGGTGACCGCGCAGGACGGCATGACGATGAATACGTATTCTCTCACTGTGAACCGTGCGCCAATGGCAAGCAGCAATGCAGACTTGAGCGGTCTATCGTTGTCGAGCGGAGCGCTAAGTCCCGCTTTCGCATCCGGAACAACGGCCTACACTTCCAGTGTGGATAACGTCGTATCGAGTCTTACCGTAACAGCGAGCGTATATGACAGCAGGGCGGCGATTACCGTGAACGGAATTTTGATTTCCAGCGGTCAAGCGAGCGGAGCGATCAGCCTGAATGTTGGCCCTAATCCAATCGCCATCGTTGTTACAGCACAAAACGGCAGCCACAAGCTGTATCAGGTTGCAGTGACACGCGAGGCACCGGCCGTAGCGCCAAGCGGTGATGGAGGCGGGGATGGCGGTTCAGCAGCACCAAGCAACCCACCGGTAAACTCCGTTGACGGTCATTTAACGCTTCCGATGGGTACAGCGGGCGAGGTTAGTTTGCAAAGCGAGGTCACAGTTTCGATCCCGGCAAATGCTTCAGCTCAAGAACTGAAAGTGACGATAGACAAATTGTCGGACACGCACAACCTGCTAACGAATAAAGAAGTTCCGGCCAGCGCGATTTTCGAGATTTTGAAAAATTTTTCGGGCAACTTTAGCAATCCGGTAACGCTGACTTTTGCTTTCGATCCGACAAGCTTGAGCAGCGGCCAAAGGGCCTCGGTATTTTACTTTGACGAAGCGAAGAAGGAATGGGTGGAAGTCGGCGGTGTAGTAAACGGCAACCGCATCCGTGTAGAGGTGAACCACTTTACGAAATATGCGGTGTTCGCCGTAGGCCAAGCAGCAGCAGGGCCAAAGAAAGATTCTTTGACCGATACGAAACTGAATTTTAGCGATATATCCGGACACTGGTCTGAGGCCGACATCAAGCAAGCGGTAAAAGGCGGAATCGTCACGGGTTATCCGGACGGTACATTCAAACCGAATCATACCGTTACGCGTGCGGAATTTGCCGTCATGCTGATGAACGCGCTGAAGCTGCAAGGAGCAGGAGCGCCGCTGACTTTCACAGATGCAGCGAAGATCGGAGCTTGGGCTCAGCAAGCAGTCGCGCAGGCGGTGCGAGACGGCATTATTAAGGGCTATGAGGATGGCAGCTTCCGTCCGGATAAAGAAATTACGCGAGCAGAGATGGCGGTGACGATCGCTAAGGCACTGGGCAAATCTGTCGAAACGAATGCAGCAACAGGCTTCGCGGACGACAAGGACATTCCGGCGTGGGCGAAGGACAGCGTTGCTTATGTGAAGCAAGCGGGTATTGTGCAAGGGAAAGGCGATAACGCATTCGCCCCTCAAGACCCTGCAACAAGGGCAGAAGCTGTAACGATTCTATTGAATATGCTGGCACATAAAAACAAGTAAAATACAGCCTTCTTCAAAAGGCTTCTCCTATACGGCAATAAGCCATAAGAAGAAGCCTTTACATTGCCATGATTTTGAGTTAATTGTACCGTGCATGCATGCGGGCTATACATCGGTCATGATTGATGCTTCCATGCACGCTTTTGAGGAAAACGTAAAGAGGACGAAAAAGGTCGTTGAAATAGCAAAAGCCCTGGGATTCATGTTAAAGCAGAACTGGGAAAAGTCGGCGGGGTAGAAGATGATATTGTGGTTGAAGAAGCGGATGCTATGTTGGCGAATTCGAAGGAATGTGCAGAATTTATTGAATTGACGGGAGTTCCTACATTGGCTCCAGCGATTGGTACGGCACACGGGATTTATAAAGGTGAACCGAGGATTGCCTTTGACCGGATTGCCGAGATCGCGAGGAGCGTACCGGTTCCACTTGTATGGCATGGGGGCTCCGGAATTCCTGCGGAACAAGTGAAGCAATGAGAATGATCAGGGAAAATCTCCGCTCTGCAGGCTGCACTAAATCTCTCGCGTCAGAGGCGATAGCCACAATCTGCCTGGCTGCACGAAGAAAACCTGCAAAAATACATGAATTTGCGTCCTAAATCGCTGGCGAAGCTGAATTCCTGCAAAAGTACAGGCTTTTCACCGAATAGATGGACTCCGGTTCACTCTCAGCGAAAATTCCTGCGCTTTTGCAGGTTTTTCACCAAAATAAACCAATTTCAAAGAAAAAACCTGCACTTTCGCAGGTTTTCTCTCTGTCAGGCTGATTCCTGACCAGTTGCGCAGTTCCATAACATGCGCTAAGAGAGGCGCGTGCCCGGAAAAAGCGGCTGTCCCCCTAATTAGGGTCGGGCAGATTAAAGAGCGAAAAAGTTTCCGCTCTTTTCTTTTGCCGGGAGCGGAGCTTGGTATACCGAGCCCTCGAAAATTGCCATCTCAGCCCTGCAGCGGGAGTTCTCTAACCCAAGAGGCGATGGAGCGGATATCGTCGGGTGTGGTACGGCAGCAGCCGCCGATGATCCGGGCTCCCTGGTTGTACCATGTTTGTGCGCTGTCGCCGAAGCACTGGTCATCGGATGTCCCTTGCCAGCTCCGTGTGACCGCAACGTATTGCTCGCCGGAGTTGGGGTATACCAGAATCGGCTTGGAGGTATGCTGGCGGATTTCACGAATAAGCTCCGCAATGTATTGGGGCGATGTACAGTTTACGCCTATGGCCGCGATTTGATCGCAGCGGTCCAGCCATTCGGCGCATTCGCCAATGGTGTCCCCATTGCTGATATGTTGTCCATCCTTGGCGCTGAAGCTGACCCATGCGTATGCATCAGGAAATTGCTGCAGCGCGGCGGCAATTGCTTTGGCTTCCGTCAAGCAGGGGATGGTCTCGCATGCCAGAAGATCGGCTCCGGCTTCCAACAATGCTTTCATACGAGGACGATGAAACTCAGTAAGCTCCTGTTCGTTCACCGAGTAGTCCCCGCGATACTCCGAACCGTCCGCCAAATAAGCCCCGTAAGGGCCGACTGAAGCGGCCACTATCGGTTTCGGCCTGCTGTTTTTATGCTCCCATGCCTGCCAAAAACGATTCCTGGCCTCTACGGCAAGGCGCACCGAAGATTGAATAAGCGCAACCGCTTCCGCTTCGCTTAAGCCGCGTTGAACAAAGCCGCCAATCGTTGCCTGATAGCTGGCGGTAATGGCGCAGTCGGCACCGGCCGCGAAATAGTCGAAATGAACCTGCTCTATGACACCGGGGTTCTCAAGCAGGATTTTGGCGGACCACAGGGAATCGTTGATGTCGCAGCCGCGGCGTTCCAGTTCTGTGGATAAAGCGCCGTCCAATATCATAACGGGAAACCGGTCAAAAATATGTCGTATCGGGTTCACTATCTACACCTCACCAATGGACAGAATATGAACCATCGTAACAAATATTTATACAATATACAATATATAAAAGAATAAAAAAACCAGCATAGCGGCTGGCCCGATGTACTGATTTTTCTCATTCTAAATCATATCCGTATAGTCGATTTTCCAATGTACGTTCTTGATGAACGCTTCAACTCCTTGCGCATCCTTCGCTTTGAAATATTGGATGATTTGCCTATGCTCTTCATTCATCTGGGAAAGGACGGAAAACAATTTTTCCTTGTCGCTGCTCAAATAAATTTGTCTTACAAAGCTTTGCTGCAGCGAATGCAGCAGTTCGACCAGGGAGCTGTTGTTGCATTTCAAATGGTATACATGATGAAATTGATTTTGATAAAGCTGATACTCGGAGTAATCCTGCTGCTGAATGGCAAGATCGATTTTATCGACCAATTGGACCATTTGGGCAATGTCCTCGTTTGTGAGATGCGCGGCGGCCAATGAAGCGGCCAATCCATCGAGCGCGGCGACAATTTGGAAGACGTCCAGCTTCTTCTTGGTATCCAGTTCCTTGACGATAAAGCCTCTTCGCGGCATGTTTTCGAGCAAATTTTCCGATGCCAGTTGAATGAGCGCTTCTCTGACCGGCGTACGGCTGACGCCGAGCTTTTCACAGATGGAGGCCTCATTTATTTTCTGATTGGGAAGAAGGGAGCCGTTCTGGATTTTCTCCGCAATATAATTGTAGACGTGATCCTTCAAAGATTGATAGCGGTTGGCCGAAATGATCATTCACCCTCTCATGAAATTACAAATAATACAATATACGATATACGTAAGTTCTACGATCCATAGTAACATTGTGAATAGCTATATTCAAGTAGAGTCAAACCGATTTGAAAACGCTTTATTTTTTTGTTGATTTTCAAAATACAGCGTGCTATGATCTAAATCACAGAGAATATAGTATATTGTATACAAATTTGCAAAAGCTAAAATTACCCTATGTATCGGGAAAAGGCTGTGTAATGAACATATGTTGTGCGCTATTTTGTATACAATATATTTTAAAACATTCAAAACATAAGCGAGGGTGAGCGACGTGCGAGAGGAATGCGATATGCAAATAAATATGGGAACGAAGGCGGTATGGGCCGGGGAGAGAGATTTTAGAGTCTACGGGGCAACGCAAGTCCCGGTGATGATGAGCGTTGCTTACGATTATGAAGATGTGGACGAATGGTATGAGGTGGCGATGGGTCATAAACCGGGCTATACGTATAATCGGATGTCCAACCCGACGGTCCGCTCCTTGGAAGAGAAGGTAAGGCTGCTGGAGGGAGCCGAGAATGCGTACGCTTTTTCCTCGGGTATGGCGGCGATTAGCAGCACATTGTATACATTTTTGAAGCCCGGTGACCGGGTCGTGTCCGTTAAGGATACGTATGGGGGAACGAATAAAATTTTCACGGAATTTCTGCCGCGTATCAATGTGCAGGTGACACTCTGCAATACGGGAAATCATGAAGAAATCGAAGCGGAGATAGCCAAAGGCTGCCAAGTGGTTTATCTCGAGTCCCCGACGAACCCGACGTTGAAGATAACGGACATCCAGCGTTTGGC
This sequence comes from Paenibacillus sp. sgz302190, assembly GCF_059820445.1. NCBI lineage: Bacteria > Bacillati > Bacillota > Bacilli > Caryophanales > Paenibacillaceae > Paenibacillus > Paenibacillus sp. sgz302190. The sequence goes on from NZ_JBZYAO010000011.1 coordinate 23,719, forward strand.
TAAGGCTGCAAAAGCCGTAGGCGCATTGGTGATGGTAGACAATACATTTGCTACGCCAATTAACCAAAATCCGCTTCGCCTCGGTGTCGACCTGGTCATCCACAGTGCGACCAAATATTTGAGCGGACATGCGGATGTGCTGGGCGGCGTCGTGTGCGGGTCCGAAGCGCTGATGGAGAAAATCTACCATTATCGCGAGATTAATGGGGCGACATTGGATCCGTGGTCGGCCTTCCTCATCATCCGCGGGATAAAAACCCTTCATCTGCGCGTACGGCAGCAGGCGCAAAGCGCGATGGCGATGGCGAAGTTTCTGCAGCGGCACCCGCTCGTGGAGAGCGTGAATTACCCGGGTCTCGAAACGCATCCTCACCATGATATCGCCAAGCGTCAGATGAAAGGGTTCGGCGGCATTCTGAGCATTGTGCTCAAGGGCGGGATGGAGGCCATCAAGCTGCTGCTCCTCAAGCTGCAGTATGCGAATCGGGCCGGCAATCTGGGGGCGGTCGAAACGATATACGGGCCTGCGAGAACGACCAGCCATGTGGAATGTACCTTGGAGGAGCGTCAAGCGCTCGGGATTTCGGAAGGCTTGCTGCGGATTTCGGTCGGCATCGAGGATACCGAGGATTTGATTGCGGATTTGACACAAGCATTGGCTTATGTAGAGGCTCAAATGCCGGTTAGCGTTCACAACAAATAGGGGGAGAACAACGATGGAAATGAAAATCGCGCTGCTTGGATTCGGGGTTGTCGGTCAGGGATTGGCTGAAATTTTGCAGGAAAAAGGACAGGAGCTGGCGGACAGCCTCGGCTTCCAAGCCAAAATAGTCGCTATCTCCGATTTGATGAAGGGAGCCGTGTACCATCCCGACGGGATTCAGATCGCGGAAGCGCTCCGCGCCGTCAAGGAGACGGGCAAGCTGGATGCTTATCCGGAGACGCCCGGCCTGATTCGGGGCTTGGATAGCTTCAAGACGATTCGAGAGACGAACGCGGATACCGTCGTGGAACTTACTTTTACGGATGTCAAGACGGGTCAACCGGCTATCGATCACTGCCGCGCGGCGTTCGAATGCAAGAAGCACGTGGTCATGAGCAACAAAGGCCCTGTGGCTCTTGCCTACCAAGAGCTGTCGAAACTGGCGCGCAGCAATGGAGTCCGTTGGGGCTATGAGGGTACCGTTATGAGCGGAACCCCGGCTCTCCGGATGCCGATTACTACGTTGGCCGGCAATCGGATCGATGAGATCAAAGGGATTTTGAACGGGACGACCAACTACATGCTGACCCGGATGGAGGAAGGGATGAGCTATGAGGAGGCATTGTCCGAGGCTCAGTCGTTAGGTTACGCCGAAGCGGATCCGACCAGCGATGTGGAAGGCTACGACGCTCAATACAAAATTACGATTCTCAGCAATATCGTAATGAATGCGCCGCTCGAGAGAGAGGATGTCCCGTGCGAGGGGATCAGCAAGCTCACCCAGGCGGACATTCGGCGGGCGAAAGCGGAAGGGAAACGGTGGAAGCTGATTGCCCGGTGTTATCGCGAAGGCGAACGCCTCCTGGCCAAGGTAGGCCCGGAAATGGTGCCGCTCGATGATCCGCTCGCCGGTGTCGGCGGTGCCGTCAACGCCATCACTTATTATTGCGATCTGGCCGGCCCGATCACCTTGATGGGAGCGGGAGCGGGGCGCAAGGAGACAGGCTTCTCCATCCTGATCGATCTTATCAATATTCATCGCAACCAATTGTAGTATGCGCATCAGTCAATGACCGCTATCAATAGACAAAAGGATGAGGTGCTGTAGATGATATTGGAAACGATAGCTAAGAAACATCAAATGTATTTGGCCGGACAATGGGTGTACCGCGAAAATACGATGCCGGTTTGCGATCCTCAGGATAACCGCTTGATTGCGACCGTACCGGCCGCTTCCCGGCTTGACATGCTGTATGCCATCGAGGAAGCGAAGGAAGGATTTCGCGTCTGCTCCGAGCTGCCGACCCATGAGCGTATGGCCATTTTGCACCGGGCTGCGGACTGGGTCCACGAAAACCGGGAGCTTTATGCGACTATCATCGCATCGGAAGGCAGCAAGACGATCCGCGAGGCGCGCAAGGAAGTCAGACGGTGCGTAGAAACGCTGCGCATCAGCGCGGAGGAAGCAAGAAGGCTGAACGGGGAGACGATTCCGTTCGACCAAATGCCCGGAAGCGAGCACCGGCTCGGATACTATTACCGTTTTCCTGTCGGAATCGTCGGGGCGATTACCCCGTTTAACGATCCGTTGAATTTGGTGGCCCACAAAGTGGGGCCGGCGATCGCCGCGGGCAACGCCATTATCGTAAAACCGGCGCCGGCCACTCCGTTAAGCGCTCTCATGCTTGCGGAGGCTTTTGATAAAGCGGGACTGCCGCACAAAGTACTGTCCGTCATTACGGGGAACGCCGCGGAAATCGGGGAAGTGCTGGTAACCCATCCGGAAGTGAGAATGATCTCCTTCACAGGAGGGTTTGCAACCGGCAAATTGATTATGCAAAAGGCCGGCCTGAAAAAAATGAGCATGGAGCTGGGCTCCAACTCGCCGGTCATCGTTTTGAACGATGCGGATGTGCATGAGGCGGTGGAATCGAACGTATCCGGCGCCTTCTGGGCCGCAGGGCAAAATTGCCTCGGCGTCCAGCGCATTTATGTTCAAGAGGAACTGTACGATACGTTCGTCGCCCGATTCGTGGAGAGAACCCGCCGGTATAAAGTCGGGGATAAGAGCCTGGAAGATACGGATATGGGACCTATGATCAACGAACTGGAAGCGAGGCGCGTGGAAAAATGGGTGCAGGAGGCTGTGGACAGCGGAGGCAAGCTGCTCTGCGGAGGCAAGCGCGACGGCGCTTTCTATGAGCCTACGGTTATGGTGGACGTGCCCAAAGATTGCCGGATCGTGAAGGACGAAGTGTTCGGCCCGGTGGTCACGATCTTCAAGGTGGCGAATCTGGAGGAGGCGGTCCAGCAGTCCAACAGCGTTGATTTCGGCCTGCAGGCAGGTATTTTCAGCCGCGATATCGATAAAGTTTTTCAGGCGGTACGCAAGCTGGATGTGGGGGGCGTCATGGTGAACGACAGCTCGGATTACCGCATCGACGCCATGCCGTTCGGCGGAGTGAAGAGCTCCGGTATCGGCAGAGAAGGCGTGAAATTTGCCCTGATGGAAATGACCGAGCCGAAGGTCGTTTGTTTCAAGATATCTCAGTAAGCGGCTTCATATTTTGGGCTGTAGGGGAGAAGAATCATGGCTATACGGATGGAGAACGATTTTTTAGGGGAAAAAGAGGTGCCGGCCGAAGCCTACTACGGCATACAAACGATCCGCGCCTCCGAAAATTTCCCTGTCACCGGTACGCCGGTGAATAAGCATTTGATCCTCGCTTTAGCCGAGATCAAGAAGGCAGCGGCGCTAGCCAATATGGCGACGAACCTGCTGCCCCGGACCATCGGCACGGCTATCGTGCAAGCCGCGGAGGAGGTCATCGAGGGCAAGCTCTCCGACCAATTTATCGTCGATGCCATTCAGGGAGGCGCAGGCACCTCCATCAATATGAACATGAACGAAGTATTGGCTAATCGAGCCCTGGAGCTCATGGGCAAAGCCAAGAGCGATTACTTTCATTGCTCGCCGAACGGTCACGTGAACATGGCCCAATCCACGAATGATACGGTACCTACGGCACTCCGGATTGCCGCTTACCGTCTGGCCCGGAACTTGATCGATACGCTGGATTCGCTGGAATCGGTGCTGCTTCACAAGGCCAAACAATTCGACGGTATCATCAAAATGGGACGCACCCACCTTCAGGATGCCGTGCCGATACGGCTGGGGCAGGAATTCGGCGCTTATGCCCGAGTCATCGGCCGGGATAAAGCAAGAATTCAAATGGCGGCACGGGGCCTTCTCCGCATTAATCTGGGGGCCACGGCCGTAGGTACGGGCTTGAATGCCAAGCCGGAGTATATCGCTTTAGCCTGCTCGTATTTGGCGGAGCAAACGGGCATCCCCGTCCGGCCTGCCGACGATTTGGTGGATGCCACGCAAAATACGGATGCTTTTACCGAGCTTTCCTCAACCTTAAAAATTATGGCGGTCAACTTGTCGAAAATATGCAATGATATCCGTCTGATGGCTTCCGGCCCGATGACGGGACTGGGAGAGCTTCGGCTCCCCCCGAGACAGCCGGGCTCCTCGATCATGCCCGGCAAGGTAAACCCAGTGCTGCCCGAAATGATCAATCAAATTGCCTTTCAAGTGATCGGCAACGACCATACGATTTGTTTGGCATCCGAGGCAGGACAATTCGAACTTAATGTGATGGGACCCGTAATCGCTAGTAATTTGCTTCAATCCCTGTTAATCTTAACTAACGGATTGGCCGTATTTCAAAGGCATGCTTTAGCAGGGATCGAAGCGAATGAGGAACGCTGCAAGTCTTATGTGGACAAGAGCTTCGGCGTCATTACCGCTCTCAACCCCCACCTCGGTTACGAAACGGCGGCCCGAATCGTGAAGGAAGCGCTCCAAACGGGACAAACCATTAGACAGATCATTTTGGAGAGGCAACTGCTGACCGAGGTTGAATTGGAACAAGTACTGAATCCTTATGAAATGACGACACCGGGAATTGCCGGTTTTCAATACTTTGAAAACTTGGAAAAGGGAGCGAACAGAGGATGAACAACACGAGCGACAGCACTCAAAACAATTTGAAACGCACAATGAAAAGCAGGCATTTATTCATGATTTCTCTCGGGGGAGTTATCGGAACGGGTTTATTTCTTAGCACAGGGTACATTCTTAATCAAGCGGGTCCCGGAGGAGCCATTCTCTCTTATTTGGTAGGCGGCCTGATTATGTATTTGGTCATGCTGTGTCTCGGAGAATTAAGTGTGGCAATGCCGACTACAGGCTCATTTCCGGCCTACGCGACCAAATTTATCGGACCCGCAACAGGCTTCACGATCGGTTGGCTGTACTGGCTGACCTGGGTGGTCACGGTAGGCTCCGAGTTTACAGCGGCCGGACTGCTTATGCAGCGGTGGTTTCCCGATATTTCCGTATGGGTCTGGAGCGCAATTTTCGCCGTTTTGCTGTTTGCTCTGAACGCGTATTCGGCCAAGTTTTTTGCGGAATCCGAGTTCTGGGTTGCTGGCTTTAAAGTTATTGTTATTGTTTTGTTTATCATATTGGGCGGGGCGGCCATGTTCGGACTGCTTCCGATGAAAGACCAGGCGGCTCCGATGCTTCACAATATTTTGGATCAAGGCGGCTTGTTCCCGAACGGGTTATTGCCGGTGCTGTTCGTTATGATTTCCGTTAACTTCGCTTTCTCGGGGACGGAGCTTATCGGGGTTACGGCCGGCGAAACGGAAGACCCGGATAAAAGCATCCCGAGATCGATTCGTACGGTCGTATGGCGGACGATGGTTTTCTTCATTGGCGCCATCATCGTGCTGGCAGGTCTTATTCCCTGGAAGGAAGCCGGGGTTATCGAGAGCCCGTTCGTACTCGTTTTTGAAAAAATCGGTATTCCTTATGCCGCCGATATCATGAACCTGGTCATTTTGACGGCTCTCCTGTCGGTAGGAAATTCCGGACTTTATGCCTCCACGCGGATGCTTTGGGCGCTTTCCCAGGAGAGTATGGTCAGCCCTTGGCTCGGCCGGGTAACGAAACAGGGCATTCCGTTTAACGCGTTGATTGTCAGTATGATGGTAGCCTGCTTGTCGTTGCTTTCCAGCGTTTACGCGGCGGATACCGTTTATGTCGTTCTCATAGCTGTTTCCGGCTTTGCCGTAGTGGCGGTATGGATGGGAATCGTCGCATCCCAATTCATGTTCCGCAGACAATTCCTTAAGCAGGGCGGCAACCTGAACGATCTGAAATATAGGACGCCGCTATACCCGATTGTACCGATCGCTGCCTTCATCCTGTGCTTGGCCTCTTGCATCGGCTTATACTTCGACCCTGCCCAACGCATCGCCTTGTATTGCGGAATTCCTTTTGTAGCGGCATGCTATCTTATTTACTATGTAAAGAACAGAAAAAAAACGCTTAATAAGGGGTGAGCTTGATGGCGGGAATGGCAAGAGGAAGCACAACGATTGTAATAAGGCTGGAAATGAGAAAAGAACTGGTAGCTTTCGGCCGCATTGCAATGGCTATCGGACAAGCGGGGGGCGATATCGTTGCGGTCGATGTCGCACAATCGGGCAAAGCGAAGACGATCCGGGATATTACCGTACAAGTGGGCGATGACAGCCTCACAAACGAAATTGTAAGCGCAATCAAAAATTTGGAAGGGGTACAGGTCATCCATGTTTCCGATCAAATTTTTCTCTCTCATCTGGGCGGGAAAATAGAAACGGTCCCCAAAATCGCGATCAAAAACCGCGAAGATCTTTCGCGGGTATATACCCCAGGGGTAGCGCGGGTGTGCATGGCGATCTACAACGATCCGCCCAAAGCGCACTCGCTTACGATCAAAAGAAACACGGTCGCCGTCGTTTCGGACGGATCGGCCGTGCTGGGGCTCGGGAACATCGGCCCGGAGGCCGCGATGCCCGTCATGGAGGGAAAAGCCATGCTGTTCAAGCAAATGGCGGGTGTCGATGCATTCCCGATTTGTCTCGACGCGCACAGCACCGAGGACATTATTCACATTATTAAAGCGCTCGCCCCTACGTTCGGGGGCATCAATTTGGAGGATATATCCGCTCCGCGCTGCTTCGAAATCGAACGGAGGCTGATCGACGAGCTGGATATTCCGGTGTTCCACGATGACCAGCATGGGACCGCTGTCGTCATTCTGGCGGGTCTGCTCAATGCGGCGAAGGTCGTCAAAAAGGATTTGACCCGCTGCAAAGTGGTCGTTTGCGGTATCGGTGCGGCCGGCATTGCCTGTACGAAGATGCTGCTGGCTTTGGGGGTAACCAACCTCATCGGGGTGGACCGGGAAGGTGCGATTGCTCGGGGGCAGCATTACGATAATCAGGCTTGGCAGTGGTATGCCGATCATACGAATCCGCAAAATTTGAAGGGACCGCTGAGTGAAGTTATCCGAGGAGCCGATATTTTCATCGGCGTGTCGGGTCCCAAAGTGCTGAGCGCCCAAGATGTGAAACATATGGCGGCGGATCCGATCGTATTTGCGATGGCGAACCCGACGCCCGAAATTATGCCGGAGGAAGCCGCGCCGTACGTGCGTGTTATGGCAACCGGCAGATCGGATTTCCCGAACCAGATTAATAACGTGCTGTGCTTTCCCGGACTGTTCCGAGGCGTGCTCGATTGCCGCGCTTCCCGGATAACCGAAGAAATGAAGCTGGCCGCCGCGAAAGCGATTGCCTCCGTCGTTAGCGATGAAGAACTGGATGAGTCCTACATCATCCCAAGTGTGTTTAATCAAATGGTCGTGGAAAAAGTACGGGAGGCCGTCATCGACGCGGCCTATCAATCCGGGGCCGCCAGACGGAACATGATGCGGGAATCTGCGAAGGAAGACGCCGCGGTCTTATCTGCAAGCGGTGGGTATGCATGAATGAGCATATAAAGAATGGTGCGGCCATCACCCTGGGCTCCGCCATTATGGGTTTTGGCATCAACTATTTTAATACGGCGAATGGTCTGGCGGAGGGAGGCATTACCGGTGTCAGCCTGCTGCTGAAGTACATGTTCGGCTGGGAAACGGGGATTACGAATTTCCTGATGAATCTCCCGTTGTTCTTTATCGGCTGGAAGGTGCTGGGACGAAGAGCTTTTCTTTACACGGTTTTTGCCACACTGATGTTTTCTTTATTCGTATATATGTTTAAAAATATTCATTTTGCCATGCACGACCTGCTGCTGGCCTCTCTATACGCCGGCGCGACAGTCGGAGTAGGCTTAGGCATCGTCTTCCGGTACGGAGGGACCAGCGGAGGAACGGATATTATTGCCCAGATGCTGAAAAAGGTGTTCGGCTGGCCGATCGGCAGGACCGTGTTTTTGTTCGACAGTATTACGATTGTGCTCTCACTCATCTATTTGGACAGAGAACGTGCGATGTACACGATCGTCGCTGTTTTTATCGGCTCCAGAGTCATCGATTACGTGCTGGAAGGAACGCTAAAAGGCAAAGCGGCTATTATTGTGAGTCGTCGGGCGGAAGAGATTTCCGCACGAGTTCACGATGAGCTTGAAAGAGGTACGACCTTTTTGTACGGCAAGGGCGGCTACAGCTATGATGAGAAAACGATTATTTACTGCGTAGTCGGCCGCTCCGAAATTAGCAGGTTGAAGAAGCTGGTCCATACGATCGACCGGGAAGCTTTTGTCACAGTAAATGATGTGTTCGAGGTTTTCGGAGAAGGCTTTAATCCGATGCACGAAAAAGGATAGTTGGAGATTTGCGGAAGTAAGCTGACGGTTTCTGCGCGGCGGCCTTCCGCTTTTTTTTGTTCAAAAACCGCGGTGCACTTATTTTCTTATCTCCGCTTACACCAAACAAACTGTAAATACATATAAATGCCTATAAAGTTTTTCATTGCTCATGTAAAGAGGCGAGTATAATTATGGTTTCGTATATGGATTACACATCACCGTCAGCTCAATTCGCATTTGATGTCAATACCAGTCCCTTGTTTATAAAGGATAAAAACAATTTAATTAACGTACTAGGCATCCAACAGTTAAATACATTGGAAAATGTGTCCTTGCTGGACATTTTTTTAAGCGCTAATAACGTTGTGGAACCTCACTATCACCAAAATGCAGCCGAGTTAGTCTATTGTATTTCCGGAGCTGCGACTGTATCGATGTTGAACCCCTTTACCAAACAAATTCTCAATTACTCCATTACACCGGGACAGGTTGCCAACGTTCCGCAAGGTTGGTGGCATTATGAGATAGCGACAACGGATAAAACACATCTTTTGGCCATTTTTAACGCACCGACTCCAGAGGTGATTTTAGGTTCCGATCTGCTCAAATTTACTCCTGCAAATATTATGGCACATACGTATTGTCTTGACGAAAATCAATGGAAACAAGCAATCGCCCCCGTACAGCCTACAACATATATCGGTCCATATAAAAATTGCAATAGTAAAAATGAAAATATGCCCCGTCGCTCCAATCTACAGTATCAACAACTACCATATAGTCACCATCAACAGCGCCAAAATCCATATATATCCAGGCGCAATCCATATTGGGGCTAGTTCATAAGGGAGGGAGAAGTGTATGTTGCAGTTTAAACCGCATCCCAGTCATACCGCCATTGTAATTACAGACCCGCAAAATGATTTCATGAGTCCAGGGGGAAGAGGCTATCATCTAACAAAAGATACGATTGAGCAAAACAACACGATACAAAACCTTGAACTCTTAATGAGCACTGCCTTGAATAAAGGGTATCAGCTTTTTATATCCCCCCATTATTTATACCCTCATGATTATGGCTGGCAATTTACCGGATCCGAACAAAAGATGTTATTAGGTCTTGGAATGTATCAAAAAGCAAATGAATACACACCACCGTCTGTAGGAGCTGATTTTGTTCCTTCTTTCAAACCTTACATTTTTGACAGGAGAACAATCGTTTCAACTCCGCACAAGGTTGCTAGTCCGCAAACAAATGACTTGGTATACCAGTTGCGACAACATAGAAAAGAGAAGACGGTTATTGCAGGAGTACTTTCCAACATTTGCGTAGAGTCCCATATGAGGCATTTAATCGAAAATGGGTTTGAAACCGCTGTTGTATACGATGCGACAGCAGCTACTAGTGAAAGGGATTTCCAAGCAGCCGTTACCAATTACAAGGCATTTGCCGCCGCTACTTGGACAACACGGGAAGCTATTTCCCATTTATAAGAGACATTACATGCAGGTGCAGTTACGTGTCATGAATGACAATAATACAAAAGGATCGCTTTCTCGGCTTATTGTGATGTTTCCACACTTCGGCCAAGCTCTAAAGCTTGGCTTTTGTGATTTCATCTTGTAAAGCCGGTAGACGACGATGCTCTTCTCTCACTTCTTGCAAATAGAGCATCCATTCCTCTGTCTGATTTAGCAGAAGATAAATGGATTTCAATTCAGTTAACCACGCCGCGGCATGTTGATAGCTGGAGCGGCTTTTCTCGGCAATTCTCTTCTCGGCAAATTGGCGAAGTACCGGAAGAAGCCTTATCGGATCATGCTTTTTGACCGCTTCGAACAACCGCCGTACAGAATCGCTCAGCCTATCGGATGTATCCAGGCGCCTTTCTTGATAAACCGACCAGGCTCGGTCCAGCTCACCAATGTGCAGATGCATATCAATTAACAGAGTTTCGAATCCACGACGTTTCAGGCTAGCAACATGAGCCATCCATTTTTTCGCCTGACGGTCTCTTTCTTCCGGGGGAGTTTCGTTCAAACAGACCTGGAATAGCTCCAGTGATGGCAGTGTTTCGAACCAATGGACACGGCACGAAATCGCTTCCGCTTGGCGTTCGGCCTGTTCATATATCGCGACCAGCCATTCAAAATAGTGATTTACTTGCTGTTCGGATACGTAGTGGAATCGAATCGCGCGGAAAGGTTCGGACGATTGCCTCTGAAGCTGCTCTTGCATTTGGCCGGTGATGAATTGAAGTCGAGTGATCGCTTCATCCAAGCGATGAAAACGTTCGTAATAACGGACAAAACAGGCGGAAGTGTCCGCATCGAATGCGTTGAGCATGGCTTCCGCGCGTTCCGCCTCTGCTTCGCGGTCTGATTCGAGGCTGATCTGAACCCACCAACGGATCACCTCCGGTTCGATTGCCTCCGCAGCAGCGGTATCACGAAACAAATTCGGCTCGAAACGGGTAACATAGTTCTTTAACCGCTCATAATGCTCACCGCCAAATAAGCAGTAACCGAGCGTTTGTCTCCATGCCGCCCAATCCTCTTCTTCCTCGCAAAGTCCGACTATCCAGTCGATCAATTCTAGGAAAAACGCGCTTTTGTTGCTGATGGGGGCAGACGAATCCCGAATAATCTTGATGAGTTCTTCCGATTTGGGCCAAAAAGACACACATTCATCCTGCAAATCCTCGCCGCCCATGTCTTCATCTCCATTTTCTTGTGCCCAATCATCCAAACGCTGCAGGGTAAGCAGCATCCCAACGGAAGCATCGATCCATTCGCCGTCGGCAGCCATTTCCAGCAGCTCCGCAAACCAGCGCTCAAGCTGTTCCAGACCGGCGGTATAATCCCAGCGTCCTTCATCAGAATAATCATGATAGCCTCGATAACTGCGTTCATAACGATCTTCAAACAAAGCAGCACATTGATTGAACTCATCTTGAATGATCGGTTCAAAATGCTTTTGTGCTTTAAACCAGTCATCAGGCGTCCATTCAATCGACTTCGCCAGACGGGCCTCTCGCTCCTTCACTTTCCATACTTGATGAAGAGCGGATCGGACATGCTCATTTTGTTCCGCTAGACGCAGTACCGTATGCTGCAATTCAGTCCATGTCATTTCTTTCACCATGCTTGTTATGTGATCCAGGATATTGGTCAAGTTCATCACCTTTCGTTCATCGTCTGTTTTCTCAAGTCTAGCAGCTAGCGTCAAGGAAATGAAGAGTTCTTTTAGTGGCGATCAAAAGCACGATAAGCAAACTACAATTGCAGGGCCTTCGTGGTCAATGCCAACATCGAATACACCATCGACGACTGGGAGATGAGCAAGTGATTCCCCGTCTTCGTTACACCGTCTTTTTTCATTGTAGCAGGGAAGGGGAATGTAGAAAATGGCAAAGTTTTGTGCTGTCTTGCGCAGCCGTTCTATATATTGTTCCGTAAGCTGCGTTCCTTCGCCCAGCATCATGGTGCCGTTTTGGTTCAATACCGGCTTGGCCAATGTTTGTCCGGGGCGAAGTGATTGTACGGTCATTGCAATCATAGTAGATCCTTCCTTCCTCTCGGGAATGATTATGGACACACGGTTGCTTGTTCGATCGACAATTGCGGAATTTCGAGAAATGCGTCTACATAAGTTCTGTCGAAATGACGGCCGCTCTGTTTGCACAGTTCTTCCCTTGCCTGCTCGGGTGTTTTGACCCGATTGTAAGGTCTGGGCTGAACCATGGCGTCATAAGCGTCGATAATGGCGCACATGCGCGCCCACGGCGGTATATCCGCGCCGCGAAGCCCGTCGGGATAACCTTGTCCGTCCCAACGCTCATGATGGGAACGTACGGTATCCAGCATCTCTTTGTTTTTCCAGCCGAGTCTGTGTCGAAGAAGCTGTACTCCCAGCTTGGGATGCTCGCGCATCAGCGCCTTTTCCGTTTCATCAAGCGGCTCACGCCTGAGCAGCAACTCCTTGGGCAGAAACAGCTTGCCGATATCGTGAAAGCTGCAGGCCGCAGAGAACATCTCTATTTCTTGATCCGACATTTTGACAACCTTCGCCATTGCTTTGGCCAGCATGCCGACACGAACACAATGCGCGAACGTGCCGGGATCCTGCCTTAATACCAATGCCAGCAGATCCATCCGAATTCGATTTGCCATCATTTTTGACCACTCCTGTTTCTGTGTGCACATAAGTATTTCAGCTCTGTCGTGCAAGTCGAACAATAGTGATTGTTCGAATGCCAGTAGAAAGGAGACCGAAAAAAATATGCAGGCGCGAACTCACAACCAACCTGTATCCATTGATATTTCAGGCATGAACGACGAACAAGTGGTTCAAAGCTTTCTTGCCGGTTACCACCGTCCCAACACGATCCGCAATTATGGTCGTGCACTCAGTTGTTTCCGGTCATTCATTGGAGTCAAGCCTTTCAGCGAGGTTACTTGGCATGATTTGGAGCAATACAAGACCGCACTCATGAAGGGCACGATCGCGAGCAAGCCGCTGACCGCATCCGCCGTAGCAAGTCTGATCTCGCCGCTCCGTTCCTTCTACAAATGGGGAAGCAACGCCAATATTGCATTATTCAGGCACGATCCTTCGCTCTCCATCCGTCTTCCGAAAATTCAGGTAACCAGCGGTAATCATTTTCTTAACCAACGGGAACTGATGAGCCTGCTGGCGCATTTGAGCCAAAAAAATATGCGGGAATGGATGATGGTGCTTTATATGGTCATTTTGGGGCTGCGGGTTTCGGAGCTTGTGCAAATGAGGTGGAGCGATTTCCATACTGATTTCGAAGAGAGCAGTGCGTGGTTGACCGTAACGAACGGAAAGGGAGGAAAAACCAGACAAATAAAAATGCCTGAGGCGCTATGGAAGCTGCATAACGACCCGGCAATCCGGGAGAAAATACAAGCGGAAGGTTCAGCTTCGGACGAAAACAGCCGCATCTTTCCCATTACGATTCGCCAGGTGGAGCGGATCGTCAAGCGGGCTTGCAAGGAAAGCGGTATTACCAAGCAAGTGACGCCACATTGGCTTCGCCACACGAACGCAACTCTGGCATTGCTGGGCGGCGCATCGCTTCAGCAGGTGCAATACACGCTCGGCCATGTGCAAATTAACACAACGCAGCGTTATTTGCATACGGTGGAACTGATGAAAAAAAGCGCTCCCGATTTTGTTGCCGAAAGTATGCGAAATATGATGAAAAATGCCTTGTTATGAATAGCAATCTGCTTTATAATTGGTAACAATATAGGTACAGCGTCTGATGAATGTCGAACAATCACTATTGTTCGACATTTTATTATGTCCTATTCAACTCTTATTATGCATCTTTCCGGAGGCTTTTTCGAAAAAAATAAATAATTTCCGCTGTTCAGCAAAACAAATTTCAATGAATGAAACCGCGTTGACTGATGAAATTCGGTATAAATAACATCAAGTTTATTTTCATGTAACACTTATAAAACATTCTAGGCGACCTCTTTAAGATGGTAGCCTGTTTTTCATTTTACAATTAAATCATTGTCATACATATATTTCTATGGTAAAATTTTACTTAAAATTACAGAAAAAGCATATAGAGATAGAGTTGGAGGAGAGATATGTATACGAAGCAATTTCAAACGTTAGTAGATGCCATACGAGACAGAAGTAAAATAACTGACCGTGGCATTCTTTTTATTGATGCTGATAAAATAGAAACTTTTATATCGTACAGTCAATTATTTAATGAAGCTCGAGGATATTTAGGCTATTTACAAGAAATAGGAATGAAACCAAAGCAAGAGATTATTTTTCAAATACAAGAAAATAAACGATTTTTAGTAGCATTTTGGGCTTGTATACTTGGTGGAATGATACCCGTGCCAGTAAGCGTTGGTGAAGATGAAGAACAGAACTTGAAAGTATGCCGTATTTGGGATTTGCTAAACAACCCATTCATGATTGCATCTGAGAAGGTACTGGATAAAATGAAAAAATTCGCTTTAGAACATGAATTATTCGATTTTCATCATCAATTAGAAGCTAAAACGGATATTATACAAGATAAAGTATATGATTATACATCTGTAAAATGTTATGAACCTAAGCCGGAAGAGTTGGCATTTATTCAATTCTCTTCCGGATCAACAGGTGATCCCAAAGGCGTTATGCTCACGCATCGAAACTTAATTTACAATAATTGTGCTGCTATAAATGATGCAAAAATCAGTTCAAGTGATTCTTTCCTCTCCTGGATGCCGCTTACCCATGATATGGGGTTAATTGGATTCCACTTCGTGCCGCTCGTGACAGGTATAAATCAGTACTTGATGCCAACCGAATTATTTATTCGAAAACCCGTTCTATGGATGAAAAAAGTAAATGAACACAAAGCAACCGTGCTATCCTCTCCTAACTTTGGCTATAAGTATTTCTTGAATTTCTTTCGTGAAGAAAAAGCAGCGGAATGGGACTTGTCATGTGTCAGAATCATTTATAATGGTGCCGAACCTATATTACCCGAAGTATGCCATGAGTTTTTAAACGTATTGTCAAAGTATCACTTGAGGAACACGGCAATGTTCACTGTTTATGGATTAGCTGAGGCCTCTGTTGCAGCTGCTTTTCCAAACGTAGAAGAAGAATTTACTGCTGTGCATGTACACCGGGATCATCTGAACTTCGGAGAGCATGTGATTGAATTAGACAAAGATGCTGAGCATGCAGCATCGTTTGTTTCAGTTGGAAAGGCTGTTGATTATTGCCAGCTTAGAATCTGTGACCAGGAAGATACAGTTGTCCCCGATTATGTTATTGGAAAAATTCAAATCAAGGGGGATAACGTTACCCAAGGTTATTATAATAATCCGCAAGCAACAAAGACATTGTTATCTCCAGATGGTTGGGTGAATACAGGGGATCTGGGTTTCATCATGAATGGGAATCTTGTCGTAACCGGGCGGGAAAAAGATATTATTTTCATCAATGGTAAAAATGTATACCCCCATGATATTGAGCGCGTAGCGATTCAATTGGATGGTATCGACTTAGGAAGAGTTGCAGCTTGCGGTGTTTATGATTCTACGAGCAAAGGTGAAGAAATTGTTGTATTTGTGGTTTATAAAAAAACGATCGAACAATTTCTACCCCTTATTAAAGAAATCAAAAAACACTTGTATATACACGGAGGATGGAGCGTCAAAGATGTCTTGCCCATTAAAAAACTACCAAAAACAACGAGTGGGAAAATACAGCGATATCAGTTAGCTAAGCAATATGAAGCAGGTAAATTCTTAACAGAGTCCTCATTCATCCATGAATGGAACATGAAGGATCAAACAAAAGAAACGGCTCCTGTGTCTGTTCATGTTTTAGAAACTGAATTAATTTCACTATTTTCTGAAGTGTTGGCAGGGAAGAAGATTGGTATTGGGGATAGTTATTTTGATATGGGCGCAACTTCATTGCAACTGGCTCAAATCGCTGAACGTATAGAACAAAAATATGGAGAAGAGCTTGCTATTACTGACCTCTTTACATATCCGTCTATATCCGAATTGGCAAAATATCTTGCTAAAAACGATGACGAAACTAAACAAGTCAACAAAATCATTGGAGATCATCCATCATCAAATGATATTGCTATTATTGGCATGTCTCTAAATGTCCCGGGAGCATCGAATACGCATGAATTTTGGAGTACTTTAGAGAATGGTATGTATTGTATTCATAATTATCCTGAAAAACGGGTAAAAGACGCAACGGATTATTTACAATCCATTCGAAGTGAAATGAATGAAAGTCAGTTTATTAAGGGCGGTTATTTGGATCAAATTGATCAATTCGATTATTCGTTCTTTGGTTTAACGCCGAAAACAGCACAATTTATGGACCCGAATCAAAGAATGTTCTTACAAACGGCATGGCATACGATTGAAGACGCAGGATATGCAGGTGAAGGAATCAATGGAAGAAATGTAGGCGTTTATGTGGGTTACTCTAAAGTGGGATATGATTATGAACGGCTCGTGACGGCCAGTTATCCCGAGGAACTTAAAAATTATATTATTGGAAATTTACCATCCGTACTGGCGAGTAGAATCGCCTATTTTTTGAATTTAAAAGGCCCTGCGATTACGATTGATACCGCTTGTTCTTCCTCACTTGTTGCTGTTCATATGGCGTGTAAAGGATTGCTCGCTGGAGATTGTGAAATGGCAATAGCAGGCGGCGTTCGAACGGCATTATTACCTATGAGTATTGGATTGGATATGGAATCTCCAGACGGATTAACAAGAACGTTTAGCGAAAATTCCAACGGTACTGGATTTGGCGAGGGTGTCGGAGCTGTACTATTGAAACCATTGCAGCAAGCCATTAACGATGGGGATTATATCTATGGTGTGATTAAAGGAAGTGCGATTAATCAAGATGGCAAAACGGTGGGAATTACTGCACCTAATCCTGAGTCACAGACGAATGTGATCGAACAAGCGTGGAAGGAAGCTGGAATTTCTCCAGATACGCTTAGTTTTATTGAAGCACATGGAACAGGGACTAAATTAGGTGATCCCGTTGAGTTTAATGGTCTGTGTAAAGCTTTTGAGAAATATACGAATCGGAAACAATTTTGTGCTATCGGATCTGTAAAAACAAACATCGGGCATTTATTTGAAGCAGCGGGCATAGCCGGGTTAATAAAATCTATACTCATGTTTCAAAATAAGAAAATTCCGCCATTGGTTCATTTTGATAGGCCTAATCCATTGGTTAAATTTGAAGCTTCACCTTTTTATGTGAATCAAAAGTCAATGGCTTTTGGTGAGGAAGGTAAGCCCCTGCGATGCGGGGTTAGTTCTTTCGGTTTCAGCGGTACAAATGCGCATGTTGTACTCGAAGAATTTGTGCCTTTGAAAACAGAACATAAAATTACGGTTCAAGAGCCTAATCTATTTGTTCTGTCTGCAGCGAATGAACGGGCACTTGATGAACTGGTGAGAAGTTATCAGCAATATACAACTGATCACAGTGATGTTTCCATTCAACAAATTTGTTATACAGCGAGTACGGGAAGAGCTAGTTTAGATTATCGTTTGGCCATCATTATAACCAGTACACAAGAACTAAATGAAAAATTAAAACGAATCGTACGAGGAGAGCGTAATCTGACAGATGTTTATTTTGGCTATGGAAAAAAAGATAAAAAGTTTATTTCCGATAGTCTATATAAACAGGCAAAAGCAGAATCGTTGAAGCAATTAGCCGAGTTATTTACACAGGGGGCAGTGATCGATTGGGAGAAATTTTATGGCCATGAAGTCATTCGAAAAATTCCATTGCCGTTATATCCATTTGAACAGAGGAGGTGTTGGGTTGAAGTGAAACATCCGATACCAACGGGATACATTTCAGAGAGGAATGAGGTCCAAATGGAGATGAATACAAAGGATATTGAATTGAAAATTAAAACAAGTATAAGTCGTGCTTCTGGAATTAAGTTGGATGAATTAGATGTTCATGCTCATTTTCTCCAAATGGGATTGGATTCCATTATTCTCATGCAAATCAAGAAAGAAATATTAGAAATGTTCAGTTTGGATATTCCCATGGAAATGTTTTTCGAAACTCTTACCAACATTAAGTACTTAGTTAAATATGTGTCTGAGCATATAAATGATAAAAATGTTGAGGAACACAATGAAAATCATGCAGTCGTGAACAATACGGTTGCGGTACAATCATCCGCGAATGTTTCGGAGCAAATTGTGATTTCTGCCATTCATCTGATGGAATCACAATTAAAAAGTTTGAATCTATTGTTAGGCGACCAAATCAATGCTGTTCAAGTCAAAGAAACCGCTGAAATGAACGAAATGAAAGATATGAAAAATATGAAAGATATGAAGGAAATCAAACAAGTTACGGAATCGAAGGAAGCGAAACCATTCATACCTTATCAAGTATTAAAAGTTCATGAAGAGAGCGGGTTTTCACATCCCCAGAAGCAGTATGTCGAACAATTTATTTCCAAGTATACCGCAAAAACAAAAGGCTCTAAGTTAAAAACAGGTCAAACTCGTTTTGCCCATGCGAATAATCGCAATGTATCCGGATTTCGTTCTTATTGGAAAGAAATGGTGTATCCGATTATTTCTATACGTGCGGATGGTTCAAAGATATGGGATATGGATGGGAATGAGTATTTGGATCTGACCATGGGATTTGGTGTAAATCTATTCGGTCATAATCCTTCTTTTATCCAAAATGTAATTGCGGACAGTATTCAAGACCAATTGCCTCCATTAGGTCCCATGTCAGACTTGGCAGGAGACGTCGCAGAAAAAATTTGCGAGTTGACAGGTGTAGAGCGTGTCGCATTTTATAATTCAGGTACAGAGGCAGTTATGGTTGCGCTGCGTTTAGCGAGAGCGGCAACGGGGCGTTCTAAAGTCGTATTGTTTTCAGGATCCTATCACGGTACGCATGACGGTGTGCTGGGTGTGGCGAATCCGGAGGATGTTGTATCTTCTGCGCTTCCAATGGCTCCCGGCATTGCAAAAAGCTTTATGAATGATTTGATTATTCTTAATTATAACCATCCGCAAACACTGGATATCATTCAAAGTCTCGGTGATGAACTGGCTGCTGTACTTGTAGAACCGGTGCAAAGCCGAAGACCTGATGTGCAGCCAAGGCAATTTTTACAGCAGCTTAGAGAGATTACAAAACGATTTGGAGCAGCACTTATTTTCGATGAGGTCATCACTGGGTTTAGAATTGGTTTGGGTGGAGCACAAGAATGGTTTGGCGTTCAAGCAGATCTGATTACTTATGGAAAAGTTATAGGTGGCGGCATGCCTATTGGAATCGTTGCAGGCAAAGCCGAATTTATGAACGCTGTGGATGGAGGAACTTGGAATTTCGGCGATCAGTCCTATCCTGCAGCTGCGGACAAGAAAACTTTTGTCGGTGGAACATTTTGTACACACCCGCTTACGATGAGAGTATCGTTAACGGTGCTGCAGTATCTTCAATCCGAAGGAGGGAAATTATATAAGGACCTAAATGAAAAAACGGATTATCTTGTAAAAGAGTTAAATGAGTTTTTTAAAAAATCCAATGTACCTATACAAATGGTAAACTATGGATCGCTTTTTAGATTTATTTCATTTGGGGATCTGGAGCTGTTTTTCTATCATTTAATTTATAAAGGTTTATATATTTGGGAAGGTCGCAACTGTTTTATATCTACCATGCATACGATGGATGACATGAATACCATCATTAAGTTTGTGAAAGAAACGATCTATGAACTTCGCGAGCTTGGATTTATACCTGGTGACTCGCCTATTCCGGAATATCAACTTTCTTTAGAGCAAAAGCATCTTTTATTGACTTCACTACATGGGGAAAATGCGAATGCGGCATTAAATCAAAGTGTTATTTTAAAGATGACAGGGAATGTAGAACCTTCAACACTGAATCAGGCAGTGAATCGGATAGCACATCGTCATGATGCTTTGAGAACGGTGATTCATGCAGATCGTGAAACACAACAAGTTAGACCCGTAATTGAATTTCAGTGCGCATGTATGGATTTCTCACAGTATGTCCACGAGATCCAAAAACTGGAAATTTCCAATTGGTTATCTAACGATGCGAGTAAAGCATTTGATTTACAGTCCGGGGAGCCTCTATTTAGAATCAGTTTGCTTAAACAGGCAGCGAATCAATATCTTATGGTACTTACATTTCATCACATTATTGCAGACGGTTGGTCGATTGCTGTATTCATTCAAGAGTTGGAACAAACCTATTCTGCTCTTATTCGAGGGGTTCCAGTTCTATTACCTGAAGCCACTTCATTCCGTGAATATTTAACATGGCAGCAGCTTGAACATGAAAAAGGTACATTTACCCAAGGGATTCAGTTTTGGAAAGAGCAATTTTCCTTATCATTCCCCAAATTAATTTTACCAACGATGCAGTTCCAGGATGTTCAAAAAGGTTATTCAGGGGAAAGACATTCGATGAAGTTGGATCGTCAATTAACCGAATCACTGAGAACTTTAAGTATAAATAATAAGAGCAGCTTGTTTGTAACCATGTTCGCCGCGTTTCATTTATATTTGCATCGACTAACAGGTCAGTCTCAACTTGTGATTGGCGTTCCTACGGCGGGTCAGTCCCATATGAATACAAATGTGCTTATTGGCAATTGCGTCAATATTGTACCTGTTCACAATACCGTGCAAACGGATCAGTCCATTTTAGACAATATCCTTTATATCAAGGAAACGTTAGCTCGCGTAATGAAACATCAGCATGTTCCGTTGACGATCGTATCCGAACAACTTCCCAATATGCCGGCGCCGGATACCCGCATTTTATTTAATATGGATAGAACGATTCATCGTCTTCAATTTGAACATATAGAGACCGAATTTATGTCGTATCCCATTAAACGTGTTCCTTATGATTTATTTCTTAATATTACGGATGTCAGCTATGAATTGATCCTGGATTTTGATTATAATACCGATCTCATTGGACATGAGATGATGAAAATGTGGTCTGAAGGATTTATTGGCTTGCTGCAAAATATGGCGAATCATCCACAGGCTGAAATTTCGTCTTTAACGTTATTTTCACCTGAACAACAAGATCAATTAAATGAAATGTACAACCGTTTTGCATATGAGCGCGTTCTTAGCGCCAATCAAGCAGCCGTGTTTGAAAATCCGGCCAATGATACGGAGAGAAAGCTGGCGCTGATCTGGGAGGAACTATTATCCGTGGATCAAGTGGGGAGAAATGATCATTTTTTTGATCTCGGAGGGAACTCGCTCAAGGCGACGGTGATGCTTTCAAAGGTACAAGAGCAGTTCCATCACAAAATTTCGATTGTACAATTTTTTAAGAATCAACATCTTAAGGAACTTGCCAGTCTGATTACGGGCGAGAAAGAAGAAACTTTTATGCCTATTAAGGCATTGGAAGTAAAAGAATTCTATGAAACATCCTCAGCCCAACAGCGGATCTATTTTCTGGATCAATTTGAGCCGAATAGCCTATTTCAAAACATGTGCGGGCACATCACGGTCACAGGAAATATAGATGAACATAAATTGATTTCATCATTGGAACAAATGGTGCAACGTCACGAAGTATTTCGCACAAGTTTTCATCTTGTTGACGGAGAACTTTCCCAAAATATTGCCCCATCGGTTGATTTTGAAGTGAAAAGGTCTCAAAAAAGTCCTAGTCAATTTGAACAAGATGTGAAGGAGTTTGCAAGACCATTTGATTTGTCAAAGGCTCCATTAATACGTGCCGAATTCATTCGAGTAAACCATGATCATGCAGAAATACTCATCGATATGCATCATATTATTTCGGACGGGTATTCCGTTGGTATTCTCGCTAATGAACTCATCGATGATTATGACGGAAGAAGCATGCCTGAAATTGAAGTTGAATACAAAGACTTTGCAGCTTGGCAGAAACAATTTTTGGCGGGAGAGTCTTATAAGCAGCAAGAAACATATTGGCTGGATCAATTTAAAGGGGAGATTCCGAACCTTAATTTGCCTACTGATTTTGTTCGAACACCTTCTTTAACTTCGGCAGGGTCAAGATTGTCATTCGTTTTGGATCCATATTTGAAGAATTCGCTGGATAAGCTTGCCAAACAAACGGGAACCACTTTATTTATGGTTCTATTGGCAGCTTATAATGTGATGCTTCATCATTATTCGGCTCAAGAAGATATTATTGTAGGTACGCCAACTTCAGGAAGAAACCATCCTGATGTCGAAAAAATGATAGGTGTCTTTATTCAGACGGTAGCCATTCGATCACAGCCGGCGGGGAATAAATCGTTTCGATGCTATCTCGAAGAAATAAAAAAACTATCCCTGGATGCATTGGATAACCAAGACTATCTGTTTGACAACCTTGTAGAGAAGTTAAATACGCATCGTGATACAACCGGGACAGCGCTCTTCAATACGATGTATATCTTTTTAAATACAGAGTTGAATCAAAGGCAAGAAAATGATTGCAAGTTTAAAGTTAGAGAATTAAATGTCGGTATATCGTTGTATGATTTAATGTTCATCGTTGAAGATGACAGAGAGTGCCTTGAAATGCACTTTAATTATAAGACGGAACTATTTGAACGGGACACCATTGACAGGATGAAAACGCATTTTATCAACATCCTCAGAGACATTGTGATCGAACCGAATGTTGTCTTGTCAGACATTCAAATGGTGTCTGAAAGTGAGCAAAACTATCTTTTAAATGAATGTAACGATACAAAGATAGATTATTCGCGGGATAAGACAATCCAGGAATTATTCGAAGCGCAGGCGGAGCGGACCCCCGATCAATTGGCCGTTGTATTTGGAGATCAGCAATTGACGTACCGTCAACTGAACGAACGTGCGAATCGGTTGGCGCGTACGCTAAGAGCGGAGGGAGTATATGCGGACCAATTAGTAGGCATCATGACAGAGCGTTCTATTGACATGATGGTTGGCATCTTTGGAATTTTAAAAGCGGGAGGGGCGTATGTGCCGATCGATCCGGATTCTCCGGAAGAGCGTATCCGGTATATTTTACATGATTCGGGAGCAACGTTGTTAGTCACGCAAAGGCATCTTAAGCAGTCTGTATCTTTCAATGGCAAAGTTATTGATTTGAACGACAAAGAAGCCTATGCAGATCATATGTCGAATTTGGAGTCCGCAGGAGATTCCAAGCAGTTGGCTTATGTGATCTATACTTCAGGTACAACAGGCAAGCCGAAAGGCGTGATGATTGAACACCGTCAGGTTCATCACTTGGTTAAAGCGTTGTATAGCCAGGTTATTGATGATCAGCATAAAAATTTGCATATCGCTTTACTGGCGCCTTACTATTTCGATGCATCTGTCAAGCAAATTTTCGGCGCACTGCTATTAGGCCATACCTTATATATCGTGGACAAGGAAACGATACTGGATGGACAAGATTTAATGAATTACTATCAACACAATCAAATTGATTTAACAGACGGTACACCTGCGCACTTGAAATTACTTTTAAAAGCAAAAAACGTTCAAAGGATATCGTTAACATACATGCTGATTGGCGGGGAGGCTCTTCCTCAGCAAAGTGTAGCTGAAATAACATCATTATTTTCGCTCAACCAAATAGCGCCGCCAACCATTATCAATGTATACGGCCCGACAGAATGTTGCGTGGATGTTGCTGTGTTCAGTGTGATTCCAGAGCAGCTTGATTCGGAGAATAGCCGGGCTTACGTGCCGATTGGCCGAACATTAGGAAATAACCGTCTGTATATTTTGAATAGACATGAAAAAGTACAGCCTGTGGGAGTCGTAGGAGAATTGTGTATTTCCGGCGATGGGGTAGGCAGAGGGTACTTGAATTTACCTGAGCTGACAGCGGAGAAATTTGTAAGTGATCCGTTTGTCCAGGGAGCAAAAATGTATAAGACGGGAGATTTGGTAAAATGGCTTCCGGATGGCAACATCGAGTATTTGGGACGAATGGATCATCAAATAAAAATTCGCGGATACCGGATCGAAGTAGGGGAAGTCGAAGCAGCACTGTTGCATATAGAGTGTGTGAAAGAGGTCATCGTCATTGCACATGAGGATGTGAACGGGGACAAATCTTTATGTGCATACTTCACAGCGGATTACACGCTGACGGTTAAAGAGTTGAAAGAAAAACTGTCAAATGTTTTACCGAATTACATGGTTCCATCCTACTTTATACAATTGGATCACATGCCTCTGACATCGAACGGAAAAATGAATCGCAGATTGCTTCCGGTTCCAGAAGAAAACATACAAACGGGAAGCGAATATGTAGAGCCCCGTACGATGGTGGAAAAACAGATGCTGGCCATTTGGCAAGACGTGCTTGCCGTAAAAAAAATCAGCGTAAAAGATATTTTCTTTGATGTAGGAGGCAACTCTTTACGAGCGACAAAGCTGGTGTCCAAAATCAATCGAAAAATGAATGTCACTATATCTGTAAGAAACGTCTTTGAATGGCTCACGATCGAACAGATGGCTCAGTCCATTGACCATATGGAGCGGAATGTATTAGCATCCATCCCCAAAGCTGAGGAGAAAGAATACTACCCTATTTCTTCGGCGCAAATGAGAATGTACATTATGAGCATCAAAGGCGGCAAAGAACTCGTTTACAACATGTCAGGCTTCTTTATGATCGAAGGATCGCTTGATCGTATGAGATTAGAAGAAGCGTTCCAACAATTAATTCGTCGTCATGAGTCTCTTCGGACGGCATTTAAAATCATACACGGAGAGCCTAAACAAATTATACATCCTGAAGTGAATTTTGGAATTGAATGGATAGAGTCAACGGAAGAAGATATCGAAAACCAAATTCAACAGTTTGTTCGCGCATTCGATCTCGGCCAAGCGCCTCTTATGAGAACGGGGCTTATTGAACTTGAGCAGGAGCGTCATGTATTGCTTGTAGATATGCACCATATCATTTCAGATGGGTTATCCGTCAACTTTCTAATGACTGAGCTTAGCCAGTTGTATAAGGGAGCCGAGCTTTCACCTCTTCGAATTCAATACAAGGATTATGCTGAATGGCAGCAGGTTCAACTTCAAAGTGACCGGATGAAAAAGCAGGAGAAGTACTGGCTTGATGTCTTTAGTGAAAAGATCCCTTTATTGGATATGCCAACAGACTATGAGAGACCTGAATCCCTAAGCTATGAGGGAGATGTATTCGAAATTGCTATGGAGGAAGAAATTTTTGCAGGCTTAAGAAAAATGGAAGCTCTGACAGGAACGACGCTGTATATGATTGTATTGGCAGCCTATACCATTCTTTTGTCCAAATACAGCGGACAAGAAGATATCATCGTTGGAACGCCGATTGCCGGAAGGACCCATGCAGAATTGGAACCGGTTATGGGGATGTTTGTGAATACACTTGCTGTTAGAAATTATCCTAGGGGAGAACAAACATTTACGGAGTACTTGCTTGAAGTTAAAGAAAATATGTTAAACGCCTATGAAAATCAAGATTATCCTTTTGAGGAATTGATCGAGAGAGTCCAAATAATCAAAGATGCCCGGCGCAATCCGTTGTTTGACACGATGTTCGTATTGCAAAATACCGATGCAGCGGAGTTTCAAATGGATGGTGCAACATGTAAACCTTATGCTCAAAATAATAGGGTATCCAAATTTGATTTAACATTATATACAACCGTTTCTGATCATAAACTGGAAGCCGCTTTTGAATATAGTACAACCTTATTTGAGAAAACAACGATTGAAGCGATGTCAAGAAATTTGTTGTTACTTTTAACATCCATTTGTCAAAACCCTCATATCGAAATTAACAAAATCAAGCTGGTTGAAGAATTAATGAATCGGGATACGCTAACAGATTTAATTGAAGTGGATTTTTAATATAACATACAAATGTGGATCGGGGTGACGTATGTCAATTTTTAAAAAACAAGAATCTTTTTGGGCAAGTCGGTTTGAAGATGGTGATTATCTTATTCATTTGCCCTATTGTAAAACAACTTCAAAGCATTCAGGCGATACGGATAATCACAATTATATATATAAACCTTTGTCATACGACGTTTCACATAAAATCAAGTCCATCTCGAAAAACGCTCATATGGCGATTTATACGATATTATTAACCGGAGTTAATTGCCTGCTTTATAAATATACGAGTGAAACAAAGATGATTATTGGCATGCCGACGATTGATGAAAAGAACAATGACCTTTCGCTTTCGAATAAGTTCTTAATTTTAAAAAATCATATAAATAGTACGATGTCATTTAAATCCTTATTTAATCAAGTGAAATTAGGTTTAAGCGAAGCCATCCAGCATCAAAGAGTACCTTTCAGAAAAATGGTCGAACATTTAAATATACAATATGATTCGAACCACTTACCTATGATCCATACCATTGTTTCTTTAAATGAAATTCATTCATCCCTTGATGAAAACAACGTAAAAGCAGCAGCTACTATTTTCCATTTTGATCTGGAGAATGAGTTCATTCATCTGAAATTATTTTATGATAAGGATCGCTATGATCAAGATTTTATGGTTCAAGTTATAGAACATTTAGACCGATTGTTTTCCGTTGTTTTAAACCAACCTGACCTGGAGCTAAGTAAAGTAGAAATGCATTCAGAGCTTCATAGAAACAAGCTTTTATTTGATTTTAACGATACAGCGGCGGAGTATCCAAAGAACAAGACGATGCATCAATTATTTGAAGAACAGGTGGAACGAACACCGGATCATGCAGCTGTGGTATTTGAGAATAAACAACTAACGTACAGAGAATTAAATCAACAATCGAATCGATTGGCCCGGACGCTTCAATCTAATGGTGTGCAAGCGGGTCAGTTAGTTGGGATTATGGCGGAACGCTCGCTCGAGATGATCGTAGGCTTATTCGGTATTTTAAAAGCTGGGGGAGCTTATGTTCCAATCGATCCGGAATATCCGGAAGAACGTATTCATTTTGTATTAGAGGATTCAAAAGTGAAATGGTTGCTGCTGCAAAGTCATTTACAGAAAACGGAAAATTTTGAAGGGACATGCATCGTCCTTGATGATGAAGAGAGTTACAATACCAATCATTTGAACTTGGAGCAATCAGCGAGTCCGCGTGACTTGGCATATGTGATCTATACGTCAGGAACAACAGGGAATCCTAAAGGAGTTATGATCGAACACAGCAGCATTGCGAATTCCATTCAGTGGAAATCGGAATTTTATAAATTTACTGGAGAAGATCGGGTATTGATGCTGAATCCATTCGTTTTTGATTCGTTTATTACCCATTTTTTTGGTCCGGTTATATCTGGATCGACGGTATATGTGTTAAACCAACAACAATGTAAAGATGCTGCAGCAATCAATACCATGATAAAAAAGCAGGGAATCACGCACATCCAAAGTCCGCCTGGTTTTTTGATGACCCTATTGGAAAATGTGAACGCAGAAGATTGGATTTCAATGAAAAATGTCGTCGCTGCGGGTGAGAAGATTATACCTGCCTTAATGCACAAATTGCAGCACATCAATGCGCACATCGAAGTTTGCAATGAATATGGTCCAACCGAAAATAGTGTCGTATCCACGGTTCTTTCTATCAATTGCGCGGATCAAGACATCTCAATCGGGAAGCCTATTGCGAATAATAAAGTCTATATATTAGGGGAACAGAATGGATTGCAGCCTATTGGGGTACAGGGAGAATTATGTGTAGCAGGAGCAGGGCTCTCTAGAGGTTACTTAAACCGTCCAGACCTGACGGCGGAGAAATTCGTAGATGATCCGTTTGTTTTGGGAGCAAAAATGTACAAGACGGGTGACCTCGCAAGATGGTTGCCGGATGGAAACATTGAATATATAGGAAGGATGGACCATCAAGAGAAAATTCGCGGATACCGGATCGAACTTGGCGAAGTGGAAACGGCACTTTTAAACATAAGCATGATCCAAGAGGCAATCGTCATGGCCAGAGAAGATGAAGCGGGAACAAAGCAATTATGTGCATACCTGGTAGGTAAGGAAGCAATAACGATAGGAAAACTGCGGGAAGAGCTGTCCCGGCAGCTGCCAAACTACATGATTCCGTCCTATTTTGTACAACTGGATCAGATGCCGCTTACGTCTAATGGAAAAATTAACCACAAAGCGCTGCCTGCTCCAAAAGAAAATATGTTGAAGGGAATGGAGTACGAAGCACCGCGAACTATGGTGGAACAACAACTCGCATCCATCTGGGAAACGGTACTAGGCGTTGAGCAAATTGGGGTTTTGGATAATTTCTTTGAGCTTGGAGGGGATTCGATTAAATCGATTCAAGTTTCTTCGAGATTATATCAAGCGGGCTATCAGGTACAGATGGATCATTTGTTTAAATATCCAACCATAGCAAGCTTAATTCCATATGTTCAACCGATTAGCGCGATGTCAGAACAGGGGATCATAACTGGAAATGTGATGCTGACTCCAATTCAGCATTGGTTTTTTGAGCAATATAAGGTGGATGCCCATCACTATAATCAATCTGTTATGTTATATCGGAAGGAAGGTTTTCACGGAGCCACCCTTCGCCGCGTATTAAGTAAAATTTGCGAGCATCATGATGCGCTTCGTATCGTATACCGCCCAACGGAACATGGTTATGAAGCATGGAATGAAGGGGTGGAAAAACAACCGTTACATACGTTTGAAGTGATGGATTTCACCCCATTAACTGATCCTTCTCAACAGATAGAGAATAAAGCAAATGAAATTCAAAGTAGTATCAACTTGGGTAAGGGACCCTTGATGAAGGTAGGCTTGTTTCAATGTGCAGATGGAGATCATCTGTTGATTGTTATTCACCATTTGGTCATCGACGGGGTTTCATGGCGAATTTTGATAGAAGACATCTCGAGGGGATATGAACAATTATGCAATGAAGAACCGATTCAACTACCCCAAAAAACAGATTCATTCCAATTATGGGCAGAACAACTGAAATTGTATGCGGACAGTGAAGCCATAAAACAAGAGCTTGAATATTGGAATGAAATCGAACAAACAGCATATAAGCCGCTGCCTAAAGATGACAGACAGGATTATGCGCTGGAAAAAGACAGTGAAGAAATAACTTTGGAATGGACAGCAGCAGAAACGGAGCAGTTATTAAAACAAGCGAATCGTGCCTATAAAACGGAGATTAACGATTTGCTGTTAAGCGCATTAGGCATGTCTATTCATCATTGGACTGGCATGGATAAAGTTCCGGTCAATCTGGAAGGACATGGAAGAGAACAAATTATACCGGATCTCGATATTACGCGTACGATCGGTTGGTTTACTAGCCAGTATCCTGTTGTACTGAATATGGAAGCAAGCTCAAATTTGTCCCGCCTCATCAAGACAAACAAAGATAATCTTCGCAAAATTCCCCAAAAAGGCATTGGTTATAGTATTTCAAGGTATTTAACGGGGAATCGGAAAGAGGTTCCATTTACATTGAATCCTGAAATTAGTTTCAACTATTTGGGACAATTCGATCAGGATATTCAAAACAGTGCGATGCAGATATCCCCATACTCGGGCGGTGCAACAGCAAGCGAAAACCACACAAGAAATCATCTTATTGACATAAACGCCTTAATTGTAGAAGGCAAATTGTCGCTTTCACTTCGGTATAGCCGCACGCAATATCGAAAGGAAACGATGGAGTCATTGACAAAATTATTTAGGGATTGTCTCCAAGAAATTATCATGCACTGCGTGACGAAAGAGAAACCGGAATTAACACCAAGTGATGTTTCGTTAAAAGGAATCACCATTGAAGAATTAGAAGGATTTGTACAGCAATCCGCACACATTGGTGAAATAGAAGATATATATGCGTTATCGCCTATGCAAAACGGAATGTTTTTCCATAATCTGCTTCATTCAAGTTCTGAAGCTTATTTTATTCAAACGACGCTTGATCTTCATGGGTCTTTGGATGTGGAAGCTTTCACGAAGAGTTTGGATCATATGATGCAACGAAATACCATATTAAGAACTAATTTTCACAGCAAATGGAAGAATAAACCACTGCAAGTCGTATATCGACATAAACAGAATGGACTTATATATGAAGATTTGCGTGAAATGAACGAAGAAGAACGTGAAGCGTATGTGGCGTCCTATACGAGAGAAGATAAAATCAAAGGTTTCGACTTGTCTCAAGATGTGTTAATGCGTATCTCGATCTTGCATACCCATGATAAAACATATCGTTTTATTTGGAATTATCATCATATTTTGATGGATGGATGGTGTCTATCTCTTGTTATAAAGGAGTTATTCGAAGGATACTTTGCTATTCAAGAACAAAGAAAACCTGAGGAAAAGGGAGCGATCCTATACAAACAATATATCGAATGGTTGGAAAAGCAAGATCATGAACAATCTTTGAAATACTGGAGTGACTACTTAAAAGGTTATGACGAGCAAACGGCTCTGCCGAAAGAAAATACAATAACGAAGAGTGACGAGTATCGTTCAGAGAATATGATTTTTACACTAAGTAAAGAGTTGACTAGGCAAATGACACAAGCAGCCAGTCAGAATCAGGTTACGCTGAATACGTTCATGCAGACAGCATGGGGAATGTTACTGCAGCAGTATAATGGCAGTGAAGATGTTGTATTCGGGAGTGTGGTATCGGGCAGACCGGCGGCGATCGTCGGTGTTGAAAGCATCATTGGCTTATTCATCAATACAATCCCCGTACGTATTCAGGCCCAAGGAAATGAGACATTTATAGAGCTCTTGAAGCGGAATCAGGAACAAGCTGTCGCTTCGCATCATTACGATACGTATCCATTATATGAGATTCAAGCTGTAACACAACAAAAACAAAATTTGATCGATCATATTCTGGTATTCGAAAATTATCCCGTACAAGGCATTATGGAACAGTTTGGAGATCAAGAGAAGACAGCTCTTCAGATTACAAATGTAGAAGCGGATGAACAAACGAATTATGATTTTAACCTGATTATCAAACCAGGTGAAGAAATGAAATGGATGTTCTATTACAATGCAAACGTCTATGATCGGGCAAGCGTAGAACGCATTCGCGATCATTTGATTCAAGTGTTGGAGCAAGTGATCAACAACCCGCATATCCGTATAAATGAAATGGAATGGACAACAACACAAGAGAAAACGCAAATTTTAGAAGTATTTAATGATTCCATGGCTGAATATCCATTGGACAAGACGATTCACGGGCTGTTTGAAGAGCAAGCTGTGCGAACTCCTGAACAAGTGGCGGTTGTATTTGAGGATCAAAACTTGACCTATAAAGATCTGAACGAGAAAGCCAACCAATTGGCAAGAACGCTCAAAGTCAAAGGGATTGAGGCGGATCAGTTAATTGGGATCATAGCTGAGCGATCGTTAGATATGATCATTGGCATCCTCGCGATTTTGAAAGCCGGCGGAGCATATGTGCCAATTGACCCCGAATATCCGGAGGATCGTATTCGTTATATGCTTGAGGATTCGGGAGTACATGTATTATTGCTGCAAAGTCATTTGCAGGAACGCATATCTTTTGCAGGAAAGGTTGCCTACCTGGATCATCCCGAGTTTTATCATGAAGACAATTCAAACTTGGGAATCACCGTTGCACCAACGGGATTGGCATACGTCATTTATACTTCAGGAACGACAGGTAAACCAAAAGGTACGTGTATTGAACATAAAAATGTCGTTCGTTTATTGTTTAATAGTAAAAATTTGTTTGACTTTGATGCCTCAGACACATGGACGTTGTTTCATTCCTTTTGTTTTGATTTTTCTGTGTGGGAAATGTATGGGGCATTGCTCTATGGCGGAAAATTAGTCATCGTGCCGCAAATGACGGCAAAAAGTCCGGAACAATTTTTACAATTGTTAAAAGATGAGCGAGTGACGATATTGAATCAAACGCCAACGTACTTCTATCATCTTCTTCAAGAAGAGCTGAAAGATCATGGAGGAGAGTTGAAATTAAGAAAAGTGATTTTTGGAGGAGAGGCCCTCAATCCAGCGGTATTAAAGGATTGGAGGGTAAAATATCCATTCATACAGTTGATTAATATGTATGGAATCACCGAAACAACGGTTCATGTAACATATAAAGAAATAACCGGGATCGAAATACATGCAGGAAAAAGCAATATTGGAAAACCGATCCCTACTTTGCAAATGTATATTTTGGATAAACAACTACGAATTCAACCGATCGGCGTGCAGGGAGAGTTGTATGTAGCAGGTGAGGGGCTTGCCAGAGGTTATCTGAACCGACCTGATTTAACAGCAGAGAAATTCGTTGATAATCCATTTGTTACAAAAGGGAAAATGTACAGAACGGGAGATGCCGCGAGATGGCTGCCGGATGGAAATATTGAATATCTGGGACGGATTGATCATCAAGTGAAAATTCGCGGTTACAGAATTGAGCTTGGCGAAGTGGAAACAGCACTCTTGAAAATAGACTCCATTCAAGAAGCGGTCGTTATTGCCCGGGAACATGACGATGGAACGAAGCAATTATGTGCGTATTGGAAAGGCAACAGCCCACTAACAGCAAAGGAAATTAGAATGGCATTATCTCAAGAAATCCCGGATTATATGATCCCGTCTTATTTTGTTCGATTAGAGCAAATACCGTTAACGTCAAATGGAAAAATTGACCGAAAAGCATTGCCTTCTCCAGAAGAAAGCATGCAAAAGGGAACAGAATATATGGCGCCACAAACCCATATAGAACAAACGATAACATCTGCTTGGGAAGCCGTGCTCGGCGTTCAAAAGATTAGCATCCTGGATAATTTCTTTGAACTTGGGGGCGATTCGATTAAATGCATTCAAGTTTCCTCACGCTTGTTCCAAGCTGGATATAAAGTGGAAATGAAGCATTTTTTCACATATCCGACAGTAGCGGAGTTAAGTTTACACGTTAAATCAGCGAGCACCATTTCTGAGCAAGGGGAAGTTACCGGACAGGTGATGCTGACACCGATTCAACGCTGGTTCTTTGATCAAAATATGGCGGACGCACATCACTACAATCAGGAAATGATGTTCTATCGAGAACAAGGTTTTGAAGTCAGTTTCATTCACAACGTGATGAATAAGATTGTTAAGCATCATGATGCTCTTCGTATCGTTTACCGTCAAGCGGCTGAAGGCGGATATGAAGCGTGGAGTCGGGGGATAGAGGAAGAACAATTATTCAGTCTTGAAATCGTTGACCTTAAAAAAGAAGTAAACCCTGCACCTATCATTGAAAATAAAGCGAAAGAAATTCAGTGCAGTATAGATCTGTATCACGGGCCTCTCATAAAACTAGGCTTGTTCCAATGTGCCGAAGGAGATCATTTACTTATTGCCATTCATCATTTGGTGGTTGACGGGGTTTCATGGCGTATTTTATATGAAGATATTCAAGCAGGACATGATCAGTTCTTAAGAGGTCAAGAAATTCGGTTTCCACAGAAAACGGCTTCGTTTAAACAATGGGCAGAACAAATGTCTATTTTTGCAGATAGCGCTGCGATGGAGCAAGAAGATAAATATTGGCGTCGTATGGAGCAGGTTGAAATAAACCCGCTGCCTAAAGATGTTGATTGTGATGAGACTATCGGGAAAGATAGTGAAACGATAACCATTCAGTGGACAGCAGCGGAAACCGAGCAATTGTTAAAGCAGACACATCATACGTATAATACGGAAATTAATGATATATTGCTGACGGCACTGGGAATGGCCATTCATGAATGGACAGGCATGGAAGAAATCGTTGTGAATATGGAAGGGCACGGGAGAGAACAAATCATTCCGGATGTGGATATCACGCGTACAGTGGGATGGTTTACGAGTATGTACCCAGTGATCCTAACGATGAAAGCCGGGATCGATGTATCGAGAAGAATTAAGACGGTTAAGGAAGAACTGCGCCGGATACCGAACAAGGGTATTGGCTACGGGATTTTAAGGTATTTGTCACATGTGCGTGAAGGATTCACTTTTGAGAAAAATCCCGAAATTAGTTTCAACTATATGGGCCAGGTGAATCAAGGTTCAGACAATGGTGGAATTAAATTTTCAACTTATTCCAGCGGACCATCCGTAAGTGAAAACAACAAGAGACCGTTTGTACTTAATATCAATGGGATCGTTATAGAGGGAAGGCTGTCGCTCACCATTAACTATAGTCGAAGACAATATCAACGGGAAACGATGGAGCAGTTGGCTTGTTTCTATAAGGAAAGTCTTAAAGAAGTCATTGAACATTGTGTTACGAAAGAACGAACCGAACTTACACCAAGTGATATTTCATGCAAGTCATTAACCATTGATCAACTGGATCAATTAGTGGAACAAACTCAGCACATCGGTCATATCGAAAATGTGTATCCACTAACACCGTTGCAGAAGGAAATGCTGTACGAAAGTGTACGAAATCCAATTTCGGGAGCTTATTTTGTGCAAATCATGTTTGACATGCGTGGAGATTTCGATGCTGCCTCTTTTGCACAGAGCTTGGATCATTTGATGCAAAGACATGCGATATTAAGAACTAATTTTTATCGTGATTTCGTGGACATCCCGTTGCAAATCGTTTATCAAGAGAAAAAATTTGAATTTAATGTTGAAGATTTAATGGATATGAATGAGTTGCAACGAAAGGCGTATGCTGACGATTATATCCAACTGGACAAGGAAAGAGGATTTGATTTACAACAAGATTCTTTAATACGCATGTCTGTCTTACGAACAAAGAATGAAGAATACCGCGTCATATGGAGTTTTCACCATATTTTAATGGACGGCTGGTGTATGTCTCTTGTAAGCAAAGAAATTTTTGAAAATTACTTTGCGATTCGGGAGAACAGAAAACCCGAAATGACTTTATTAACACCGTATAGTCAATTCATTGAGTGGTTGGAACAGCAAGACAATGAAGGAGTAACGTATTGGAGTCATTACTTGGAAGGCTATGAAGGGCAAACGAAATTACCCGGAGAAAAAATCAAACTGAAGCATGAAAGACAAGATTCCAGAACGCTAAGCTGTTATTTGGAAGATGCACTGATCCAGCAAATGAAACAGGCAGCGGAGCAGCATCAGGTTACGATTCATACGTTCGTGCAGACGGCTTGGGGTGTTTTGCTGCAGCAATATAATGAAAGCAACGATGTTGTATTCGGAAGTGTTGTATCGGGCAGACCGCCTGTCATTCCTGGTATCGAAAGTATGATTGGATTATTTATCAATGCAATCCCTGTTCGTATCCATTCTAAGGGAGAGGATTCTTTTATATCAGTCATGAAAAGGAATCAGGCACAAGCCGTTGAGTCACATGCATACGATACGTATTCCTTGTATGATATTCAAAATCTAACCAAGCAAAAACAATCTTTGATCAACCATGTTGTTGTATATCAGAATTTTCCTGTAGAAGAGCAAATGGAGAATTTGGGCAAAAAAGGGGAAAGACCGCTTGAAATTATGAATGTTGAGGGTACAGAACACAATAGCTTTGATTTTACTTTGATCGTAAAGCCCCATGAGAAGATGAAGATCATATTGATGTACAATGCAAATGTTTATGACTTATCCACCGTAGAACAGATTCAAAAACATTTTGTTTCCATGATTAAACAGGTGGTAACGAACCCGGAAGTTCAAATAAACGAACTTGGATTGATTACGTCGAGTAGTTTTTAGCGCCGCTCATTCTTCACCCGTCGGGTGCGAGCGGCGAAGCAATGCGCCGGCTTATCCCGTTGGCCTCTGACAAGCTGGCGCTTGGCGGGCAGGCGACAGCTTACGTTGATCCCGATTCTATTGATCGGTTATTTATTTTGGCTGGATTGGCGCCTGGCAGCGGTGCTGATTATTCCGATCGTCGTCGGCTTGTGGCTGCAGGCTCGTATGTTCAGCAGTGAAAGCGGACAACAAGCCTATCGGGAATTTCAGTACGCGGTGGAAGAAATGAATGCAACCGGCGTGGAGTATATCCGGGGAATGCCCGCAGTAAAAATATTTGGCATTAGGGCGGATTCCTTTTTAACGTTCAAGCAAGCCGTTGTCAAATATCGCGATATTACCCTCCGCATTACGGATTTGGGCAAGACACCGTATAGTCTCTTTTTTGTTCTTGTGAGCTCTTTGTTTACTTTTGTTGTGCCCATCGGCATCTTGCTGGCAAGCGGTCATTCCGGAAGTCAATCCTTTGCCGTTACGCTTATTTTGTTTCTGATCATTACACCAAGCTTATCGGTGCCGTTAATGAAACTTATGTACATAGGGAGCGGAATGAGAGAAATTGTGGAAGGCAACAAGCGGATTGAAGCTGTTTTTGCCGAACCGATTGTGACGGAGCCTGCTTCTCCCCGAGTTCCTCTCATGTACGATATCGCCTTTCATCATGTTTGCTTCGCCTATGAAAAGAAAGAGAGCAAGAATTTTAAGCCGGTGCTTACAGATATCCATTTTGTCGCAAAAGCGGGTGGAATGACCGCAATCGGCGGCGTTCCGATTCGCGAAATCGGTACGGAAAAGTTGATGGATATGGTCTCCTTCGTGTTTCAGGATGTGCATCTTTTCTACGATACGATTGAAGCGAATATTCGGATGGGGAATACGGCAGCTTCCAAAGAAGCGGTCATTGCGGCCGCGAAGACGGCCTGCTGCCATGAATTCATCGAGAAGCTCGCGGACGGATATGACACTAAAATCGGCGAGGGAGGGACTATTTATCCGGCGGAGAAGCGCAGCGGATTGCCATTGCCCGGGCGCTCTTGAAAAATGCGCCCATTCTGGTGCTCGACGAAGCGACCGCATATGCGGATGCGGAGAACGAAAAGAACATTCAGCAGGGCCTGGCCGAATTAGTGAAGGGGAAAACCGTCCTCATGATCGCTCACCGCCTGTCTACTATACGCGCGGCGGAGCAAATTCTGGTCGTGAGACAAGGCGAAATTGCAGAGAGGGGAACACATGACGAGCTGCGGGCATTAAACGGGTTGTATGAACAGATGTGGCAAGCTCATATCAGTGCGGCTTCCTGGAAACTGGGAGCAAAAGGCAACGCGTCCGCCGCCGCGAAGGAGGGATCGGGAAATGAATCATTACTTTACTAATATTTCGGGAGGAAATGTCAGAAGCTTATGTCCTTCCGCTTTTGCGGCTTTGTTGGACGGAATCGCCAAGGTTATTCCCGCAGCGCTCCTGGTCGACATTTTCAGTACGATTTATCGTTCCTTCGCTGAACCGGAAGCGGGTTTGAATGCCGGACGGCTTTGGGCGGTCTGTGCGATTTTGTTCGCCTGGCTGATCGTTTCGTATACGACCTATGCCTTGCTCTACGACAAATCATTTAAAGCGGCATATCGTCTGGCGGCGTCCGGGCGGTTGAAACTGGCCGAGCATTTGCGCCATCTTTCGTTAGGTTATTTCGGCAAACGCGATCCGGGGGATATGACCAACTTGCTGCTCGGCGACTACGGGCAAGTCGAACATACGATTTCGCACAATGTGCCTCAGCTCGTTAGCGCGATTGTGCTGCCCGTTCTTGCATTGGCAGGACTCGTCTTTTTGGATTGGAAAATGGCATTGGCTATGTTCGTCGCGGTTCCGTCCGGCGTACTGCTGCTTTGGCTGACGGATGCGCTCCAAGCGCGTTTAAGCGAGAGCCATGTCAAAGCCAAG
The DNA here is from genome assembly GCF_059820445.1 of Paenibacillus sp. sgz302190. Taxonomy (NCBI): domain Bacteria; kingdom Bacillati; phylum Bacillota; class Bacilli; order Caryophanales; family Paenibacillaceae; genus Paenibacillus; species Paenibacillus sp. sgz302190. The sequence continues at coordinate 61,459 of NZ_JBZYAO010000011.1, forward strand.
AATGAAGCTGCCAGCCGGCTTCAGGAATATTTGGCCGGAATACGGGAGATCAAAGCCCACAATATGGGAGGCAAACGGTTTGAGCGATTGCGTCTTTCCTTTGACCGGTTGATGTGTGCGTCCATCCGCTTGGAAGGCGTCATAGGTCCTTTGATTATGGGGGCGATGCTGCTGACCCGTTCCGGGATGACGATCATGATTTACGTCGGCAGCTAACTGCTCGTTGGCGGAACGCTCTCGCTTCCCGTCTTTCTCCTGTTCCTGCTGGTGGGGACGCGAGTATTCGAACCTTTGACCGTGGTGTTGATGAACTATGGCGAAATGCGGTATTCCGCTTATAGCGCGCAGCGCATCATGGACGTGCAGCAGGAGCAGCCGATGCAGGGGACTGCAAGCATCGAACCTCATGGGACGATTGTTTTTGACCGGGTGGACGCTGCGCCACAAGAAATTGAAGAAGCGGCCAAGCGCGCTTGCTGCCATGAGTTCATCTCCCGATTGCCGCAAGGCTATGATACGCCGGTAGGAGAGGGCGGTTCGACATTGTCCGGCGGAGAGAAGCAGCGGATTTCCATAGCCCGCGCATTGTTGAAAGATGCGTCGATTGTGCTGCTCGACGAAGCGACCGCCTCGCTCGATCCGGAAAATGAGACCGCAGTGCAGCGGGCCATCAACGAGCTGGTGGCCAATAAAACGGTCATCATCATTGCGCATCGCCTGAAGACGATCCAACATGCGGACAAAATCCTTGTGCTTGACCAGGGCCAACTCGCTGAAGCAGGCACTCACAGCGAATTATGTGCAAAAGAGGGACTCTATGCAAATTTATGGCGTTTGCAGCAAGATTCCTACGGATGGCAGGTCAAATAAAGGAAGAGGATGGATTAGCCAAGGAAAAGTCACCGTACTTGTTGCAACACGTGTACAATTTGCAGATCAAGTACTAAGATTTGTATAAGAAAATGAACGTAAATGAATTGTTTGTTTTGGCGTGTGCACTTTACGGGCATTGTAGAATGCTACTCATCGAAAAAGGACCGCTAGAGGTTTGGATAAGAGATTATTCTTAGAAGAGTTATTTAAACTGGTAGCCTTCAAAGACTTGTAATCCCTCTTTATTTAAAACATTTTCTATGACTAGTGGTTTGTTAGGGCTCTTTTGAAAAACCTCTTTACAAGATATCATAATATTGCTGCCAGCAATTTCGGCTAACTGATCATGCGATACACTATAAACAATTTTTCCTAAATTAGACCATACCATTGCTCCTGAACACATCACACATGGTTCGCAACTGGTGTATAAAGTGTAGGATTTAAGATCGGAAATATTCTGTTCGATACAGAACTTTCTGATAAGTCCTAGTTCTGCATGATGTGTTGGGTCACAGTGACTATTGATTTGGTTTTCGCCAACCATAACAATTTCGTTGTCTTTTACAAGTAATGCTCCAAATGGTTCATTTCCATTATCTCTAGCTTGCTCTGCAAGTTTGATTGCTTCTGCCATAAAGTGTTCATCAGTTTTTATCATGTATTACTCTCCTTTATTTCAGAAAATTAACTTTCGGGTTGAAATGGAAAAGGTCGAATTTATGGACAGGTCTACCTCTCCATTCCATTGTAAAGGATTTTTTTTACGTGCAAAACCAAACTAAACAGAATCTTGTGAAGATTTCGAGAATATTAATGCAGCGTTAATGAGAAAAAATAATGATTGAGGGATACTTCACACCAAAAATTTTAGAGATCTATAATCGATCTTTATTAAGAAGCTCCGAGGCGGGTTCGATGCATGAATAGGCTGTGATTTTGGGATCTGCTGCACGTTATAAGAAGATATAGGGTCTTCATAAATATGCAGCAGGCGGTCTACACCAAGAGGCTGCGTTCGTCTTTAAAGATTAAATGAAATTTTTGTCCATCGCCTTGACAATCAAGGTCGCAAACAAGCTGTTGGACCAGGCAAACCATTCACGGGAGAAATCTGCCGGATTATCCGGGTGGAAGCCCTCGTGCATAAAGCCGGTATCTGCGTCCGTATCGATTAACACTTGAATCAGCTCTTTGATCTCCTCTTCATTATCAGAGGTCAGTGCCTGCATGGAGAGTGCCATATGCCATACATAGCCGCCAGGGGTATGGGGACTGCCTATGCCTTTGGCGTGCTTGCCCTCAAAGTAGAACGGATTATCGAAGCTTAGGGCGAAGCGGCGCGTATTCTGATAAATCGGATCGTCCGTGCCTACATAACCGATATAAGGGATGGAGATAAGCCCAGGTGTCCCCGCATCATCCATCAGGCAATAATTGCCGAAGCCATCCGTTTCATAAGCGTAGATTTGACCATGAGTCGGGTGATTCACGATACCGTAATGGCGGATGCCAAAATCGATCTCTCTACGCAGCTTGTCTGCCCGCTCTGCAAGACGCTCATCCTTATAAATCTCGGTGGCAATTTCGATAATATGGCCCAGCACAACGACAGCGAACATATTCGAAGGGATGTTATAGCCAAACACATTGGCATCATCACTAGGGCGAAAGCCCGACCATGTCATCCCCGTGTAGTTAGCAGGCATGCCGTGTCCATCGTTCGGCAGAGTTTCTGTTTCTTGTTTGGTCTGCCTGATGAAATGATAGTTGGAACGCTTTTGATGACGCTGCTCAGTGATCATGACTTCGACGATGGAGGTGAGGGCTTGATAACATTCATGGGTGAATATATCGCTTTGTCCCGCTTCCTTCCAATAGGAGTATATAAGCTGAACGGGAAAACAAAGCGAGTCCAGCTCGTATTTGCGCTCCCACATCCATGGATTCAAATTGCAATCGTCGGTGTCGCGATAGTGGCGATCGTTGGCCGTTTCATTAAAAGCATTGGTGTACGGATCCATATTAATATAGAAGATTTGTCTGGCAATCAGACCGCCGATGATGCGCTGCAGCTGCTCGTCGTTTTTGGCAAACGGAATGTAATGGCGAACCTGCTCGGTTGAATCACGCAGCCACATGGCTGGTATGTCTCCAGTGAATACAAACGTCGTACCGTCATCCAATAATTTGGTTGTTGTTTCTAGTGTGTTAGGGAACGTATTTCGAAATAATTGCTGCAGCTTGGGACGATGGGCCAGACGCTTGTCGGCTTCCTCCAGAAAAGTTGTAATCGATTTTGGCAATGTCATTTTATTAGCCTCCTGAAAGTTGGTCATGTCCTAACTTGACTTACCCAACAGGATGGCACAAGGTCATCAGAACGGCAATATGTATAATTTGCAGGCCAGGAAATGGGTTCAAAAACAACACAAAAGCGCTTACAACGCTTTGCTGTAAGCGTGTTAAATTTGCTATGGTACAGCGGTCAAACCCAGTAACATAAAGGGTTTGGCCTTTTTTTGCCGTTTGCTGCAAATACCACATATTTTATCCTGCTCAGGTACCTGCCTATAATGTGTAGCAGAGTGGTACAGGAACAGGAAAGGGGCATCAGAAAATGAACGGTAGAGGACAGCAGGCTTTACGGACGCCTCCGCTGCGAGCATCAGGCGGGATCGCCAAGCGAATGAAGCAAAACTGGGAATTGTACTTATTTATGCTTCCCGCGTTTGTATATTTTGCGGTATTTCACTATGGACCGATGTACGGAATTCAAATTGCATTCAAAAATTTCGTTCCGTCCAAAGGTATTTTTGGCAGTGAGTGGGTCGGCTTTCAGCACTTTGAACGGTTTTTTAATTCGCATTATTTTTGGGATTTGCTCTGGAATACGCTGAGTATCAGTTTCTATGAGCTGGCCCTAGGCTTTCCGCTGCCAATCATTCTGGCATTGGCATTTAATGAAATCCGCAACGGTTATTTCAAGAAAAGCGTGCAAACGATTACTTATGCACCGCATTTCATTTCTATCGTGGTCATGACCGGGATGATTATTTCATTCCTTTCTCCGTCGAGCGGGATGCTTATTCGCGGGCTTGAGGCACTTGGCATCGATGCACCGCAGTTTCTTAATGATCCTGCTTGGTTTAAGACGGTCTATGTTATTTCTGGCGTATGGCAGAATACAGGCTGGGGAACGATCATTTATTTGGCTGCGCTATCAGCGGTTGATCCGCAGTTGCACGAGGCGGCCATTGTAGATGGAGCAAGCAGATTCAAACGGCTGCTTCATATTAACCTGCCAACCATTATACCGACCATTACAATCCTGCTGATTTTGAACACAGGCAATATCTTGGGTGTTGGCTACGAGAAAATTTTACTGCTGCAAAACTCGTTGAATCTGGAAAGCTCAGATGTCATTTCGACCTTCGTCTACCGATCAGGTCTCGTAAGCGCACAATACAGCTTCTCAACTGCCGTAGGGTTGTTCAATTCGATTGTTAATGCTCTCATGTTGATTACGGTGAACCAAATTGCCAAACGTACAAGTGCAACAAGCTTATGGTAAAGGAAAGGAGAGGTTTAAAATGGTGAAGTCGATGAGAAGATCCACCTCGGACAAGCTGTTTCTGGCAGCAAACTATGTTTATTTGGCCCTTGCGCTCATTGTTGTGCTATATCCGCTTATCTATATCGTCAGCGCTTCGATCAGTGCGCCAAAGTTCGTCAATTCGGGGGAAATGTGGCTGCTGCCCAAAGGTCTGACGCTGGATGGCTATAAGCTTGTTTTTTCGAATCCTAAAATATGGAACGGCTATGGCAACACAATCCTCTACACCGTAGTTGGGACATTGCTGAACCTGGCCATCACTTTGCCGGCAGCCTATGCCCTCAGTCGCTCCGATTTTGTGGGACGCAACTTTTTTATGGCGATGTTTCTCGTCACGATGTTTTTTAATGGCGGCTTGATCCCCCTCTATCTGACAGTCAAAAATCTGGGGCTGATCAATTCGATGGGAGCGTTGATTCTCCCTGTTGCGGCATCCGTATGGAATATTATTGTGGCCAGAACCTTCTTCCACTCCACGATTCCGAAGGAGCTGCAGGAGGCTGCGCATATGGATGGCTGTACGAATCTGCGGTTGTTCTTCCAAATCGTGCTGCCGTTGTCCGGTCCGATTATTGCCGTTATGGCCTTGTTCTATGGCGTCAGCCACTGGAACAGCTATTTTCCGGCGCTTATATACCTGAATGATGAAATGAAATATCCTCTGCAAATGGTGCTGCGCCAAATATTGGTGCTGCAGGAGATGTCGGCGGAAACGACGGGGGCGGCCATCAGTGGCGACATTGCTCAGGCTATGAACAACAAGGCTGAAATTGCCTCATTGGTCAAATATGCCGTTATTATCGTATCGACCCTGCCGGTTGTCGTTTTGTACCCGTTTTTGCAGCGATATTTTGTTCAAGGGGTCATGATCGGTTCTGTCAAAGGCTAGAATCACCGTCACAAGATGGTAATAGATGCATACGAGTACGGGCTTTGCCTTGCTTGGTGAGGCCAGTTATTTCGCAATCATTTGTTATAGCGTTATGATTATATAAAAAGGGAGGATTTACGATGCAGAACAAGAAAAAAGGCGCGGCAGCGCTGTTGTCTGCTGCTCTAGCGGCAGGCTTGCTGGCGGGCTGCGAAACGTCGAATGACAAGCAAAAGGCAGAGGTTGAGGTAAAGGTAGCGAAGGAAGGCTTTCCGATTGTAAACGAGCAGATTTCGTTAACGCTGACAGCGCCTGATGTCGGCATTCAGAATTGGAAGGATATGAAAGTCCTGCAGGAGATGGAGAAGCTTACGAACATCAAGATGGTATTTAATAATGCACCGAAGGAAAGCTTTAATACGAGGAAAAACCTTATTTTCTCCAGCGGTGAATATCCGGATGTATTCTACGCAGCGGGGCTTACTCCTGCTGAGCAAATGAATTACGGCAAGCAGGGAATTCTGATTCCGCTTGAGGATCTGATTGAAAACTACGCTCCAAACGTCAAAAAGGTACTGAAGGATTATCCAGAGGTGCGCAAGTCCATTACGGCTCCGGACGGTCATATTTACTCCTTGCCGGTTATCGAGTTCAATCAGCCATGGTACCGCAATCCGATGTGGTACAACGGCGATTTTCTGAAGGCGCTTGGCTATGATAAGCTGCCGGAGACAACGGAGGAGCTGTACACGTTCCTCAAGCGTGTAAAGGAAGAAGACCCGAACAAAAACGGGGCTGCCGACGAGGTGCCGCTGACATCCGTCAATCTGCGTGATATTCGCACATGGCTGCTTGGAGCCTACGGTATTTACGAGGAAGAAATCTATGTCGACGATAGAGACGTCGTTCATTACACGCCAATTGAGGATGGCTATAAGGAGTATTTGATCTTCCTGAACCGTCTGTGGACGGAGGATCTGCTGGATCACGAGACGTTCTCGCAGACTGCAGAGCAGAAAAAAGCCAAGGCCCAAAACAATCGGGTCGCGCTGTTCTCCGATTGGAATGCCTACATGACCTTGGGCGGCGAGCCGAGCACGGATGATCCAATGTTCCTGCCGGTCAAGAGTAAGATGGTGGACAAGGCTGTCATCGCCAAGAGCAAAGGCGTAACGACTGGAGCTTTTGCCATCTCCAAAACCAACGCTTATCCGGAAGCTTCGATGCGTTGGGTGGACTACATTTATGGATATGAGGGCGCAATGCTATTCAACAAAGGGCCTGAGGGCGTTCTGTGGGAGTACACGGATCGCGACAGCTTGAGCAAGAAATATTTGCCGGTTCCTGGCGGCGGAGACCGTGAAGATTATCGTGCAACGCTAACGCCGAACTACGGTATTCCAGCACCGACGATTTCGATTCCTGAAATTCAACGGGGACTGACCACCAAATTTGATGAGTGGGTTGCGAATGAATCCAAGACCAAGCTATTGGATAATGGCTCACGGATTCCATACCCTACTTTGTTCCTCACTGCAGAGGAGCAAGCGGAGGTAACAACGCTGACCTCGGATCTGACTACGTATGTACGTCAAATGGAAGCCAAATTCATTACGGGCGCTGATACGTTTGACAAATGGGATAAATATATTGCGACTGTAACCAAAATGGGCGGCAATCGCATGAGCCAAATCTATCAAGCCGCTTATGACAGATGGAAGCAAAGCTAACGATTAGAGCTTAAACAGCTATTCCAAGCGAACCAAGGCTATCAGATAAAAAGACAATCAAGATGGATTGCATTCGCCGGCTGCGGCTTCATCCGCAAACGGCATATGGCATGAAATCCGATGGTTAGGAGAGGTGTGCTTCCAGGTGGACAAAGACAACAGGCAGGCTGAAGCGGGGAGGAAGGCGCAGGAGGCTGCTCGCTCGCATGACGATCCCCGAAAAAATCGGACAATTGATACAGCCCTTTGGCTGGAAATGCTATGAGAAGCAGGAGGATGGAAGCATCCGCCTGACAGACGAGTTCAAGGAGCAGCTGCGGCAAGGAGCGGTTGGTTCGCTGTACGGCGTGCTGCGGGCAGATCCCTGGACAGAAGTTACGCTTGCAACAGGACTGTCTCCCGAGCAGGGGGCCAAGGCTATCAATGACATTCAGGAATATGCGATGCAGCATTCCCGCCTCGGGATTCCCGTGCTGTTCGGCGAGGAATGCTCACATGGACATATGGCGATCGGAGCGACGGTATTCCCTGTACCGATTCTGCTGGGCAGCTCCTGGAATGTAGAGCTGTACAAAGAGATGTGCCGTGCGGTTGCTCTGGAAACTCGCAGTCAGGGAGGCGCCGTGACTTACTCGCCGGTGCTTGATGTTGTCCGCGATCCACGGTGGGGCCGAACAGAGGAGTGCTTTGGCGAGGACCCTTATCTCATCTCCGAGTTTGCAGTTGCGGCAGTTGAAGGTCTGCAAGGCGAGGATCTTGCTGACGAGAACAGTCTGCTTGCAACGCTCAAGCATTTTGCAGGTTATGGCAGCACAGAAGGCGGACGCAACGCACAGCCCGCGCATATGGGGCTGCGCGAGCTGCATGAGGTCGATTTGCTGCCTTTCCGCAAGGCGGTTGAGGCCGGAGCACGCTCCATTATGACGGCTTACAATGAAATTGACGGCATTCCATGCACGAGCAGTCCTTATCTGCTTAACGAGGTACTGCGGCAGGAGTGGGGATTTGACGGTTTTGTCATTACGGATTGCGGTGCGCTGGGGATGCTTGTGAACGGGCATAATGTCGCAGCCAGCGGCGAGGAAGCGGTCAAGCTGGCGCTGGAGTCCGGAACGGATATGGAGATGTCCGGAGAGATGTTCAGCAAGCATCTGCTGGCCGCGATTGAACAGGGGCTGCTCAGCGAGGAGACGCTGAATAAAGCGGTTCTGAGAGTGCTGCGCTTGAAGTTTGAGCTGGGATTGTTTGACCGTCCTACGGTCGATCCCGCGAAGGCAGCGCAGGTCATCGGCAGTTTGGAGCACAAGCAGCTGGCTCGCAAAATGGCGGTTGAAGGTATTGTACTGTTGAAGAATGAGCGTCAAACCTTGCCACTGAACAAGAATATAGGCAAGGTTGCTGTAATTGGTCCCAACGCCAATGCTCCATATAATCAATTGGGAGACTATACTTCGCCTCAGGAGGAAGGCCAAATCTCCACCCTTCTGGACGGTGTGCGAGCTGCGCTCGACGGGGAACGGGAACGTGTTCTGTATGCTCCCGGCTGCCGCATTAAGGAAGAGGCACGGGAAGGTTTCGCAACTGCGAGCGACTGTGCACAGCAGGCTGATGCCATTATTGTGGCAATCGGAGGCTCAAGCGCCCGGGACTTTGGCGAGGGAACCATCGATTTGGGGACGGGCGCGTCTGTAGTGACCGACAACGCTCAGAGCGATATGGAGTGCGGAGAAGGCATTGACAGAATGACGTTAAACTTGCTCGGCTCACAGCTGGAGCTGGTGAAGGAATTACGCAAGCTGGACAAGCCGCTTATCGTTGTTTATATAAACGGCCGTCCGATTGTCGAGCCGTGGATCGTGGAACAGGCCGATGCGATTGTTGAGGCCTGGTACCCGGGACAAGAGGGCGGGCATGCTCTCGCCGATATTCTGTTCGGTGACGTTAATCCATCCGGCAAACTGACAGTGAGCATTCCTAGACATGTTGGACAATTGCCAGTCTACTATTACAAGCGCCGTACACGGGGTAAACGTTATCTGGAAATGGACTTCGAAGCGCAATATCCGTTTGGCTACGGGCTTAGCTATACAAGCTTTGAATATGCAGAGCTGCGAATCGAGGATGCTGCAGCAGACGAAGACGGTTATGCGGCGGCGGTTGTAAACGTGCGAAATAGCGGCCAAATGGCGGGGCAAGAAGTTGTGCAGCTGTATGTTACAGATCATGCAGCCACGGTTACGCGCCCGCAAAAAATGCTCAAGGGCTTCCGAAAAATTTGGCTGGAGCCGGGAGAGAGAGCAAGCAGGTGCGCTTCGTCATTGGAAGGGAACAGCTGGAGTTTGTCGGCCAGCAGTTGCATCGAGTAGTCGAGGACGGCGATTTCACGATTATGATCGGGTCAAGCAGCTTACATTATTTGGAGGCGCCGCTGAGCGTCAGTTCGGAGGGGAGATTATCTTGAAATCCATTCATCGTTTTGTCCGCTGGCTGGAGCAGCGGCAATGGCTGGAGCACATACAGCTAACCCATTGGCAATTAAATAAGCTGCGTTATATCGAGCCTGGAGTCTATGAGCCTATCTCGGAAGGCTGGGCTTTGACCGAGCTTGCCCAGCTTAATGACGGGCATGGCACAACCTATATGCTGCGTCATCAGGCTGCATTGCCTGAAGGCTGGCAGGCAGGAGAGGCCGCCCTTCTGTATTATGGCGGCGGCGAAGGCCTGCTGCGACTGGGCGGAGCGCCCTATCACGGTCTGGATAATAATCATTGGTTTGTGCCGCTACCGAAATCTTGTCAAGCAGGCGACGAGCTTGATCTGGAGATCGAGCTGTATGATCCAATCCCTGAGCCGGTAGATCCGCTTAACCGGCAATCCAGACAAAAGCCGCCGATCAACGGCGTTTCGGTCTCGCTGGTACAGGTCAATTGGCCAGTCTACCAGCTGCTTCATACCGTACGTGCGGTACAAGAATCGGCAGCATTGCTGCCAGAAGGAAACTTGCAGCGTACCCAGCTATTATTGGCGTTGGAGGAAGCTATCGCCAGTCTGTATGAGCCGGGCGGAGATAGTTCCATTGATCTGTCCGCTTGCCAGCAGGCGGACGCTGAGCTGAGAAAGGCAGCGGAGGCTGCGCGGCAAGCATGCGGCAATAACGGTCTGATGCATATGGTTGGCCAATCGCATATCGATATTGCCTGGCTATGGCCGATAAAGGAAACCGTCCGCAAGGCAAGCCGCACCTTCTCCACCGTCTGCGCGCTGATGGATCGTTATCCGGATTTTTATTATTCGCAAAGCCAGCCCATTCTGTATGCGTTCGTTAAGCAAAACTACCCGGAGCTGTATGAAAACATCAAGCGACGGATTGCTGAAGGACGTTGGGAGCTCGTAGGCGGCATGTGGGTTGAGCCGGATTTGAATATACCAAGCGGAGAGTCGCTTGTTCGTCAAATCCTGATCGGCCAAAGATTCTATGAGGAAGAGTTCGGTCGGCGCTCCACTATTGAGTGGCTTCCCGATACCTTCGGTTACTGCGCGTCGCTGCCGCAGCTGCTTAAGCAGGCCGGGATCGATTATTTCATGACGACCAAGCTTGGCTGGAATGATACGAATGAGTTCCCGCATACGCTGTTCAACTGGGTTGGCATTGACGGCACCGGCATTGTGGCTTATCAGAATCACGGCTTGAACGAGCATACTCGTCCGCAGGATGTGCAAGAGCATTGGCAGGCCTATAAAGAGAGGGACCGGCACGACGAGCTGATGCTGCTGTATGGCCATGGTGACGGGGGCGGTGGAGTCACGCATGAAATGCTGGAGTACATCGAGCGCTCCGCCTGTATCCCTGGCCAGCCACAGGCCATGTATTCGACTGCGCGCGAGTTTTTTGACGGTATAAGCAGCAGGGGGGTCAAGCTGCCGGATTGGCATGGCGACTTGTATTTGGAGCTGCATCGTGGCACCTATACGACACATGCCAAGAACAAGCGAAGCAACCGTCAGGCCGAGCAGCTGTATCGCGCTGCCGAAGTGTGGCTAAGCCTCTCCGGCCTGCTTGACCCGCAGCGCCAAAGTCAAGCCGGGAAGCGGCTGGAAGAAGGCTGGAAGCTGCTGCTGCTCAATCAGTTTCATGATATTATTCCAGGCACCTCCATTCCGGAAGTGTACGAAACCTCATCCAAGCAGTATGAGGAGATTATGAGACTGGGCAATGCTGCTCTGGAGGAAGCAATGGGGATGCTGGCCGGCCGTATGCAAGCGGAGAACGAGGGAGTTGCCTACGTTGCTTTTAATAGCCTTGGCTGGGCAAGGGATGGAATGGTGTACATTCCGCTTCAGTCAGTAATGGAACAGCTGGCGGCTTATGATGCGGATGGCGAGCTGTTGTGTCGTATAGAAGCCCCATTGCAGCCGGGAGAAGCTGCACAGCTAGCTGTGCGGACGGGAACGATTCCTGCATTCGGCTGCAAAACGTTCTGGCTGCGCCCGGTGAATAGCGATCCTCAGGATATGCGCTCTGATGCGGAACAGCAACAGGCTGCGGAAGCTGATAAATCTATTGGCATCGGCGTATTTGAAACCGATTATTTTACGATTGAACTGGATGAGCAAGGGCTTATCAGTCGTTTGTACGACAAGTCTTGCGATCGCGAGCTGCTGCAGGCAGGGCGGCGCGGCAACGAATTGCAGCTTTTCCATGATACGCCGCTGCTGTGGGATGCATGGGACATTGCACATGATTACGAGAGCAAGCGCGCAGACGCGCAACAGCTGACGGGCTGGCGGATACTGGAGCATAACACGGACCGTATCGTAATCGAGCTGAATTGGCAGCTGAGCCAGTCGTGGATCAGACAGAAGATGATCATCCCGATTCATGATCGCTGCATCGAATTCCGTACTTACGTCGATTGGCGGGAGAATCATAAGCTGCTTAAGGCTGCCTTCCCGCTTGGGCTGGTAAGCGGCAAAGCGACCTATGAAATTCCGTTTGGCGCATTGGAGCGCACGACCCATCGCAACACAAGCTGGGAGCAGGCGCAATATGAGGTATGCGGCCACCGCTGGGCGGATTTGTCCGAGCATGGATATGGCGTAAGCCTGCTGAATGACTGCAAGTACGGCTATGACGTTAAGGACGCCGTCCTGCGGCTGTCGCTGCTCCGCGCACCGGGCTGGCCGGATGCGGGAGCCGATCGGGGCGAGCATGTGTTCACTTATGCGCTATATCCGCATGAAGGCAGCTGGCAGCAGGCCCAGACAGTTCGTGTCGCAGCCGGGCTCAATGAGCCATTGCGGGCGATTAAGGCTGATTCTACTTCCGCTACCGTCAAGGAAAGCCTAGGCTTCGAGCATTCATGGATTGATCTTGCAAGCGATCAGGTCATTCTGGATACGGTGAAGCCGGCGGAGGACGGCACAGGAATCGTATTGCGGCTGTATGAAGCAGCTGGCGGCCGTTCGGAAGCTATTATCGGCTTAAGCGGAAAACTGCTTGCCGCCGGTGAGCGGTTTGCTGTCACGGAAGTCAATATACTGGAGGATCGACTCGCGGACTTGACGATGAGCGGCGACGGACTCCGGCTAAGCTTCAAGCCCTTTGAGATCAAAACGATTAAAATAACGACATCATTATAACTCGGCGTCCTCTCGGAAAACAGTGGTTCATATAGGCAACTGAGAGGGAGAGCGCCTTGGCAGGAGGAGAACGACCATGCAAATTACGAGGCATCCGAACAACCCGATTGTTGTGCCGGGAGGATATGACTGGCGGAAGGTAACGGTTTTTAACCCGGCGGTTATCATTGATAACGATAAATTTTATATGATTGAAAGAACCGCGGAGTCGCTGACGCCTTGCAAAAACTTTTTAGGCTTGCTGGAAAGCGAGGATGGCGTGAACTTCACCCATGTGAAGGACGAGCCGATTGTAACGCCGGATATGCTCGGTTTTCCTTATGGAAGCGTACAAGACCCGCGTCTGGTCAAGATTGACGGTACCTTCTATCTGAACTATGCGCTGCGTCCGTGTGCGATGAGCTATTATCCGACAGGCGCTGGCGTACCTGCCAGATCCATTCCCGAGTACCCGGATGGATGGGGGGAGCAGGAGGGGCATTGGCTGACTCGCTCTTCCATTCTTAAATCGCAGAATTTGCTGGATTGGGAGTTTGTTGCTGACACTACGCCGCTGGATATTAACGATCGCGACAATATTTTGTTCCCTGAGAAAATTAACGGCAAGTTCGTCCTGTTTCGCCGTCCGGAGGAATATGTAGGCGAGCAGTACGGGACAGAAAAAGCGGCTATGTGGATTACCTATTCCGAGGATCTGATCCATTGGGAGGAGCCAAAGCTGCTTATCAAGGGGGAAAATCCGGAGTGGGAATCCCGCAAAATCGGTGGCTCCACACCTCCAATCAAGACTGACAAGGGCTGGCTTGTGCTGTATCATGGCGTGGACGAGGAGATCGTGTACCGTGTTGGCGCTGTATTGCTTGATCTGGAAAACCCGGAGAAGGTGATCGCGCGTACCCGTCATTTCATTATGGAGCCTGAGGCTTATTATGAGAAGTTCGGCTTTCAAATTCCTAATGTCATCTTTCCGACAGGCAATGTCGTCAAGGATGGGCTGTTATACATTTATTATGGCGTGACCGATACGGCGATTGCACTGGCCACAGTGCCGCTGGATGAATTGGTAGAGTACATTCTGAACGAGCCGGCGCAATAACAGCATAGTAGGGGCAAGTGATCCGGCTGCGGCCATTCACTTGCCCCTGGTCTGTTTGGGCTGCTAATAGGAAGGGGTATTGCTCTGACAATGCTGCTTGCGGAATTGCCCCGGGGTCAACCCGCTGTCCTTCTTGAACTTGCGGATAAAGTTCGGAGCGTCCAGATAGCCCACCTGCTCGATAATAATTTGGAGCGGATCGTTGGTAGCGATAAGCAGTCGTTTCACCTCGTTCATGCGCAGCAGCCAAATATAATGTGTGAAATTCATACCCGTTTTTTCTTTGAAGCTACGGCTAAGATAAGAAGTGGATACCGAAAAGCGCAGGGCAATATGCTCAAGGCTCAGCGTATAATCAGCATAGTTCTGGTCGACGTAGGCAACTAAATCATCAATCAATGAGGGCTGGCTCGTTTCCGTCTGATGGTTGACCTGCCTGCAAACCTCGCCGGCCAGTACGGCCAGCTTGTTCTCGAATTCCTCGAGCGTGTCAAAGGAAGCGAGCGCAGGCACACGGCCAAACACATCGCCCATGCCCAAATCGGCTGCGGTTCGTAAAATCGTGTTGAGTATGTCGAAGCACATAAGACGCAATATTGGGACCGAAAGCGACTCCTGCTTGATTTCCTGCACCATGCCGGACAGCATGGACTGCGCTAGCGGTTCGTTTCCTTGCTTTAGGCTTTGCTCCAGCTTAAGGATCGTTTTTTTGGACAGCCAGAACGTTTCCTGCGACACGGCCTGCTTATTCTGGAGATGATCAAAGAAGGTGATGCCCGGCTCTCCCGGCTTCCGATAATCAAGAGCGGTGGAAGCCTCAATAAAGGATTGGTTGATCTTTGACAAGCTGGGATAAATCGTGCCCACGCCTATATGCGGCAGCGTATCCGTCTGCTCCAGCAGCATCGCCCGAATGTCCTCAAAAAGGCGGTTAATCGCAGCCTCCTGCAGTTCGGGGCTTTGGTCCGGCAGCAGCACCATAAGCGCAAAACGGTCACGGACGGAAAATTCGACGCCGTATACTTGAATCCCCAGCTCTGGAAATGACAGCTGGCTAAGCAACTCCAGCTGCAGCATATGATCCGGCTGCCCAGGCTCATCTTCCTGCGGAGAATCCCATGAGAGCACAGCCGAGAAATAAGCTCCTCCGGCATCAGGCGGCTCAAGACCCGTTTCCATGATCATCCGTTCAATCTCGGGATCGTTTGGTTTGCCGTGCTTCAGCAGCAGCAGCAGCAGGCATTGATTGCGGACGAACGGCGTCTGCCAGTGAATACGCGCCTTATAGTCGCGAAAGGTCTGGGTGATCCATTCCCATTCGTTGCGCACCTTGAGCGCTTCATCACGGCCGCCCGTTTGCAGCCTGGCAAAGTCGATTAGATTTTTGATCGGATGATACTGGCGTCTCGCCAAAATAATGGCCGCCACAATGCCGGTCAGAGCCGCGATAGCAAATACAAGCATGATCAGGGTTTGGATGTGAACCACACTCTCAAAAAACTGGTAGGTCGGCATAGTGGTCGCATAGCTCCAGCCGTTCTCGGTGGATTTGACAGCAACGACGGATTGCGCTTCTCCGTCCAGACGGATACTGTAAATGCCTGTCGCAAGCTCTGCAATGTCAGTCAGCGCCTCCCTAGAGAGCGATGTGCCGTTCGTATTGGACGTCAGCACCTCGCCGGTGGGGGACAGAATGTAGCTGTTGCCCTTGTACTGGTTGAGTATGGTGTCCATAAGACCGGTAAGCTTGGCTTCCTTGAGCAGAAACATGACCGCTCCGTACGGGTAGGGATCATTGGGCTTGATCGGGATGAGCAGTGTAAGCAGAGCTTCCTCCCGCGAATAAATGGAGACAGGCTCGGCGGGACGAATAAGTGGAACAACGGATTCGTTAAGCGCTTTCACCAAGCTTGCGCTGCTCCAATTATGATATTTGTACACCCGGTTGAAGAGGGTTGTAGGACTGGTCATGCCTTCGTAGGAATAGATTTCATTCCTGTCATGGTAATAGAGAAAGAGCTGCTCCACAATGCTGCTGTTGGCCGTGTAGCTCGCGAGCGTGTTGATGCCTTCTCGACTGCGATAGGGATCGCTCATCATATAGGGAGTCAAATGCTCGTCATAGGATATGCGGCTGGCGATTTCGTAGAGATCAGACATATGGCCATCAATCGTCAGCTTGACTTGCGTCAATTGGTTAAGATTGGCCCGTTCAATTTCAGAGCGCAAATTGTAGGCTGCATTTTCATAAATAAAGATCGTTACGACTGTAAGCGGAACCAGAAACATGACAATGTATGAAGCCGCATATTTGAACAACAGGCGCGACTTGTATTGGCTCCAATATTTGCTGATGTACTGAGTCAGTGTATTTGCTTTTATTTTGAAATGATGCACAAGAACGCTCCTTTTTCTTCATCCATTTAAACATTATAACGTTATATTTATTTTAATGCTAGATTGTGTTAAGCTGTTTTTTGAAAAATAGTTAGGCAGCAGCTTTTCGAATGGGCATAGGGTTAATGAGCCAGAGAGGGGCAGAGATGAAGTGAAGGATTTTATTTTGCACAATATCAGGCTATTGTCAGGCGAGAAGGCGGCGATTGTAGTCAGCGGAGGGCGGATTATCGATATAGCGCCACAGCTCCCGGCAGATGCGGCAGGTTGCAGAATGGATGGCAGGGAGGCCTACGTTTCCAGCGGCTGGATTGATTTGCACGTTCACGCGGATGCCGCCCTGGAGCCGTACGGAGATGAAATCGACGAGATTGGCATAGCACAGGGCGTTGCCACCATTGTGGATGCGGGCAGCTGCGGAGCCGATCGCATCGGCGGTCTGCATGCAGCAAGCCAGAAAGCGCAGACCCATGTGCTTGCCCTGCTGAATGTATCGCATATCGGCCTGACACGGACGGATGAGCTCTCGCAGTTGGCCTGGTTAAACGAGCAGCTGCTGCGTGAAGCGGCCGAGCGGTATGGCGAGTTTATTGTGGGCTTGAAGGCGAGAGTCAGCAGCAGCGTAGTCAAAGAACAGGGAATTGAACCGCTGCGTCTGGTTCGCGGCTTTGCTGATCGGCTGGACTTGCCTCTAATGCTGCACATCGGCTCGGGGCCGCCTTCTATCACAGAGATTCTGCCTTATTTGCGCGGCAATGATGTCATTACGCATGCTTTCAACGGCAAGGCTAACGGCTTGTTTGACGAGCAGGGGAGAGCGATTCCCGAGCTTGTCGCCGCAATGGAGCGCGGAGTGCTGCTGGATGTCGGCCATGGCACGGCAAGCTTCTCGTTCAAAGTGGCGGAGCGCGCGCGCGCGGCAGGGTTTGCACCAGATACGATCAGTACGGATATCTATCGCGGCAATAGGCTGCATGGGCCTGTGTACAGCATGGCGCATACGCTTGACAAATTTCTTCTCCTTGGTTATTCGCTTGAAGATACGATTGCACGGGTGACAAGCAGGCCCGCAAGCTGGCTGAAGCGTCCGGAGCTCGGGCGGATACAGAAGGGTGACATAGCCAATTTAACGATATTTACCGTGCAAGAAGAACAGGTGCCGCTGACAGACTCAGAGGGAGAAACTCGTCTGGGGATGCAGCATATCAGACCGGAAGGGGTAGTTGTAAATGGCAATTACATTGCAATCTAAATATGGCCTCAAGCGAGTGGTGAATGCCAGTGGGCGCATGAGCATTCTTGGCGTATCCGCACCGACGGATAACGTGATGGAGGCGATGAAGCAAGGCGGTCAGAGCTATGTTGAAATCGCTGAGCTGGTAAAGCGTTCCGGCGAGCATGTCGCTTCGGTTATGGGGGCAGAGGGAGCGGTCGTTGTTAATTCGGCGTCTAGCGGCATCGCGTTGTCTGTTGCGGCTGTTGTGACAAGAGGGGCGGAGCGTGCCTCCCTTCGGCTTCATCAGGATTCCATATTGAAAAATGAAATCATTATGTTCAAGGGACATAATGTCCAATACGGGGTGCCGGTGGAAACGATGATTTATTTAGGCGGGGGGCGGCTGGTCGAGGTTGGCTACGCAAACGAAGGACGAGCGGACCATCTTGAGCAGGCGATTGGCGAGCGCACCGCGGCTATCCTGTTTGTCAGATCACATCATTGCGTGCAAAAAAATATGATCAGCCTGGCGGAAGCGCAGCAAGTAGCCAAGCGTCATGGGGTACCGCTCATTGTGGATGCAGCGGCGGAGGAGGATCTGTATAGCTACGTCAAGCTTGCGGATTTGGTCATCTACAGCGGCTCCAAGGCTATAGAAGGACCAACCTCGGGGATTGTGGCAGGTCGCAGGCTGTATGTGGATTGGGTACGCATGCAGCTTCACGGAATCGGTCGCAGCATGAAGGTGGGCAAGGAGGTTGTGTTTGGACTGCTGGCCGCGCTTGACGAATATGTGGTCAAGGAGGATAAAAGCGAGCAGGAGAAGCAGACTCTGGAGCAGCTGAAGGTGCTGTCGGATTTGCCGGGAGTGGATGTGACTATCGTTCAGGATGAGGCTGGACGTTCTATCGTCAGAGGCAGGATTCGGCTGGATGCATCTGTCGCAGGTATTAGCGCAGCTGAGGCGAACGATCAGCTTCGTGATGGGGACATTGCGGTGTATACACGGGATTATGGCGTGCGCCAAGGTTACTTTGATCTGGACCCGCGCTCCCTTCAGGGAGATGATCTTGAAGTTATCATTGAGCGGATACAACAAATTGTAGGAGGGGCAACACATGTCTAAGCTGGAGAAGCGTCTATACAAAAACAGGGCGGCACTTAATGTGCTGACAGGATCATTGGAAAATACCAAGCAGGTTTTCACTGCGGCAGAAGGACATGTCGTCGTTGGGATTTTGTCCAAAAGCTATAGCACCGTCGAAGCGGCTGTGGAGGCCATGCGTGCCCATGGAGCGCACATTGAGGACGCGGTATCGATTGGACTGGGCGCAGGCGACAACCGCCAGGCGGCGGTTGTGGCGGAGATCGTCCGGGAATATGAGGGCGCGCACATCAATCAGATTTTCCCTGCTGTAGGAGCTACCAGAGCTAACCTTAAGGAGCGTGCGGGCTGGATCAATGCGCTCGTATCTCCATGCGGCAAGGCAGGCTATGTGAATATTTCAACCGGCGTCCACAGTGCGCCACTGGAGCAGAAGGCGATTGTGCCTGTAGAAGCGGCTATTGCGCTGGTTCGTGATATGGGCGGAAATGCCCTGAAGTATTATCCGATGCATGGGCTGCGTTACGAGGAGGAGTACCGTGCTGTGGCTGCGGCCTGCGCCGAGGCGGGATTTGCGCTGGAGCCTACTGGCGGCATTGATCTGGACAATTTTTCCGATATATTGGAGATTGCACTGAAGGCCGGTGTGCCTCAAGTTATTCCACACGTGTACACTTCGATTATTGACTCGGCTACTGGTGAAACAAGACCTGAGCAGGTAAGGCAACTGCTGGATTCTCTCAAGCAATTGGTGGATAAATATGAGTAAAATTGCTGCGTTCGGCGAGGTCATGATGAGGCTTGAAACACCTGGCTACAGTACGCTTGCGCAGGAGAATCAGCTTAAATATTCCTTCTCGGGCAGCGGTGTCAATGTACTTTCAGCTTTGTCCCGGTATGGTCATGAGACTTATCTCATTTCTGCGCTGCCGGACAATGCGTTGGGCGAGGCGGCCGTAGCGAATTTGCGCAAGCTGGGATTGTCCATCCGTCATATTATGCGCTCGGGGCAGTATCTGGGCATGTACTTCTTGGAGAAGGGATTTGGCGCAAGGGCAAGCAAGGTAACGTACAACGACCGCTTAGGCAGCAGCTTCAATACGGCAACGTTCGGCGATCAGCGGCTGGCGGCAGCCGTCGCAGAGGTGGAGGTGCTCCACTTTTGCGGCATTTCGCTGGCAATGAACGATCAGGTGCGCAGCAGCATGCTTCGTCTTGCCCGGGAAGCCAAGCGACAGGGACGGAAGATTGTATTTGATTGCAATTATCGGCCGACGCTGTGGGGAAAAGATGGCTATGAGCGCGCAAAAGGTCATTATGAGCAGATGCTGCAGCTTGCGGATATAGTCATGATGAACGAAAAAGATGCCATGCTTGTGCTGGGGATGCCGACAGCTGCGCTTGAGCGGGAGCAGCAGTTGAAGGAGTTGCTTCCGGCAGTGGCGAAACAATATGATATCCAGACGATCGCGGGCACTCATCGCCGCATTAATGGAGACAATACTCATTCGCTAAAGGGCTTTATATTCAGCAATGAGCGTCTCGTTATGGGCAAGGAGCATAGCTTCTCTGTCCACGATCGCGTAGGAGCGGGCGATGCTTATGCCAGCGGTATTATAGACGGCCTGCTGCGCGGGTTTCCTGTGGAGCAGGTGGTTGAATTTGCAGCGGCAGCTGCAAGGTTGGCACATACGATTCCGGGAGATACGCCGCTGTCGACGCGCGAGGATATAGAGAAGGCTATCCATAACGAAACAGGAGATGTGGAAAGGTAGGGGACATCCGGTGTCCATTTCGCGAAAAAAGGGTCCGCTCTATTTGCAAATCAAAAAAATTATCAAGGATCGGATCATGCACGGAGTGTACCCGCTGGGGACTAACATCCCGGCGGAGCCGCTGCTGGAGCAGGAGTTTCAGGTAAGCAAGATGACGGTGCGCAATGCCATCCGTGAGCTGTCCACTGAAGGCTACGTCGAGAAAAAGAGCGGGGTAGGCACAATCGTGCTGCGCAATACGTCCTCCTCCAAACTGTCCAAGGGCAAGCGCTTCACAGAGCTGCTGGTGGAACAGGGGCATCGGATGGAGAAACGGCTGCTCGGAGCAGAGATGGTGAATACGAAGGCAGACGCTGAACTGCTGGAGCTGTTCGGCGAGAGCTGCCAACGCATTGAGCGGCTGTATTTGCTGGATGAGCAGCCCTATATTCATTTTCAGCATTACATTACGCCGGACGTGGCACTCGTACAGGCTGAGAACGATGAAGGCGCCTTATTCTCCTCCTTGTATGAATGGCTGGAGGAGAAGAAAATCACGCTGGAAAGCTTCCACGATCGCTTTCTGGTAGAGACGGCAGCGGCGGAGACCGCCGTCATTCTAGGGCTGGAGCCGGGAGCGCCTGTGCTCAAACGGCTGCGACGCTCTCAGGATAGCGAAGGCAATCTTATTGAATACAGCATCGGAATTTACAACACGCAGCTGCACCCTTATTTGGTCAGCTACGATGCTTGAGCAGAATAGGGAGCAAGCCCACATATTCCATACGTGTAGCAGCAAGCTGGCTGCGCAAGGAAGAGCTATCATAGAGCACATTTGCTTTGCGAGAGAACTCTTCTTTTTTGTATTCAGGTCAGATTCAGTATAACCTTGCTTTCTCGTAAAATGCCAGAACGCCGAACAGGCTGCCCCCGAAGTAGATGCACTACTTTGAAGGGCAGCCTTTTTGCAGATGCCGGTGCGATGGCGACCCGGTTTTATAAAAACGTGCGGTTAAACTTTTTCAAAAGCTGGCCGAACATGCGGCGTTCTTCCTCGGACCAATGTTCCAGCAGCTCGCTGACTCTGGCTACTTTTGCTTCTTTGCTCTCGGTCAATTCTTTCATGCCGAGCTCCGTAATCTGCAGCGAATACGCTCTTTTATCCAAGGGGTCGGGGATTCGGTAGACATACCCCTTTTCCTCAAGGGCCGTCGTTTGCCGGCTGACGGTGGAAATGTCCAGGTGGAATTCATCCGCCAATGCCTTTACTCCGGCCGATCCGTGAGAAGCGATTTGATGCAGCAACAAATAAGCGGCCCGGTCGAGATTTTTATACGGTTTAATCGATGTGATTCGGCGGACGAGGATGGCCATTTCCAAAGAAATGGTTTCCAGAGGGTTTTCATTCATTGCTGTTCGACCTCATAATTATAATATTTTCTAAAAGCTATAGTATCATACGCGCATTCGGTTTTGAACTACAATCACTCCTGTAAAAATGATCGTATTGACATCATTCTATATAGTTGTATAATACAATTATAATATAGTTTCATCATACAACTTGTTTTGGGAGAAAGCAATCTGCGAAGGGAGGATTGTCTATGCAAGCCCATGATATCATGATTAGCCAGGTGTACAAAGTGAAGGAAACCGACACGGTAAGGTCTGTCATCGAAAAGTTTATCGAGCATCGGATCAGCGGCCTGCCGGTGGTCAATGATAGAAATGAAATTGTCGCTTACATCAGCGACGGGGATGTGATGCGGTATATCGGCAAGCATGAGAATCGGGTGATCGGTTCTTTTTATTATGTTTTTGTCGTCAACGGCGATGATCAAAAATTCGAAGAACGTGTGGAAACGCTGCTGAACTTGAACGTGATGGATGTTGCCCAACGAAAAGTTTTCAAAGTTGCATGGGACGAGGAGATTGAAAATATCGCCGCGATTTTGGGAAAAAGACATATCAAAAAGCTGCCCGTTGAGCGTAACGGAGTTTTGGTCGGCATCGTCAGCCGCGGCGACGTCATCAGGCATTCCTTCAAAACGATCTTGTAAAATTTCGGAAACTCTCAATGGTAAAAGGAGAAAAAAAGCATGTCATCTACAACGCACTCCATGGAATCAAAAGCGGCAAGAACCGCATCACCCTTGCAAGAAACAAGTATTTTAAAGCAGCCCAGAGCCGTATGGGCTGTCTTTTTTGCCTGTATCATCGCCTTCATGGGGCTTGGTCTTGTCGATCCGATTTTGCCTGCCATCGCCAAAAATTTGCAAGCTTCGCAAAGCCAGGTTACTCTGCTGTTCACCAGCTATAACGCTGTAATGGCGGTGGCGATGCTGATTACCGGCATGGTATCGTCAAGGCTCGGCATCAAATGGACACTCCTTGCCGGCATTGTGCTGATTGCTTTATTTTCGGCGCTCGGCGGTTTATCGGGCGATATCTCGACGCTTGTCGGGCTGCGGGGCGGCTGGGGGTTGGGCAACGCGCTGTTTGTCGCGACCTCGCTGGCCGCGATCGTATCCCTTTCGAAAAGCGGCACCGCCAAAGCGATCATTTTATATGAAGCGGCGATTGGGCTGGGCATTTCGGTCGGCCCGCTGCTCGGCGGCTGGCTGGGGGGCATCTCGTGGAGAGGCCCTTTTCTTGGCGTCGCAACGCTAATGGTAGTCGCTTTCATCGGCCTCGTTACGCTGATGCCGAAATCCGGCGCGCCCAAAGCCACGGCCTCGAGAACATCGCTGCTGGACCCGTTCCGCGCCTTGAAGCACCGCTCACTTTTGATTTTCGGCATCGCCGCGGGGCTGTACAATTTCGGCTTTTTCACTTTGCTTGCTTACGCGCCTTTTGTCATGGGTCTGGATGAGCACGGTCTAGGCTTCGTATTTCTCGGCTGGGGCATTTTGCTGGCGTTGACTTCCGTATTTATGGCGCCGAAGCTGCAGGAACGGTTCGGAACCGTCAAATCGATGTGCGCGATGCTGACCACGTTTGCTCTGGTGCTTGCTGTTATGGGCATTTGGACGTCGACGCAATGGATTATTATCGCGGCTGTCATTTTTGCCGGGGCATTGCTCGGGAACAATAACACGCTCATTACGACGGCTGTCATGAACGCGGCTCCGGTCGAACGGTCGACGGCGTCGGCCGCGTACAGCTTTCTTCGCTTCATCGGCGGGGCGATTGCTCCTTATCTGGCCGGCAAATTGGCGGAGTGGTACAATCCGCAAGTTCCGTTTCTCGTAGGCGCGGTATTTGTTCTTGCTTCCGTGCTGTTCATCTTAGTGAACCAAAAGCATGTGAAGCATGTCGATCAAGCCGGATCGGGTCATTGAGCATTCGGCCGCGTACGCTTAAAAAAATCGCTCTCTGCTTTGGGCTTTGTCCCGGGTGGGGGGCGATTTTTTTGTTTTTTCACGGCACTCCGGCCAAGTCGAAAGGGGGGACCGAACCTTTTCTAACATTTTTGGATATATACATTAAGAAGTAGAGGGGGTGATTGATTTGAATATTTCCCGGGAAGAGGCGCAGCGCATTTATGAGGAACAGTCGGCCTACGTTTTCAGACTAGCTTTATTCCTGACTAAATCGCGGATGTTGTCTGAAGATATCGTTCAGGACACTTTTATTCAAGTATTTCAAAACTATTCCCAATATGATACGGCGAGGCCCATTCAACCGTGGATCTACCAAATCACGTTAAATACGGTGAGAAAGGCGCTGCGCAAGCGGCAATGGTCGCAATTGTGGAATGGACAGCCCAAGGCTGAAACGGTTGAAGAGCTTGTGGTAAAAGAAGAACAGCATCAAGAATTGTGGGACGAAGTCAATCATCTTCCATTCAAAAGCAAAGAAATTATTTTTTTACACTATTATCTGGAATTGAAGCTGACGGAAATTGCTGAAATTTTGAATATCCCGATCGGAACTTGTAAATCAAGATTACATACCGCGTTAAAATCGTTGCGAAGAAAAATGCCGAATGGCGATTTTAACATTCAAACATATAAAGAATTCGGAGGTTGATTGGACATGGATGAGCGCAATTCTCGTATTAGCAAAATGTTGGGCGAACAATTTGATCATGAGTTTCCTGCTGCATCCTTCGATAGCATCTGGAATCGGTCAATCCGCAACCCATCGATTGTACCCCGGCCCCGGTTTCGAAATGCGCTAAAATATAGCTGTTGGACTGCAGCCATCGCTTTCGTTTCGCTAGGAATGCTGCTTATTTCGGCCTCCATGACGCCAACTTTGGCGCAATCTGCTTTTATCAAATCCGTCTTCTCATTTATAAGTTATTTTTCAGAAAAACATCCCGATCAAGGCGGACAGATCTCCGAAGTGCAGCAATCGGTTACGGATCAGGGCATTACGATCACAATTTCGGAGGTCTACTATGACAATTACAATCTTACTGCCAGCTATACGCTGGAGACGGCGGATGCTTTTAAAAATGAAAGTGTAACCCCATACGATATCGAGTTTAATGTTAACGGTCAAACATTTCGGGCTGCAGCAAGAAGAGGCGTGTTGGTAAACGATCATCAGTTTGCCGGAGTCATAGAAACGGATGCGGACGACACATTGCTGAAAAGGCTGCCGGAACGGTTTGAAATGAACGTATCGATAGGCCGTATCGGTTATTCGGCAGCAAACGGAGATACGATAAACAAAGCGGGGAAATGGAATTTATCTTTCCCTGTTAGCATGGATATGCTCCGTGCGGGAGTGCACACTCTGGATATGATGAAAACCGCCGGCCAAAATCATTTGCAGATTACCGTAAAAAAAGTAAACTATTCCGAAACGTTCATCGACCTCATCGGAGAAACGAGAATCACACCGAGCGATGAAAAAGCGACAATAGCGGAATCCTTCCCGTTGCTGGAAATTACAGACGAAAACGGAGAAGTTCTCGATTTTATTCAAAGCGGTGCGACTATTAACAGCCAGGAAGGGCAGACCGAAATCTTCAAGTGGAAAATGAGCTATAGACCCACCGGTAAATTTCCAAAATCGTTGGCAATCCGCTCTTACTTGATTCCGAAAGATACTGGCGTCAGAACGCGAGTGGTGCCGATGGACCGCATTCCGACAAAGGAAGCTCCCATCATTGTTCAGCGCGGGCCGCTTGCCGCTTTGGAACTGACGAGTATAGAGTATTTTCCCGAAAAAACGCTCGTCTTTTACCGAAGCTCGGGTGAGCGGCGGTCCGATCACGACGATTCTGCTTTACGCTTGCAGGGGGAGGACGGGAAGGAATGGCGGATGCTCGGCGAACGTGCCATCGATAAAGGGGAGTATACGTTTGTCCGGGAATTCCCGGCTTTAAAGCCGGAGCAGACAATTAGCCTGATTGTCCAAGACCCGATCCCGAGAACACCGCTAAAAGATCTTGAAATGTTCATTTCTCTTCCATAATTTTAAGTCTCGTATAGAGGGTTTCTCATTTTTTGGGAGGAGGGGGGCTGGGGCTGCGAAAAATTCCTGCAATTGTGCAGGTTTTTGCTCGTAAATACCCCTATAGGCACAGAATTCCTGCAAAAGTACAGTTTTTTTAGCTGCTGAGCGGGCCCAGGTCCATTTTTGTCGGGAATTCCTGTACAATTGCAGGCTTTTCCTCAAAATGAACCCCATGTACAGAAAAAGCCTGCACTTTCGCAGGTTTTCTGCGTGTGGCGGACCAGATTCGCCAGCTTCGGCAGTCGGGTTCACGAGTTCTGGTGGAACAGATTCATAGGCTCCTTCGCAGGCAATAGGCCAAGGCATTGGCGTCAGCCAGGAGGATGCGGCCGCTGGCCAGCAGCAGTAGGCCATGACGCTGGAGATCGAGAACTCCGCCAAAGCGCTGGCTGACCTTGCCGAAGAATTGCAGCTGGCGCTGCAGCAATTTGTCGTCCAGGATGGCGGCCGCACGGGTTGAATGTTCCCGCCCATCGGGCGCAGGAAGGTGAGTCATCCCGGCGCGCCGCGGCATATACATATAGCAGCATAGCTTCGGGAGTGTGGCGGGCATGGCGGAAAAAGAGCATCAAACGTGCGCCAGGTGCATGTATGTGGCGGATAAAGACGACAAATACTGCACTGCCTGCGGCGCGCCGCTGAAAAATACGTGCACGAAGAAAAAAACGGTGCTGCACAAAGGCTGCTCCAAGGTGAACAAACCTGACGCCAAATATTGCTCGGCCTGCGGCACGGAAACGTTGTTCTCCGAGTGGGGCCTGCTATAAGAACACAGAAGACCGTCCGATCTCTGCGGCATACGGAGAAGGGACGGTCTCTTGTTTTATTTATTTTGCAAAATGATTTTCCATAAGTCCGGTTGATCGTA
Source organism: Paenibacillus sp. sgz302190 (assembly GCF_059820445.1). Classification (NCBI taxonomy): domain Bacteria; kingdom Bacillati; phylum Bacillota; class Bacilli; order Caryophanales; family Paenibacillaceae; genus Paenibacillus; species Paenibacillus sp. sgz302190. The sequence goes on from NZ_JBZYAO010000011.1 coordinate 88,097, forward strand.
GCCCAGACGCCATGCGGCGACTCCGGCCAGATCGTACTTTTTGGCCAAATCCAGCCGCGCCTTCACGGTGGACTCGTCTTCGAGCCAAAATACATATGTCGATCCGTTCTCCTGATACTCGACCTTGAATTGCTCGAACGTCTTGTCCCACGTTTGCGTCGCTTGCTTGGAGGCGATCAGCTTCGGAATGTCCTTCAGCAAAACCGCGCGGTTGCTGACGAGCTTGCCGCCGGCGTCAAGCTGCCATTCCCTTACGTAGTACGGAATGCCCAAAATGATTTTGTCCCGCGGAATTCCGTAGGACAAGTATTCCTGAATGCCGCCGTCGGCCCAAGGGAGGCCTGACACGGAGCCGGGGGAGTCGCTGCCTTTGTAAAATTGATCGTAAGCCATGATGACGATGTAGTCGACGATGCCGCCCAGCTTCTCATGATCGAAGGCGGACAAATGGTTCCATTTGACGCTGCCTCGGGGCAAATCCAGCGAAATCGTCAGACGCTGCGCGTGCGCGGCGTCCGTCAGCTTTTGCATGAAAGCGCTGAACGCATTGCGGTTCGAACCGGCGAGGCTTTCAAAGTCGACATTGATGCCCGGCACTCCAAGCGCGGCAGCCTTGTTTACGAGCGCCTGGATGAAAGTGTCCTGGGCGCCTGCGTCGGCCAGAAAAGATGTCGTCAGTGAAGCGTTGAACTGATTGCTGACCAACGGATACACGGTATGGCCCTGCTGCTGCAGCCATTTGACGGTGTCCGCGTTGGAGCTGTCTTTCAGCTTGCCGCTGCTGTCGGCCAGTTCGAAAAAGCTGGGCGACACGACATCGAGTCCGAGCGTTCCGCTGACCTGTGTTTTGATCGTGTCGGCGCCGGAAACGCCGTTCCAGCCCCACACCTGCAATTTTTTAATATTGTCCCACAGAGTCGTCCGATTCAGCGTTTGGATGGAGGCGTTGCCGTACTGCGCGCCGTAGCTCAGCGCGTCGGCAATCGTCTGAAACTCGCCGATCAGATTGGAATTCTGGAACACCTGATAGTAAGGGAAGTTGTTCCAGATTTTGCGCCCTTCGTAAAAGATCGCGCTGTGCCCCCACAGCCGCGCATAATCCGAGGCCTCGTCCAGATTGACGAAGTCCTGCAAAAACGTATCGTTCTGGTACACCTTGTACGGCTTGACGTTGCTGTATACGGTTTGGCCTGTCTTGATGTTGACGACATTCGAACCGCCCCATTTCAGCGCTTCGGCTGCGGCGTCCTCAAGGTAAGCGAACTGCCAATTGTCCGCCGAGTAGGACCCCTGATACACTTTGTACGCCGGCTCGCCTGCGCGCAGCGCCGTTTTGTCGGCGGCGGACAGGTTGTCCCAAACCCACCGGTTCGTGTTCAGATCGATAATGTGCGCGCCGCCCCATTTTTTGGCTTCGTCCGTCGCCTGCTGCAGCGTCGTGAAGGTCCAGGCGTCGATCGTGATGTCACCCTGATAAACCCGGTAGTGGGGATAGTTGTTCCACACCCAGCCGGCTGACTGGAGATCGCGAACGCTCGCATAGCTCCATTTTTTGGCTTCGTCGATCGCTTCCTGCAGCGTATCGAACTGCCATTCGGGAGGCGAAATGTCCAACTGGGAAACCTGGTAGCGGTGAAAATTGTTCCACAGCCATTTGCGCGTTCCGATTTCCTCTACGTGGCTGTTGCCGTAGCCTTTGGCATAGGCCAGCGCCTGCTTGTAATCCGCAAATTCCATTAAAATTTGATTGTTCTGGTAAACCCGGTATTTCGTCGTTTTGTCTGTCGTATTGGCTGCAGAAGCGGGAGCGGGCAATGTCATACACAAAAGGAGCGCTCCGGTCAGCATCCATTTACCTTTTTTCATCGATCACGCCTCTTTCTATATGATCTACTCTATTGGACGCGCCATCTGCCGGATTGGTTGCGTTGGTAAAAGGTTGCAAAAGCCGGACGTTGGACGTTCGCAGCCTTTTCAGGTAACATGAATAAGAGAACTTTTCAATTCAAGTTAGGCAAGGTGGCGCTAACGATGCAAAAGTACCCGGAAGCATATACGGATTATTTGATTTTTTTCCACGCTGAGCGTGATTATTTTGAATGCCATGAAGTCATGGAAGAATATTGGAAGGAACATCCCGGCGATGAGAACGGCCGAACGTACGTGGGATTGATTCAGATTGCCGTCGGCCTCTATCATGAGCGGAGGGGAAACGCCGCGGGCGCCGTGAAAATGCTGCAAAGCGCGGCAGTCAACCTGGACCCGGCTCATACGGCTGCGCTGGGGCTGCAGTACGACGAGCTGCTGCAAATGATTCGCGGCAGGCTCGAACGAGTCCGGCAGGGGCATCCTGTGTACGAGGATATCAATCTGCCGATTGCGGACCCGCAGCTGGCTGCTTATTGCGAGAACGAAAGCTTTCGCCGCGGCTTGACCTGGCAGGGAGCGAGCGCGCTTGACAATGAATCGCTGATCCATAAGCATACGCTGAGAGACCGCTCCGGCGTCATTCGGGAGAGAGAGCTGCAGAAGCTAAGACGCAAAGGAAAAGGGTGACGGCCATGAATACGGAAGGAAAAATATTAGTCGTGGACGATGAGCCGAATATTGCCGAAGTCGTAAGGCTTTATTTGGAGCATTCCGATTTTGAGGCGGTTCTGCTGATGCGCGGGCAAGAGGTGATCCGGACGGTTCTGCAGGAAAATCCGCAGCTCATCATTTTGGATATTATGCTGCCGGATATTTCCGGCTACGAGCTTTGCGAGAGCATTCGCAAATTGGAGCCTCCTTACGACCAGACGCCGATTATTTTTCTGTCGGCCAGAGGGGAGCCGATCGACAAGCTGCGAGGATTCAATCTGGGTGTAGACGATTATTTGGTGAAGCCGTTCGATCCCAACGAGCTGATTGCGCGGGTCAAAGCGGTGCTGCGCAGAACCACGCAGAGACGGTCGGAATCGGCGAAGGAGGAAACCGCTCCCCGAAGAGTGCTGCAGGTCGGCAATATAATGGTAGATTTGGAACAGTTCCGCGTCAATGTAGACGGCAAACGGGTTGAATTGACGCCGAAGGAGATGGAGCTGCTTTATTTTTTGGCGAGCCATCCGGGCCGGGTATTTACCCGTGAAGATTTGCTTGGGTATATTTGGGATTTCGACTTTGCCGGCGGAACCCGCACGGTGGACGCCCATGTGAAAAATTTGCGCAAAAAGCTCGGACAGCACGACACTTGGAACATTCAGACGCTTTGGGGGATCGGCTATTCCTTTGAGGTCGTTCAGCATGTTTAAAAAGTGGATCGGCAACCGGTTCCGCAGCTTGTATTTGAAAATATTTTTATCTTTTCTGGCAACCTGCGTGCTTTTTTTCGTCGGGCTGTTCGTCTTTTGGAACTATTATTTTACCGACTTGTTTTATAAGGATAAAAAGGAGCTTCTCAGCGAGCGCTTCATCGAAGTGACAAGACTGCTCGCTTCGTATCAGGATGGGACGATCTCTACGCGCGAGCTGAAATATACGATCCGCATCGTAGCGAGAAGCATTAACGGGCAGGTATGGCTTGTCGACGACAAAGGCATGATTGTGAACGGCTCCTCGGATAACGAGGGCGGGAATTTGCCCAGGGCGATGGATCCGTTGTTTATCGAAGGTCTCCATGGGCGCAGCGGGTCTGAAATGGTCAATTTCACAACCCATAGCGGACGAACGGTCAATCTTTTCACTTACTACGCCCCTTATCAGTTGAACAACAAGGCGATCGTGGTCATTTTGCAAATTCCGCTTGAAGATATTAGTGAAGCCGTTTCCGCAGTCCGGTTGAACATACTGGTGCCCCTGGTATTTTCGCTGATTGCCGTCGGTGTTATCTTGTACGTCATTTCCCGCAAGCTGGCCAGACCGCTGCAGCAGATGAACCGGGCCGCGCTGGAACTGGCCGGAGGCGACTTTACAACCCGCGTGCCGATCAAGTCCCACGACGAAGTTGGGCAGTTGGCTGCGAGCTTCAACTTCATGGTCGAGCAATTGGAAGAGTGGGAAGACACCCGGCAGGAGTTTTTGACGAACGTGTCCCATGAGCTGAGATCGCCGTTAACGACGCTGCGCGGCTTTATCGTGGCGATGAATGACAGAATTATACCGGAGGAGAAATATTCGCATTACCTCAGCATTTGCGACCAGGAAGTTCAGCGCTTGCAGCGGCTTGTGAACGATTTGCTGGACCTGGCGCGGATTCAGAACGGCGTCGACGTGTTTCGGTTGCGGCCTGTGGGCGTCCGCGAAAAGCTCGACGAGGTGCTGGAGCTGCTGAAAGAGCCGATCGCCCACAAGCAGCTGGCGCTGGAAGTCTTGCTGCCGCCGCTTTCTGCCGAAGTGCCGCCTGTGCAAGCTTATTTGGACCCGGACCGCTTTGCCCAAGTGATTCAAAATCTGATTTACAATGCATTGAAATTTACGCCGGCCGGAGGGACGTTGACAGTCGCCCTGGAATATTCCGGGGAAGAAGTTGTCCTGTATGTCCGGGATACGGGCGAGGGGATGTCCGAAGCGGATCTGGAGCGGATCTGGGACCGCTTTTACAAGGCGGACGAGGCCAGAAGCCACCGCGCCGACGGCACGAGCGGCACCGGGCTTGGCCTGACGATCGTCAAGCATCTGGTGAGCGGGATGAAGGGAGCGATTCAGGTTCGCAGCCGGATCGGCGAGGGGGCGGAATTTCGCGTTGCTTTTCCGCGGATGAAGTAGTTTTTCACAATTTTTTTACAACTGAAGCAAACATTGTTCATGATTACCGATTATCCTGTTCCTTGTGGACAGGTTTTTTTGCTTTTTGCAGACGGACTTATCGATCCGGCACAACAATTGTTTCGCACGGAGGTGCTTGTATGACGGGACGCGCGCTGATGCTTGGTCTTGGCGCCGTATTGCTGGCCGCGGTCTTGTATGGTTGTGAAGCGAAGCCGGCGCAAAGCGGCGACGATCCGAATTCCGTGCAGCGGCAAAGCGGTATGGATGTGCAAAACCGCAACGAGCGGCAGCTCGTCATACTGTTTCGGGGACTTCTGAGCATGGACCGCCAGCCTCAGCTTGCGATCAGCAGGCAGCAGGCCGAGGCGCTGCTTCCTTTCGTCCAAAAAAGCAAAGATGCCGGCAGCTTGAATGAAGCCGCGCGCAAGCAAATGATGAACGTGCTTAGCGATGTGCAGCGGCAATACCTGGAAGAGCAGACGAATAAAACGGATGCCCGGGCGAACCGGCACCGTTCCGGCTCGCAGGAGGGGCTTACTCCCGAGCAGCGGCAAAAGATGATCGAACAATTCGAGCAGCAAAGAAATACCGACCGGGACGAGGATGCCGGCGAGGGCGGTACCGGCGGCGGGGATCACGGCCCGACGGACGACAGCGGCATGAGCAAAAGCGTCGAGCAGCAGCTGATCGACATGCTGGAAGCGAAGCGCTGACCGGACTTGCCGGCATGAACGTGAAAAAGGTGCTTTCCCCCTGCGGGAAGAGCACCTTTTGTTTTTATTCGTTTTCCACGGCCGCGTAGCCGTCTTCGATCAGGTCGAGTCTGCCGGTTTCCGGGTCCATGATCAGCCCGTGAACGGGCAAGCCTTTGGGCAGCAGCGGGTGCTTGCGGATGATGCTGACGCTTTTGACGATACCGTCCTTGACATGTTCGAAGCCGGTCAGCCAGCGCGACAAATTAATTCCCGAATTTTCCAAAGTTTGAACGACGTCGTCGGATACTCCGCGCTCCTTTGCCTTGGAGATGACGCTCTGCGAATTCAGGCCCGTCATGCCGCAATCGTAGTGGCCGATGACGTACACTTCGTCCGCTTTCAATTCATACACGGCGACAACGATACTCCGCATAATACTGCCGAACGGGTGGGACACGATGGCGCCCGCGTTTTTAATGATTTTGGCGTCTCCGTTGTGCAAATTCATCGCTTTCGGCAGCAGCTCGACGAGTCTGGTGTCCATGCAGGTGAGCACGACCATTCTTTTATCCGGAAACTTGGTTGTCAGAAACTCCTTATACTTCTGGGTTTCGACGAAATTTTGGTTGTGTTCGATTATTTCTGAGAGCAAAGACATGGTTATCCCTCCAAGTGTATAGTGTGCTAGCTGCTGCAGGGATTTTGCGCAGCTTTATCTTTTGTCGACCAAGTCCATACCCGCATTGTAAATTTGACCGTTGCTTTTAAGTATATAAGATTTTTTTTCCGGCTGGTAGTCGATTTTCAAAACATCTTCGAAAAAGATTTCATCTTTGACGCTGTAGCTGACTTTGAAGGGATCCGCTTCCGCGTAAATATCGCTTTCCGGCGCTTCCGAGACGAGCCACAAAGAGGGGACGCCGTTCACCGCGCAGCCGCAGCCTTCCGTGTCGTATACGAGCCTCAATTGCGCCTGGCTGCCGCCGGCTGACGGAGTGAGTTGATCGATCGCTGTCTGAGTAAATAAGATTTTCATAGGTAAATCAGCTCCTTTATCTCTATTCTACCATAGTTCCGCATAAATTTGATTCTGGGCAAGGGGAGCAGTATGATAAACGAAGTAACCTTTGGAAGGAGATCTGAGCATGAGCGAACAAGAGACATTGACAAAGCTGGAAGCATTCAAGGCATACGTGCGCAAAATGAAGCGGTATGAGGAGGCCATTGCCTTGATTTACTGGGACATGCGGACAGGTGCTCCGAAGAAAGGAATTGAAACCCGTTCCGAAGTCGTCGGGGAGCTTTCCACGGAAGTTTTCCGCATGTCGACATCGGACGAGATGGCCGGTTATTTGGACGATTTGACACAGTCCGGACAGCTGGAAAAGCTGGATGAAATCAGCCGGAAAATGGTGCTGGAAAGCAAAAAAGATTACGACCGCAGCAAAAAAATTCCTGCGGATAAGTATCAGGCGTATGTCGTGCTGACGTCGCAGGCCGAAACCGTATGGGAAGAAGCTAAGCCTAAATCCGATTTCACCATGTTCCAGCCCTATTTGGAAAAAATCGTCGGCACGACCAAAGAGTTCGTCGAGCTTTGGGGCTACGAAGGGAACAAATATAATACGCTGCTCGATATGTATGAGCCGGGGATGACCGTCGACAAGCTCGATGAAGTGTTCAGCGCGCTGCGGAGCAAATTGGTCCCGCTGCTGCAGCGGATACAGGCGTCCCCGAACCAGCCGGATCGCTCGTTCCTCGATCAGCAGTTCGATATTGCCAAGCAGAAGCAGTTCAGCCTGATGATTTTGAAGCAGATGCAGTACGACTTCGAAGCCGGCCGCTTGGACGAAACGGTGCACCCGTTCGCCACTGCGCTTAACCCGGGGGATGTACGGATCACGACGCGCTACCTGCCGAATGATATCGTTTCGGCGCTGTTCGGCACGATTCATGAAGGCGGCCACGCCCTTTATGAGCAAAATATTTCCAAGGATTTGGTCGGCACCAATCTTTGCACCGGCACTTCCATGGGAATTCACGAATCGCAATCCCGTTTCTGGGAAAATGTGATCGGCCGCAGCAAGCCGTTCTGGAACCGCTACTACGGTGAGCTTCAAGCCGCGTTTGCCGGTCAAATCGACGATGTGGACGTACATACGTTTTACAAGGCCATCAATCATATTGAGCCGTCTCTGATCCGGATCGAAGCGGACGAACTGACATACAACCTGCACATTATGGTGCGCTACGAGTTGGAAAAAGAACTGATCAACGGCACTATTCAAGTGGCCGATTTGCCTGAAGCGTGGAACGCCAAATACAAGGAATACCTGGGCATCGAGCCGGCCAACAACGGCGAAGGCGTGCTGCAGGACGTGCATTGGGCCGGAGGGGCGTTCGGCTACTTCCCGTCGTACTCGCTCGGTAACATGTACGCGGCCCAGTTCGCCCATACGCTCCGCAAGGAGTTGCCGAACTTCGACGAGCTCATCGAAGCGGGCAATTTGGCGCCGATCAAAGAGTGGCTGTCGGAGCGCATTTACCGCTACGGCAAATCGCTTACGCCGAACGAAATCGTCAAGCAAGTAACCGGGGAAGAGCTGAACCCCGATTATTTGGTGCAATATTTGCAAGAGAAATACCGGGCCGTGTACGGAATCTAAAAGCGGCGGCGCTTGTGCCGCTTGCTGCTGAACACCGGCGGCGCTTAAGCGATGCTTTGCGGTGTTTCTCCCGCGTGCCCGGAACCCCATGCGTCAGAGCTGGTTGATCGCATGTTTTTGGCAGCGCGCGAGTCTATAAGACGTTGGACTGCCCGGGAATCCCACAAACAGAAGCCGGTCGCACAATTTGCCTCGGTGAGTGAAGAAAAACCTGCAAAAGTGCAGCTTTTTGCTCGTTGATGCGCTGGAAATGAAAAATTCCTGCAATTGTGCAGGAATTTCGCTGCGAACATGGGCTACGATTGAATATCATCGAAAATTCCTGCACAATCGCAGGCTTTTCGCCAAAACAAACCGTTTCCTTCGGAAAAGCCTGCACTTTTGCAGGCTTTTTCCCTGCCTAGCCATCTTGCCGCTCACTTCAACTCCATAACCCGTGTAGGAGCTGAAATGAGGGGAGAGCGGATCAACAATCTGATTCTCGCAGGCTTTTCGCTAAAACGAACCGCTTCCTTCGGAAAAGCCATCTTGCCCCCTACTTCAGCTCCATAACCCGTGTAGGAAGTGAGGGGGAGGAGTGGCTGTGCCCACTATGCTTCGCGCAGGCCTTCGGCCGGCGAAGCGGCTTCATGAACGGCCGCGCCGGCTCGGGGAGGAACAAAAAAACAGCAGCCCGTCACGTAGTTGAGACTGCAGGCGGGCTGCTGTTTTTTTGCTCTCAGGGCCCGCGATGCGGCTGCGGCAGAGCCAGAGCCGACGGTCCGTCATCCCATCAACTGCTTCGCTTCCAAATAGAGCACCTGAATAAACTTTTTCGTATTCAGGCGAACCGCGGACTGTCTCGGATCGGTTTCGCTTTCAATTTCCCGCATTTTTTTGCGGACTTCCGTGAAATCGAAAAACTTCGCGGCGTAGTTTTCAAATTTGGCGTTGGAATAATCGGTCAAGCCCAGCGAGGCCAAATGATTCAATGCCTGAAAAATGACGCGGCGCACCCGCTGCTCGGCCGCTTTCATTTCTTTGCGCAGCGCGGTCGGAGGCGCGGCTGTCCCGAGCTTTTTGATAGCCGCCCGCTCAAACAGCATTTGAAGCGAGGGGAAGCCTTGCTCAAGGGCGTTCGCCGAGTCCAACTCGCGCAGTTCCTCCAGCAAGTCCAGCAGGTCCTTGCAGCCGGCCTCGCCGATCATGCCCAGCTCGGACAATAAATAATTGCCCGAAGCGGCGATGCTTTTTGCCGCAGACGCCGGAGGCTCCGGCTCTTTTCCCGGATGGATGCCGAGACCGGACAACGACCGCTGAATTTCGTGAATCGAATTTTGCAGCTTCATCCGTTCGATCACTTTTTGAATGACCCCGATCACTTCCAGACGGTTGATCGGCTTCGTAATGTAATACTCGATGCCGAGCGAGTAGGCGCCGCCGATCATGTCTTTGGATTCCACCTGGGAGATCATCACCGTTTTGCCGCGGAACGTTCCGGCCAGTTGGCGGACCGTTTCAATGCCGTCGCGAAGCGGCATGAGCAGGTCGATCAGCAAAATATCGACTTCTTTGGCCGCCAGCAGCCGGCTGTCCACATAAATGCCGTCCACGGCTTCGCCGGCCACTTCACCCAGGTCCTCGTCCTCGATAATTTGCGCCAGCATGGAGCGAATGGCCGGATCGTCGTCCGTTATAAAAAAACGCATGCACGTCATCCTTTACTAATTAGGTTGTCGATCGGGAGCCGAAGCGTGAAGGTCGTCCCCGTCTTTCCGGTATCACTGCTGCGAAAGCCGACTTCGCCTTGCAGGCTGCCGGCGAGCGCTTTCACATAGTACAGTCCGATGCCTGTCGAAGGATTGCCTGAAGCGTCGTATTTCGTCGTAAATCCGGGTTCGAACAAAGCATTGCGGATTTTCGGAGGTATGCCCGGGCCGTTGTCGCTGACCTCAAGCAGCAGCCAATTTTCGTCGCGCTGCGCGGAAATGACGACGGTTCCCGAGAACGCCATCGCTTCGACGGCATTTGCGACCAGATTATTCAGCAGCGACAGCAACGTATAAACCGGATAAGGCGGATGCGATCCATCCGTATGAATCCGGAAATCGACCGTTTTGCCCAGCATGTGCGCATAGTTCCGGTTCGTCTTGACGACGACCTCGCACAGCTCCTGAACAAGCATCGAATCGGCTCCGCTTTCGCTTGAAATAATGTCCGCAATGCCGGCGTATATGCGCTGATTGTCTTTTTTGATCTCGTGCACCTGCCCGGCGATTTGCAGGGCGGCCCGCGCAAGCTCGCTGCGGTCCGGTGCCGGCGCTTCGTTCATCAGCCGCTGATAGAGCCCATAGCTGTCCCGCGTAATCCGCTCCGCGTCCTGGAGCGTTTTTTTCAGTTGAATCGATTCCTCGTACAGCTGGGAGACCAGAATGAGCATCTGTTCGTACTGTTTGCGCTGCTGCCGCTGGGCCGTTTGCTGCTCCCGGTGTTTCAGAAAGACGAACAAGCCGACGACGGAGAAGCTGCGGAAAAAGGCGATCAGCAAAATTTCATTAACCGAGGTTGCCGACAAATGTTCCAAAGTCCATGGGGAGCGGACGAGCAGCTCTACGGTATTAGCTGCACTGTCGGCCGCCGCCGCCAGCAGACCCATTTTGTACGGGCGGTCTCCGTAGCGGCCGATCCGCAGCAAATAAAAAATGAGCGTGTACGTGAAGTAGTAAAAAAAGGCGGGATAATGCTGGTTGAACGCTTCGGCAAAATGAAGGGTAGGGTAAACGTATACGTCCTCGGCTATGCGAAACAAGGGGACCGCCAGAGACCCCGTCAGGCCGAGCGCCAGCATGTGAATGCGGCTGTTCCACAATAATAGGAAGAAAAACGCCGCAGTACCCATACTGACGCGAAAATCATCGTTAAACGGGTAAAATTTGAATTCCCCGGACAAAGATACGACGATCGCCGTCAAACCTAAGAAAAATAGTTTTTGTTTCAAGCAAACGAACCCTTCCTCGTTGTGGTTTATCTCATTACTATAACGCAATTTGCCGCCGTTCACACATCTTTCAAAATTTTTTCGAGCGGTTGTGTAGTTTTTTATAGAATCCGGTAGGAGTGATTATACAATCTATTTGCAGCGTAATCAAACAAAAAGAAAGCGCTTCAAAAACTGAAATCGAGGTGGAACTAATGAAAAAATTCGGTTTGGCCCTGCAGGTATTCATTGGACTGGCGATCGGTATTATCGTCGGGGCCGTCTTTTACGGCAACCCGGCGGTAGCCACCTATTTGCAGCCGATTGGTGATATTTTTATCCGTTTGATTAAAATGATTGTCGTTCCTATTGTCATTTCATCGCTCATTGTCGGCGTAGCCGGAGTGGGCGACATCAAGAAGCTCGGAAAGCTGGGCGGGAAAACGCTGCTCTATTTCGAGTTGGTGACGACCGCCGCGATCATCGTCGGCCTGCTGGCGGCGAACATCGTGCAGCCCGGCGCAGGCGTCGACATGGGGCATCTGGCCAAAACCGACATCGCCAGCTACATCGCCACGACAGAGAAGGTGCAGAGCCACAGCTTTGCCGATACGTTCGTCAACATCGTGCCGAGCAACATTTTTGAATCGCTGGGCAGCGGCAACATGCTGGCGGTCATCTTTTTCTCCGTCATGTTCGCGCTGGGTGTCGCGGCGATTGGCGAGAAGGGCAAGCCGGTCATCGCTTTCTTCCAGGGCGTCTCGGAGTCGATGTTCTGGGTTACGAATCAAATTATGAAATTCGCTCCGTTCGGCGTATTCGCCCTGATCGGCGTGACAGTATCGAAGTTCGGCATTTCCTCGCTTTTGCCGCTTGGGAAACTCATTTTTACCGTCTACGGAGGCATGTTATTCTTTATTTTCGTAGTATTCGGACTGATCGCCAAAATGGCCGGAACGAGCATCATTTCCATCATCAAAATTTTGAAAGACGAAATCGTGCTCGCTTATTCCACGGCAAGCTCGGAAACGGTTTTACCTAAATTGATGCAAAAAATGGAAAACTTCGGATGCTCCAAAGCGATTACCTCTTTCGTCATTCCTACCGGGTACTCGTTTAATCTTGACGGCTCTACACTGTATCAGGCGATAGCGGCGCTGTTTATTGCGCAAATGTACGGCATTCATTTGCCGATAACGACACAGCTTACGCTTGTGCTCGTGCTGATGGTTACGTCCAAAGGCATTGCCGGCGTGCCCGGCGTTTCCTTCGTCGTGCTGCTGGCGACGCTGGGGTCGGTCGGCATACCGGTAGAAGGACTGGCGATTATTGCCGGCATCGACCGCATTCTCGACATGGCCCGCACCGTCGTGAACGTGCTCGGCAACGGACTGGCGGCCATCGTAATGTCCAAGCTGGAGGGACAATATGACAAGGCGCAGGCGAAGCAATATTTGAATTCCATTGACGAAGTAAACAAAGCGGCATAGCATATGACTTGAGATGGACAAAACAGCGATTGGAGCGAGAGAACATGTCGAATGGAAACGTACGGTTGGAAAAAGACTTTCTGGGATCGAAAGAAGTCCCTGCCGAAGCATATTACGGTATTCAGACGCTGCGGGCGATGGAAAATTTTCCGATTACGGGCTACCGCATTCATGAAGAACTGATCATTGCGATGGCGATCGTCAAGAAGGCGGCCGCGCAGGCCAACATGTCGGCGAGGCAGCTGAATCCGCGTCTGGGCGAAGCGATCGTGCAGGCCGCGGAGGAAATTATCGGCGGGCAATGGCACGACCAGTTCATCGTGGACCCGATCCAGGGCGGAGCCGGAACTTCAATCAATATGAACGCGAATGAAGTGATCGCCAACCGTGCGCTCGAACTGCTCGGCAACGCGAAGGGGGACTACTCCGCTCTAAGTCCGAACAGCCATGTCAACATGGCGCAATCGACGAATGACGCGTTTCCTACGGCCATTCATATCGCCGCTCTTTCGCTGCTTGACCAGCTGCTGGCGACGCTCGGCCAACTGCATGACGCTTTTCAAATCAAGGCAAAAGAATTCGACGGCGTGATCAAAATGGGGCGCACGCATTTGCAGGACGGCGTGCCCATTCGCCTCGGCCAGGAATTCGAGGCGTACAGCCGGGCGCTGGCCCGGGATATCCGGCGGATCGGCGGGACGCGCGCCTGCCTGTACGAAGTGAACATGGGCGCGACCGCGGTCGGCACAGGGCTGAACGCATCCCCGCGCTATATTGCCGAAGTCGTGGAGCGGTTGGCGGCGATCAGCGGGTTTCCGCTCACAGGCGCCGAGCATCTGGTCGATGCCACGCAAAACACGGACGCTTACACCGAAGTTTCGGCCGCTTTGAAAGTGTGCATGATCAACATGTCCAAAATCGCCAACGACCTGCGGCTGCTCGCATCCGGGCCGCGCGCCGGACTCGGCGAGATCAGCCTGCCGCCCCGGCAGCCGGGCTCCTCGATCATGCCGGGCAAAGTGAATCCGGTCATGTGCGAGGTCGTCAACCAGGTCGCCTTCCAGGTCATCGGCAACGATCATACGATTTGCCTGGCTTCGGAGGCCGGCCAGCTTGAGCTGAACGTGATGGAGCCGGTGCTTGTATTCAATCTGCTGCAATCGTTAAGCATGATGAATCAGGTGTTCAAGGCGTTCCGCACCTACTGCCTTGAGGGTATCCAGGCTAACGTGGAGCAGTGCAAAGCCTACGTAGACCGGAGCGTAGGGGTCATTACGGCGCTTAATCCGCATCTCGGCTACGAGGTGGTCGCCAGAATCGCCCGCGAAGCGATTGAAACCGGCCGCTCCGTACGGGAGCTATGTCTTTTGTACAACGTGCTTACCGAAGAAGAACTGGATCTTATTCTGGATCCGTATGAAATGACGAATCCCGGCATTGCAGGAGCGTCGCTGCTGGAGAGGGAATGATTCTGACCTGTACGGCGCATTCCCTTGGTAGCACGAAGAAAACCTGCAAACATACATGAATTTGCGTCCTTGATCGCTGTCCACGAACAATGCCTGCAAAAGTGCAGGCTTTTCACCAAATATATAGACTCATGCAGGTTTTTTTCCTTGCCAAGCCGCCTTGCCTCCTCACTTCAGCTTCGTAACCTATGCAGGAGAGGCGCAGGTCGGGGAAGAGCGGCTGCCGAGTTCATCGGACAGGCTCCCGGGAATGCTGTTTTTTTCGTCGAAGCCAGGTTACCAGGGCGACCAGAAGGAGCGGCGCAATGTATGCGGCAGTATCCATGAGGGGCCAGATGATGTAACCGTCTTCGGTAAATTTCAGCTCCTCGGCATACATGGTGCTGGCTAACAGCAGGCAGACCAGGGCAACGGGGAAAACGAGCATGTTGGAATCCGGCAATTTCAGCAGTTGCGCCAAGACTTTGATTAATATGAACAAGACGATGGAAGCTTTCATATAAGAGCCGACGATCAGCGAGAAACCGACCACCGATTCGATTCTTTCAATGATTTCCTGAATAAATATTAAGCGGGCAAGCTGATATAAGGAATATTTCAGTTCGCCGGCCAAAGGGCCCAAAGCCATAATGGAACAGATGATGGACACAAGCAGCGTTATACCGTTAACGGTGATCGCAATCGTCATCATTTTTCCGAGCTTGGGCTTTTCGTCATTGCGGACATACGGGAGGATCATCGCGTACAGCGCAACTTCGGCATAAGGGAACCCGTATGCGATGTAAGCGCCGTGAAGGATCGGCTTGATCCCGTCCGGCATGAACGGCAGCAAAAATTCCGCGTGATAGTAAGGCGAAGCCATCGCCCAAATCATAAGTATAAATGCGAACATCAAAGTCAGCAGAACAACGGCCATCCGGGCTATGACTTCAATGCCTTGGCGGACCGTCAGCGCAATCGTAACGAAAAATAAAAGATGAATGGCGGAGACAGGCGTTTCCTTCATCATCGTGCTTTTGAAGAAGCCGCCGATTTCAATCACAATGGCCGATACTTGCCAGAACAAGGCGCAAACATACGGCACGGTGAGCAGAATCGTCAGCCATTTCCCGAGCGCCTGCCGGCTCTGTTCAAAAAAAGCCGCCCCCGGATTCGCTCTGTGCAAATAGAGGATGCAGGCCAGTATAAGCAGCCCCATGGCAAAAGCGATGATAAGCGAAAGCCATGCCCCGTTTTTGGCGGCGCCCGCGAGCGGCGACGGAATCAATACGATGGACGAGCCGGTCATGCCGGCAAGAAACAGCATAGCCATTTGGAAAGAAGAGATGCTTTCTTGCTTGTTCATCATAACCATCCTTTTATCGATCGCATCGATCCCGGCCGGCTTCAGTCCGGAAGCTTGATCATCTCGACAATGCGTTTTGCCGGTTTCTCAAAGAAGTACTCCATGAGATCATTCAGATTCGCCCATTGCTTATTCGTCACAAAAAGGAGGCCGAGATACAGAATCGGAATCGCAAACATTCCATAAATGATCCGCTCCCGCCTGCCGGCCTGCTTCCATTTCGAGGCGTCGCCGGCCAGCATTCCCACACAAAGAAGGAGGAGAACCGCGAATTTGGCGAGCACGGCTATTCACCTCTTTTCCGGAAAGGCGTGCCAAGGTTGAGCCCGGTATCGAGCAATTTGACCTGGACATCGATATGGAACCGCACATCGGCGAAACGCTCGTTCCAATCCGGCTTCAACCGCTTCCACAGCGCCGGGTTTTTTCTGTATATGCGATTTCCGATGCCGAGAATATCGATTTTTTTGGCCTGGGATTTAGTAATTATTTTCCGCATATTTTGCTCGACTTGTTTGCCGATCATGCGCTCGAATTGTTTCCCTTCATCCTTGGTCTTCAAAATGGAACAGCGAAGCTCGCCGACACTCCCGGTTATTTGGGTCGAGACATCGACGCTAATGTCGTTTCCCTTGATGATGGGCGTCATTTTTGTCTGCAGCGTGGTCACTTGGTACGATTCTTTGGACATTTTCGATTTGGATGTCGAGCCGATGCAGGGAAATTCGACGATCCCGTGGTCGTACTTGTCGTACAGCATCGCCAAAGCCTGGGTATCGGACGGCGATACCGCAAGGTCGGTCATATATCCTTTTTGGATGACTGCGCTTCCGGCTACGGACAACGCATGTGAAGATTTGTCTTTATAGATGAAAGGAACAATGCCGACGTTCGTTTCGCTTTTTAGCTGAATCGCGAGTTCGAGCAGCGGCACTTTGGACGTTTTGGACGTGTATGTTTGCGCCGTTTCCTCGATGCTTCGGAGCTGTTCGCCAATGGTGTTTTCGATGAACGGCTTGACGTACAGGTAGTCGCCCGCCTTGCCTTCCGCGATCAAGAGCAGGACGGTACCCCTCGGTTCATGATCTCTTGAGAAAAAATCGAGTACTTCCCCGATATGCTGCTTTCGGGCCAATTGTTCGCCGATGACGATGATGCGCATATGGTCCCATTTTGCCTTCCGCCCCAAATGAATCGTGATATCCCGCACCGCGTCGAAGACGGTATCCGCTTCGGTTTTAATGTTCAGCCCTTTTTTTCCCTGCTTGGCGGTTTCGCCCATGCTGGTTCCTCCCGAAGGATTGTAAAAATGGGTGGTGAGCGCGATTTTTCCTTCTTCGTTCTGATCGATCGCGACCGCCTGGACATACCCGAATTCGGTCAATTCCGCCTTATCCCAACAGCCGGCGAGCGGGACTAAGGCCAGTGCAGCCAGGGCGATGCGAACGAACGGTTTCATGACACCTTTTTCCTTTCTCCCGTCTTTTTGTGCAAATGCCGGTTACGGGGCGAATGAAGCAAAATTTTGCGCGCGAAAATGATGATGACGTCGCGGAATTGCTTGATGTCCAGAGGGGCCAAGGGCGACATATACGGCTGGCCAAGCGAACGCAATGTCGTGAGATGCAGGAATACAAGCAGGCATCCGATCATGATGCCGAGACCCCCGAACGTGGCGGCGAGTACCATTAGCGGGAACCGCAAAATCCGCACCGCGATGGACATGCTGTACTGCGGCAGCGCGAAGGAGGCGATTCCGGTCAGCGAAACGACGATGACCATAACCGGGGAAGCGATTTTGGCCTGGATCGCAGCCTGGCCGATGACGAGCGCGCCGACGATGCTGACCGCGGAGCCGACCGGCCGCGGCAGTCGAATGCCGGCTTCGCGCAGCAATTCGAAAAAAAATTCCATAATGAGCGCTTCCACGAACGCCGGGAACGGAATGCCTTCGCGCGTGTCCAGGATCGCCAACAGCAGCACGGTCGGCAGCAGCTCGGAATGGAAGGTCGAGAGGGCGATATAGGTGCTCGGAAGCAGCAGCGCCATCAGGAATGCGCCAATTCGGAGCAGCCGGATTAACGAAGTGAAAACCGTTCTTTGATAATAATCCTCGCTGGTGGAGAAAAACTCGAGAAAATGCGCCGGACAAATGACGATCGTCGGCGTTCCGTCTACCATTACGATAATTTTACCGTCGAGCAGCGCGGCGATCGCCGTGTCCGGACGTTCCGTATATCGCACCTGAGGAAACGGCGACAAGGAGGATTCGCCCAGCCATTCTTCCAAATACGAAGTTTCCAAAATTTCTTCCTTGTCGATATCCGCAAGGCGCCGCCTGAATTCGGTTAGCGTCTCCGGATTGACGGTTCCGTCCAAATAACCGAACGTGATGCTGCGCTGGCTTTCCTCTCCCGCCCGCAAAAATTCGAACTTGAGCCTTGGCGACTTCAGCAGGCTGCGGATGATGCCGATGTTGGTGGCGAGATCCTCGATCATGCTGACGTGCGGTCCCTGCACGACCGGCTCGGTAATCGGCTCGTTCAGCTGGCGGTGTTTGACGTCGAGCGCACTGTAGGCAAGCGCCTTGTCCCATTGGTTGAAAAAGATAACCAGATTCCCGTCCAAAATGTGCTGCACGGCTTGCGGGAAGGCGTCCAACATTTTGGCCGACTGGGCGGACACCCCGTTACCGGAAAAAAAGCCGGCTATCTGTTCGGGCGTAACATCCTCTGCCGGTCCGATTTCGTGCGTCACCAGATCCTGCAGCGTTTCCTTCATATAGTTCACTTTTTTGTTTTGGACGAGCGTATCGAAATAGACGGAGAATGCCGTTTGCCCGAGCTCCGGGCCATAGCTCCAGGGAAGGATGACGAGATCTTTGCAGTTGCTGAACGTCGTCCGGATCCGCTCCAGACTGTCGGCCAAACAGGCCGGAATGCAGGCGCTGCCCTGGTCCGTCTGCCCGGGCTGTTCCTCGGCAGGCTGGGGCGGCTTTGCGGCGGGCGGGCGATTTTTGAAAAATAGCTGTCTCCACATTGTCTGCACTTTCCTTGTCGGGAATCTATTGGAATCTGTATGGCTTATCGTTCCTCATCCATGGGGGCAATATTCGCATCCGCACAGAAGGATATGTTCCAAGCCGCCGTTAACCGACCTCTGGGCATTTGCATACGATACAGTACAACAATCCAATGGAGGGAACATCCATGAAACGTATAGGCTTGGTATGTGGGCTGACAGCGGTGCTGCTGCTCGGCATCATTTTACCGGCGTGCGGCAAAAAAGCGGAGGAAACGGCGAAAGTCCGGATCGGGGAAGTGACGCGATCTTTATTTTATGCCCCGCAGTACGTCGCATTGTCGCAAGGATTTTTCAAAGAGGAAGGGCTCGAGGCGGAGCTGACAACGACGCCGGGCGGAGACAAGACGATGACCGCTCTGCTTTCAGGCGGGATCGATGTGGCGCTGGTCGGTTCGGAAACGTCGATCTACGTTGCGCAGCAGGGCTCGGATGACCCGGTCATTAATTTTGCCCAGCTTACGCAAACGGACGGTACTTTTCTCGTATCCCGCAAAAAAGTCGATCCGTTCGACTGGAACTCGCTCAAGGGCTCCGTCTTTCTGGGACAAAGAAAAGGCGGCATGCCGCAAATGGCCGGAGAATTTACTTTGAAAAAGCACGGCATCGACCCGAAAAAAGATCTCGAGCTGATTCAAAATATCGATTTCGCCAACATTACGTCCGCCTATTCCTCGGGCACCGGCGAATATGTCCAGCTCTTCGAGCCCCAGGCTTCGATCGTTGAAAAAGAGGGCAAAGGCTACGTCATCGCTTCTTTCGGCGTGGAAAGCGGACACCTACCTTACACTGTCTTTATGAGCAAAAAAAGCTTCATCGACAAAAATCCGGGCACGATCCAGAAGTTTACGAATGCCGTGCAGCGCGCGCAAAATTGGGTCAATGCCAAAAGCGTAGACGAAATCGCGCAGGCGGTTCTGCCCTTTTTTAAAGACACGGACCCGGAAATCGTCAAAAGCGTCATCAAACGCTACAAAGATCAAGGCTCGTATGCATCGGACCCGATCGTCGACGAGAAGGAATGGAACAACCTGCTCGACGTGATGACGACGGCAGGCGAGTTGAAGCAGAAAGTGGAGTGGAGCAAGCTGGTCGACAATACGTTTGCCGAGAAAGCCAAAAACAGCGTGAAATAGTGAAAGAGCACAGCGGAACGGCGCACGCGACACATGAGGGCAAGAGGGGGGAGGAACATGGACACGGCTGTATCCATTGCTGAAGTTACGCAAATTTATGTCACGCAGCAGCGGGCTACGCTAGCCTTGCAAAATGTAAGCTTGACCGTCCGGCGCGGCGAATTCGTCAGTCTCATCGGTCCCAGCGGATGCGGAAAAACGACCGTCTTGTCGATCGTCGCCGGGCTGATCGCGCCGACAGCCGGCGTCGTCACCGTAGCGGGAGAAGCGGTCAGCGGGCCGTCTTCCAAGATCGGGTACATGCTGCAGCAGGATTATTTGTTTCCTTGGCGCACGATTTTTCATAACGCGGCGATCGGACTGGAGCTGCAGGGCAATTTGACCGCGGAGAAGCGGGAGTACGTGCTTCACCTGCTCGACGAAATGGGGCTTGCACGCTACAAGGATTACTATCCGGCACAGCTTTCCGGAGGGATGCGCCAGCGGGTCGCGCTCGTGCGCACTTTGGCGACGGAGCCGGAAATTATGCTGTTGGACGAACCGTTCTCCGCGCTCGATTACCAGACCAAGCTGCAGCTTGAAGACTTGGTCGCCGGGACGCTGCGCGCCAAAAACAAGACCGCGGTGCTCGTCACGCACGACATTTCCGAAGCGATTGCCATGAGCGACCGGATTATCGTGCTGGAGCCGAATCCCGGACGCATTCGCCGTGAGTTTGTTATACCCGAGGAGATTCGCCTGGCGCTGCCGTTCTTGGCGAGGGAGCTTCCCGATTTCAACGGATTGTTCAAGTCCGTTTGGCAGGAATTCGAAGCGCCGGAGACAGGAGAGGATACCGATGCAAAATGAAGAGATCCGGCCTGCCGAGCCGTCCATGGTTACTGCGCGGCGGCTCACGCACGAAGTGCGGCGGCAGTATATCGCCGCAAGAAACAAGGAAACCGTCTGCGTTCGGCTAACCCAGCTCGCCATCCTGATCGCCTTCTTCGCGCTATGGGAGCTGGCCGGCCGGATGAAATGGATCGATGTGCTGCTGTTCAGCTACCCGAGCAAGGTGTTCGGTCTGCTCTGGGAGAAGCTGCTCGACGGCTCGCTTTTGCCGCATGTGGGAGCCACCGTCTTTGAAACGTTTGCCGGTTTTGCCCTCGGCACGCTGTTCGGTACGGCGCTCGCCGTCATCATCTGGTGGTCGCCGTTTTTGTCCCGGGTGCTCGATCCTTACATCGTCGTGCTGAACAGCATGCCGAAGGTCGCGCTCGGCCCGCTGTTCATCGTCGGCCTCGGCCCCGGGCTGCTTGCAATCATTGCGACAACGTTGTCGATAACCGTTATCATCACGACGCTTGTCGTGTACGGCAGCTTTAAAGAAGTCGATGCGAACTACGTCAAAGTCGTTCACATTTTTGGCGGCAGCAAGCGAAAAGTGCTGCAAAAAGTCATCTTGCCGGCCTCCTTTCCGGCGATCATTTCGACCTTGAAAGCGAACGTCGGTCTGGCGTGGGTCGGCGTGATCGTCGGCGAATTTCTCGTCTCGCAAATCGGCCTCGGCTATTTAATTATTTACGGCTTCCAGGTGTTCAACTTCACGCTGGTCATGAGCACGCTGATCGTCATCGCACTCGTCGCGACGCTGATGTATCAGGCCGTTGCCTACCTCGAAAAGCGGCTGACCAAACACCGGTAAGCTTGCCACATGCGGCCTGAAATGAAATAATGAGCCCATAGACGAACCGCGAAAGAGGTGAAAGCTATGGGCTTTCGAGTGCTAAAAACGGCGATTGCCGTCGTAATCGCAATGTGCGCCGCCGGGCTGCTGGGGCTGAAATCGCCTGCGGCAGCGGGCCTGCTCGCGATTCTCGGCGTCGAGGTGACGAAGAAAAAAGGGCTGCAAAGCGCCCTGCAGCGGCTTGCAGCTTCCTTGATGGGGCTATTGTTCGGCTCCTTGCTGTTCCTGATGTTCGGTTTTCATGCGTGGGTCGTCGGGTTGTTTGTGCTTGCTGTTTTTCCGATTTTGCACCGCTTGCGAATCAGCGAAGGAACCGTGACAGGTGCGGTCTCGATGTTCCATCTGTACGCTTACGAAACGGTGAGCCTACCGGCGATTCTGAATGAAGTGTATTTGCTGCTGGTCGGTTTGGGCACGGCGACATTGATCAACATCGCCTACATGCCCAGGGCAGACCGGGAGATCACCGCACAGAAGGAGCGGGTCGAGCAGCTATTTTCCGACATTTTCAAACATATTGCGGCTCATCTGCGGGACAATTCCACCGTTTGGGACGGCAAGGAACTGCTGGATGCCGGGGAAGCGATTGAGCGCGGCGCGCTTTTGGCCAAACGGTCGCTGGACAACGCGCTCCTATTCGGAGGCGATCCTTACTGGAGGGTCTATTTCTACATGCGCGGCGAACAGCTGGATCTGATCAACCGAATGACCGATCTCGTCGCCCGGGTATATCAGACATTGCCGCAGGGCGAACTTGTCGCCGCTATATTCGAAGGCTTGAGCGAGCACGTCAAAGCGGACTATTACATAGGTCATACGGAGCGGGAATTGCAGCTGCTGGAGCAGCGCTTCAAAGAGATGCCCTTGCCGGCGAACAGAGAGGAATTCGAGGTGCGTTCCGCCATTTTTCAGCTGCATAGAGAACTGATACAGTACTTGTCCGTCGCCAAGAAACAAAAGAAGCAAAAGCCCGGAAACAATGAATAAGAGGCGAATGCCGTCGAATCTTAATACAAATTTTAGTAGACTGAGCCTTAAATACTATGTATAATCGATAAATAGGAAAATTATACTATTTATTGGGGGCTGTTGAAGTGGCATTTCTAAAAGTATTGGGATGGATTTTCGTGCCTTACGTCATGATCTTTGTATCATGGAAAAATTTGCGGGTCGCAGGTAAAATTTTTGGGGTCTTCTGGGCTGTTATTGCCGGACTTTATGTGATCGGCAGCTTGAAAATGGCTACGGCGAAAAAAGAAGTGAGCGCCCCTGTCAAAGTGGAGCAAAAGCAGGAGCAGGCCGACACCAAAAAAGCATCGCCGGCGGCTGCGGCTACGGCCAAATCGACGCCAACACCGACTCCAGCGCCGACACCGGCCGAACTTTCCAAAGAGGGCGTATCTTCCGATGTGAAAATCACCGTCGAAAGCGTGGAAACAAAAGAAGAGGCCGGCGACAACGAATTCTTGAAGGCCAAGGCGCAAGGCGTTTTCAAAATCATTAAACTGACGGTTGTCAACAACCAAAAAGATAAGATCACCGTCGATCAAGCCAGCTACAAATTAATCGACGATCAAAAAAGAGAATTTTCGAGCTCTTCGGACGCCATGACGGCGGTTGGCATGGACAAATCGTTTTTCCTGAAAAGTCTTAATCCTGGATTAAGCCTTACCGGCTACGTCGCTTTCGACGTCCCGAAAGATGCAAAAGGATTTTATCTGCAAGCGCAAGGCGGCATGATGGGCAAAAAAATCAAGCTTAAAGTAGAGTAGCTGATCAAATCTTCGGGACGAAGCACAGGACGTGGCTTCGTCCCTTTTTTCATGGGCGCCGGAGCGCCGGCCTGGCTTCGTGCGGTCGACCGACCGCCGCCATGCAGCGCAGCACCGCAAGCTGGGACTGCGCGCGGGCGCGAGTAAGCACGAGCGAAGCGCCTCGTCGGTGCTTCGGGTGTGGACCCGAGCGATGCGAAACATCGGTAGAGGGCGGGGAAGAGGGGGAAAACCTGCAAAAGTGGGAGGTTTTTTTCGTAAAAGTGGCTCATTTTGGTGAAAAGCCTGCGATTGTGCAGGAATTTTCTGTAAAAATGAATCTGAGCCTATGTTTGCGGCGAAAAACCTGCACAATTGCAGGAATATTTCGTGGCCGGCATATCCATCGAGAAAAAAATGTACTTTTGCAGGTTTTTTCGTGCAACCAGGCAAATTGTGTGACCGGATCTGGCGGTAGGTTTCACCATAGCCCGACTTTTGCAGTTTTGGGTGCATCTTATGTGGACAGCCGTTTAAAAGGGCGGAATGTCACTTTTTCTGTGTCCTTTAAAACATTTTCACATTACAAATTCATATATTACAATGGGAGAATAAGCTAATTAGAATCGGGTTTGAGATGGGGGTGGCCGGTTTGACAAACAGCAGTATTCAACTGTTAGGCAGGTTAAAAATTACTATAGACGACAAGGAGTTAACGACGTTTTTTTCCGGAAGCAAGGTCAAACTGCTGGCATACTTGATAATAACTTTTGACAGGACAATAAGCAGGAAACAAATTGCCTTTGATTTCTGGCCGGGTTCCACCGAGAAACAAGCCCTTTCCAATTTGCGGAAACTACTTCACGACCTGCGGGAATGCTGGAAGGTCAGCGGGAATACTCGCCGGCTATCGTTTTCGCGAACTAGCTGCTGATCCAGAATCCATTAAGAGAGGAAACGTACCGCACGTTGATGCGGCTGTACGCCTTGAATAAAGATATGGCGGGCGCTACTCGAATTTACCGGCAAATGCTGAGTAAATGGCAAGACGAACTGGGGATAGGCCCGGCAGAAGAAACCGTGTACCTGATTGAAAGGCTTACGCAGAACGGCGTCGAACCTTCGTCGACCGCGCAGAACGAGCTGATCGGCAGATCCGCCGAATGGGGGCATCTTCTGAAAGCTTGGAAGCAGGCAGCGGCAGGCAAAAGCGCGATGTTGATATTGAAAGGGGAGGCGGGCATAGGCAAAACGAGACTGGCGCAGGAATTTAAATCGATGGTAGAAAGCCAGGGGGAACAAACAGCAATTGCCGGCTGTTACCCTTCAGCAAGCTCCCAGTCCTACCGTCCGGTAACAGTATGGCTTAGGCGTCTCGCCGTACCGCAGCTCAGTCCGGTTTGGCTGTCTGAGTTGGCGCGATTGCTGCCGGAGCTGTTGGAACGATACCCCGACCTGCCGCAGCCAAACCCCATACAAGTCCGGAGAAAGAACGCCGATTTTTGCTATGCCAATGGACATCGACAACGTTTATGCGGTTTTGTCAAGGGACTCAGCAGATACGTTGGTGAAAAATAAACAGTTCCAGGAAGTGTTAAAGATCGACCAATACGGAGACGTTACTTTTACGCTTGACCGCAAATTCAAGCGGCTCGTTCTAGATGCCGCTGTCGTCGACCCCGGAGAACACGAGGTGGAATTTTCGCTGTATAACAAAGTCCCAATTTGAACCCTTATATTTATGCCAGAATTTTGGACACTTCATATTTTGATAATGGGAATTCTGCCGCTAAGAAATAGCTTGTAATGTTAAGGACCGGGAGCAGCCGCCCGCAGCTGAAAGACCAGAGAGCGATACGAATAAGCTGTAGCATAGGATAGACCAGAAAGGCGGCTCAAGTTAAGGGCCGCCTCTCTGGTCTTCTTGTTTATGATGCTTGCAGAGGGCTGCGGATTGCCGGGAGTATAAAGAGATCACTGCCTGGCCGATCCTTTGATCGACGTCTTCGCAACGGTCGGACGATAGTTGATGATCTTCACCAGTTGCTCCTGCATATAGGCCGGCGAATGATTGAAACCGCTCTCCACCCAGTGGAACACAAGACCTAACAGCGCGTGGATCGAATAGGTGGCCAGCAGTTCTTCATCGATGTCGTTTTTCGTAGAGACAAGCTCCTCCATAGAAATCCGCTTGAGCGCGGTGAACATTTTCTCCCGGAGCGCCGGCAGTACATCGCTTTTCATAAGAACGGTATAAATCGCGGAATGCTCGTAAATGTGCGCGAAAAGCATAACGGAATGCGCCGGCAGCTGGTCGATGTGGAAGAACTCCACCTTCTCGTAAGGCGCGCGGAAGGAAAGTAGTAATTTATCGACTAGGTCGAGAATGATATCTTCAAGTAGCGCCTCCTTGCTTTCATAATTGGAATAGAAGGTCCCGCGGTTATAATTCGCAAGCTCCACGATTTCCGTAATGGATACCGCCGTGAACGGCTTGTCCGCCATTAGCGTCAGCAGCGCTTGGCGTAACGCGGCCCGGCTGCGAACGATGCGGCGGTCTATTTTTTTGCCATTGTCGGTCATTGTCTATGCGATCCTTCCTGTTAAACATATTGAACAAAATCGGCCGAGTTGTTCGTTATCTGACAAACGCGCTGTTTTTACTGATTGTAATCACTTATATCCCTCATTATACTTGAAGTAACGGATGTTCTCTATTGAACATGTGTTCGTTATTTCTTGGGGACAGCCGGCATTGTTTGTTCGAAGATATAAAATAATAAAGATAAATGGAGGAATTTCGTCATGAGATTATCCGGAAAAGTAGCTGTTGTTACTGGGGCTGCTTCGGGCATGGGAAGAGCCATCGCAGAATTGTACGCTGCGGAAGGGGCGAAAGTTGCCGTATCAGACCTTCGTGTTGAAGCCGCGCAAGCCGTTGTTGACGGGATTGTCTCCAGAGGCGGCGCCGCCTTCGCTATTGCCGCTAACGTCGCAAAAGAAGAAGACGTGCAGGCGCTTATCGATACAACCGTCGAGCAATACGGTACCGTAGACATTCTCGTCAACAACGCCGGCATTATGGACAACTTCGTCCCGGCCGGAGACTTGACGGACGAGCTGTGGGACCGCGTCTTCGCCATCAATACGACAGGACCAATGAGAACGATCCGCAAAGTGATTCCGATTTTTCTGGAGAAACAAGGCGGAGTCATAGTCAACATTGCATCCGCGGGGGGCTTGATGGGTTCCCGCGCCGGCGCGGCTTATACGGCTTCGAAGCACGCCGTCGTCGGCCTGACGAAGAACGTCGGATTCCAATATGCGCCTAAAGGCATCCGCTGTAATGCCATCGCGCCGGGCGGCGTCAATACAAACATCAGCGCATCCCTTACGACCCCGAACCCGTTCGGTATCGAAAGAGCGATGGCCGGCATAAACCTCAACCCGCGCACAGGGGAGCCGGAAGATATCGCGAAAGTGGCGTTGTTCCTTGCTTCCGACGATGCTAGCTTCGTTAACGGCACGGTTGTAACGGCCGATGCGGGCTGGACTGCTTATTAACCTTACAGATCCTATGCTAAACCGTCAGTCCGTCTTGGGGCTGGCGGTTTTGCCGTATTTCAGGCAGCTGAATTTTGATGACACATTATATTGCGAAAGAACTTTTGGAATGAAACGCTAGATTCAGAGAAATTTTTGGCTGCGCGAATTTGGCCGGTTCATTTCCATAGAGAAAGCAATTTGGAATTTGTGGAATTAACGAGCGCAAAACGAAATAAAATGTAGTAAAATCACACGAATAACAGAGAAGCCGTGCGTCGCCGGCGCTTGATGCTGCGGCCGCTTTTTTGACTGCAAATCATTTACTTTTATCGGCATTATATAGGCGATTCGATAATAATATTTATTTGTTCGCATCCATTTAATCAACATTTGCCTATGTCCCGCATACACTTGTAATGAATGATTGTATGGAGGAGGTTGAAAGGATGTCAATAGATAAAGATTTGCAGTGCAGAGAGATCATTACCAAAGCTGTCTGCGGCAAAGGCCGCAAATTCTCGCACGTAAGTCATACCGTGACTCCGCCCTTTTCTCCGACCAGTATATTGGGCGCTTGGATCATTAACAACCAATATGAAGCGATCCAATCCGGAGATGGCGTAGAGGTAGTTGGTACTTATGATATCAACATCTGGTATTCTTACGATCGCAACACCAAAACCGATGTTGCAAAAGAGACAGTGTCCTATGTAGAAGTCGTTCCGCTTACTTACTTAGACAAGAAGCATAGGTCGGCTACGGCTGAGGTGGCTGCCTTCGCAACACAGGAGCCGAACTGTGTGGAAGCCAGCGTCTCCTCCGGCGGCGACAGCGTGGTAATCCGGGTGGAACGGGAGTTCCAGGTCGAGATGGTCGCCGAAACGAAAGTGAATGTAGTCGTTAGCCCGACCGGCCCAAGCGATTTCGACGACAAGCATGTGGACTTCGATGACAGCGTGGACGGAGATTTCGAGGATCTGGATGCTGCGCTGCTCGAAGAAGACCTGGATTAAGGAACCTTATACTTCACTGTATGCAGGAGCATTGGGTTTGGCAGAGGGCATTCGCCCTCTTTTTTGTTTTGGCCTGGAAAATGGGCTTGAGCGGAGCGGCCCCAAAAAAACCGAAGGAGCCTGACAATGGACACATTTTTTCTCCATTTTCACGAACGGGATGCCCTGGCGATCGCCGGGAGCATGCGGACGGCCAGCGGAACGAAGCTGCCGGAGGACTGGCAGGGGCAGGTTGTCATTCATTGGGGCGGGGCGCAGAGCGAGCAGCCGGGCAAGCGCGCGCTGCAGCCGGTGAAAGCGATTTTGCGCGCCCGGCAGCCGGCCAGGCGCGACGAACTGCTCGGCCTGCACGGGATCAAGACGAGGGCTTCGCTTGGCGGCCAAAGCGGACGGATCGTTTTTCCCTATATGTACAAGGTTGCCGTCTTTCATTTGCAAATTTTGGCCGTTTACGAGAAAAAGGAGCGTTTGCTCCGCTCAGAACAGTCGGTTTACGATTCCACCTACAAGCACCTTAAGCCCGCTTACGAGGAAGTGCAGCCCGAACTGGCGAGCCGTCACGTTCGCAGGGCGAGCCGCGAGTCCGTCAAGGCGATCTACGCGCTCGGTCTGGATTACGGGCTGGTGACGGTCGGCATCCTGCCTAACGGGCATACGCTCGTGCTCGATGTGGACCCGGCGCCGAAGCTGAACGAGCGGCTCACGCCGCTGTTCGCCCAGGCGATCGACCGCTATGCAGCCGCGCTGGGTCAAGAGCTGCGGCGCACCGAGCGGGCCGTGCTCGGCAGCGACCCCGAGTTCCTGCTGCTCAGCCCGCGGGGCAAAGTCGTCTCCGCCGACCGCTATCTCGCGCGGGAAGGCGCAGTCGGCTGCGATGCCATCGTGCTCAGCGGGCATCGCGTCATCCTGCCGCTGGCGGAGCTGCGCCCGCAGCCAAGCGCCGACCCGCGCGAGCTGGCGAGAAACCTGCTGTCTTCGATGCAGCTCGCCGCGCGGGCGATTCCCGACGAGAGCCTCGCCTGGCTCTCGGGAGGCATGCCGGTGAGCGGCTTCCCGCTCGGCGGCCATATCCACTTCAGCCGCTGCTGGCTGAATACGCACCTGCTGCGCGCGCTCGACAACTATCTCGCGCTGCCGCTGATGCAAATCGAGGGGCCGACGACCCGCGACCGCCGACCCCGATACGGCTTCCTCGGCGATTTCCGGCGCCAGCCGCACGGCGGCTTCGAATACCGCACGCTGCCGAGCTGGATGGAGTCGCCGCTGGTTGCGCGCGGCACATTCGCGCTCGCTTCGCTTATTGCCGACAACTATTGGCTGCTTCAGCAGCAGCCCCTGCAAAAACTCGATATTCAGCGAGCTTATTATCGCGGAGACAAAGCAAGCCTTCAGCAAACGGTGGCGGAGCTGTGGAAGGATTTAGAAAAACTGGAGGCGTACGACGTTCATGCAAAAGTGCTGGACCGGCTGAAACTGCGGATCGAACGGATGGAGCCGTGGAATGAGCGTGAGGATATCCGCAAAGCGTGGCGCATTGCCCCCTATCATCGCAAAGAAGCAATTAAGCAGTAAATCATGTTATAATAGAATCGATTGTCGCCGGATTGGATAAGGGACGGTTTGCCGGACGCTGCTGCGGCCCGCGGACCGTCCTGCGCGCAGAATGAGCGGGTTCGAATCGCACGGGGAGTCTGGCGGGCGGAGTTTCTTTTGTGCACGTCATTCCGCATACATATACCTTCTGCTGAATTTATCGGACAGACTCCCGGGTGCAGGAACGGAGCTGCTTTTAACGAATTAGTAGAGGCATTGCGCCTTGCTGCGGCGGTTGATTTTCATAGATTCATAGAACGGATCATTTTATTATCTGGTTGGAGGAACGTATGGCCCAGTACACACCGATGATACAACAATACTTGGCCGTTAAGGCGCAAGTCCCGGATGCTTTTTTATTTTTTCGGTTAGGCGATTTTTACGAAATGTTTTTTGAGGATGCGGTGAACGCGTCGCGGGAGCTGGAAATTACGCTGACAGGCAGGGACGGCGGGGGAGAAGACCGCATTCCGATGTGCGGTGTGCCCTACCATTCCGCGGAAAATTACATAGCCCGATTGGTTGAAAAAGGATTCAAGGCAGCGATTTGCGAGCAGGTCGAAGACCCGGCGGAAGCCAAAGGCGTCGTGCGGCGGGAAATCGTGCGCATTGTGACTCCGGGCACCGTCATGGACAGCAAGCTGCTGGGCGAGTCGAGCAACAATTATATGGTTTCTCTCGTCGGTGGAAACGGCGCATACGCGTTTACCGCGTGCGACATTTCTACGGGAGAGTTGTATACGACTTTGCTGCCGGCTTCCTGGGAAGCGGTCGTGGACGAGCTGAACGTATACAGCCCTTCCGAGCTGATCGCGGATACTTCGATGCTCGAACAAGTTCGCGAAAGCACGGCTAATTGGAGCCGATCCGCCGTCGTAACGGAGTGGACGGATGCGGACTACAGCCTGCTGGCCGAGCATTTTGCCGCGGACGAGGCGCTGCCCGGGCTCCACGAGCTGAACAGACAGGGCGTTGCGCTGCTGCTCAGCTATTTGAAAGAGACGCAGAAGCGGGCGCTTACGCATATCAAACATATCCGCCGCTATGAGCCGGACATGTACATGACGATGGACCCTTTTACGAGAAGAAACCTGGAGCTTGTCGAGACGGTGCGGGAGCGCACGAAAAAAGGCTCGCTGCTCTGGCTGCTCGATAGAACCGTAACGGCCATGGGCGCGCGCATGCTGCGCCGCTGGATTGAGAAGCCGCTCATGAGCGTGTCCCGCATCGAGGAGCGGCTGGAAGCGGTCGATGTGCTGTATAACCAGCTGATCGTCCGCGAGGATGTCCGGCAGGCGCTCAAGGAAGTGTACGACCTGGAGCGGCTCGTCGCGCGCATTTCCTACGGCAACGCCAATGCGCGGGATATGACGGCGCTGAAGCATTCGCTGCAGCAGGTGCCGCTGCTGCGGGAAGTATGCGCGGCATCTGGCTCCCGCACGCTGCGCAAACTCGTCGACAACATGGATGCGTGCGAAGACGTGATGTCGTGGATCGCAGAGGCGATCGTCGACGAGCCTCCCGTATCGATCCGCGACGGCGGCATGATCCGGGAAGGCTACCAGCCTTACCTGGACCAGCTGCGCGAAGCGAGCACGAACGGCAAGCAGTGGATTGCCGAGCTGGAGCGCCGGGAGCGGGAGGCGACGGGCATCAAGTCGCTGAAGATCGGCTACAACAAAGTGTTCGGCTATTTCATCGAGGTGACGAAAGCGAACATGGCTTCGCTCCCGGAAGGCCGCTACGAGCGGAAGCAGACGCTGGCCAACGCGGAGCGCTACGTAACGCCCGAACTGAAAGAAAAAGAAGCGCTCATTCTCGAAGCGCAGGATAAAATGGTCGATCTCGAGCACGAGCTGTTCACGGAGCTGCGCAACCGCATTTCCGGGCACATTTCGCGGCTGCAGAAGCTGGCGGAAGTGATCGCCGCCGCCGACGTGTACCAGTCGCTGGCCGCTGTCAGCGCGGCGTATCACTACCGCAAGCCGGAGATCGGCGAAGGCTTCGATCTCCGCATCGAGGAGGGCCGCCACCCGGTCGTGGAGGCGGTCATCCAGGACGGCTCGTTCATCGCCAACGAAACGAGGCTGGAACAGGAGCAGGGCCGCATTTTGCTCATCACCGGGCCGAATATGGCCGGGAAGAGCACGTATATGCGGCAGGTGGCCGTCATCTGCCTGATGGCGCAGATCGGCTGCTTTGTGCCCGCGCGGTCGGCGCGCATGCCGGTCGTCGACCGGATTTTTACGCGGATCGGCGCTGCCGACGATCTGATCGGCGGCCAGAGCACGTTCATGGTCGAGATGATGGACATCCAGGTGATGACGGAGAAAGCGACGAGCCAAAGCCTTGTCATCATCGACGAATTGGGCCGCGGCACTTCGACGGGCGAAGGTATGGCGATCGCCCAGGCGGTCATCGAGTTTTTGCACGACCGGATCGGCTGCAAGACGCTCGTGTCGACGCACTTCCACGAGCTTGCGCATTTGGAAGAAAGCTTGGGCCATCTGCGCAACCACTGCATGGCGGTCAAAGAGAGCGGCAGGCAGGTGACTTTTTTGCGCAAGCTGATTCCCGGGGCGGCAAGCACCAGCTACGGCATCTACTGTGCCGAAATTGCCGGGCTGCCCGAAACGATCATTCAGCGCTCCTATGCGCTGCTGAACGGCTTTGAAACGCGGGCGGCCGCCGCTGCGCAGGCCGCGCCCGCGAATGAGCAGCCCACCCCGCCGCGGGCTGCGGAGCTTGAAACCACCGCCGTCGCAACAGCGAAGGCGGAGCCGGCGGTTCAGCAGTTGTCCCTCTTTGAGGAGGACAACGTCGCCGTTTCCGGCGTCAAGAAGAAGCTTGACGCCAAATCGCAGCTGGTGCTGGACCAGCTGAAGGGGATCGATTTGATCAACATGACGCCGCTGCAGGCGCTCAATCTGGTTTACGAATGGAAACAAAAGCTGCATAACTAGGAGTCTGTCCGATGAACGACGTAGAAGGTATATATGTAAAGCAACTCCGTCGGACAGACTCCCGGGAGTTTGGCGGATGAACCCGCCGGACTCCCGGCCAAAAAATATACGCATGGGAGAGTCAGTCATGAGACAACCGAGCTTGAAACCGATGAAAGTTACGCTTGCGCTCGCCTCCGCGCTTCTGACTTTGCTGCCTGCCGGCGCTATGGCGCAGGACGATGCGCAGACCACCGAGCAGGTCAGACAAGTTCTCGGAACGATGCACGTCAGCGGAGTCACTGAAAATGATTTGAAAAATAAAAGCATCGCCGAAATGATCGAAGGGCTTAAAGATCCTTATACCGTATTTTTTACGAAAAAGGAGCTTGACGCATTTTCCAACTACCTGGAAAACAATTACGTCGGCATGGGCGCCCGCATCGGAATGGACAAAGACGGCATCTATCTTTCCGAAATATTTGCCGGATCTGCGGCGGAAGCTGCCGGTCTCCAGGTAGACGATTACATCGTGGCGGTAGACGGAGCGGCCGTGCAAAAAGATTCGATCGAATCGGCCAGAAGCAAAATTATCGGGGAACCGGGAACGAAAACGAAAATAACGGTGCAGCGGGGCGGCAAGGAATTGACGGTCGACTTGACTCGCAAAGAAGTGAATGTGCCTGAAGTGTACAGCAAAAGCTTCGCTAATGGCGTCGGCTACATTCAAATCACCGATTTTTCCAGCGATGCCGACAGCGATTTTGACAAGCAATTGGCCGATTTGAAGTCCAAAGGGCTGAAGGCGCTCATTCTCGATGTGCGCAACAATCCGGGCGGGCTGGTGAAAACCGCACAAAATATCGCCAAACATTTTGTCAAGGAGGGCACGCTGATCCATACGAGGGACCGCAACGGTGTCGATGAGCCGGTGCCGATCACCGGCGGTTCGGAAGTCGGGGTGCCCGTATATGTGCTCGCGAACGAGAACAGCGCCAGCGCTTCGGAAGTTTTGAGCGGGGCGCTTCAGGACTATAAGGTCGCCAAAGTCATCGGCGTTCAGACGTTCGGGAAGGGCAGCGTCCAGCAGTTGATGCAGCTGACGGACGGGAGCGGCCTGAAAGTGACGATCGAGGAGTATTTAACGCCTAACATGCACAAAGTGAACAAAGTGGGCATCAAGCCGGATATCGAGACGGACGGCAGTGCAGCACAATTGATTACGGCGCTTCGTATGGCGGGCATTCCCGATGTCGAGGTTACGGTTTACAAACATAAGGTGACTTACAACGGCGTCGAAATGACGAGCGGCTTCCCGCTGCTCAGCGAGAACGGGCATTTGTACGCCCCGACCCGCGCCCTGGCGGCGCTTGTTAACGCCAAAGTCGCCTGGAATAACGACAAGCACACGGTCGACGTGACAGGGGCGGACGGCACGCATTCGCTTTCGTCCGAAGCAGGCAAGCTTATTATCGACAATGGCACGAGTTACGTGAATGTCGATCTGTTTCATGATTATTTCCCTGGACTTCATGTCAAAGAAGATGGGGAGAACGTGACGATCGGCGCCGCAAAGGGGAACTGAGCGCTATGGGGAAAATCCAGCTTTTAAGCGAGCATATTGCCAACCAGATCGCGGCGGGAGAAGTGGTGGAAAGGCCTTCTTCCGTCGTCAAGGAGCTTGTGGAAAATTCGGTCGATGCCGGCAGCACCCGTATTGACGTGACGATCGAAGAGGGCGGCCTGCAGCTCATCCGGGTTGTGGACAACGGCTCGGGGATGGAAGCCGGAGATTGCGAATTGGCTTTTCAGCGCCATGCGACGAGCAAAATCGCCACGAGCAAAGATCTGTTCGCGATTCGCACGCTCGGCTTTCGCGGCGAGGCGCTGCCCAGCATCGCCTCGGTGTCGAGGCTGGAATGCGTGACGAGCTCCACGAACGACGGGCTGGGGCGAAAAATCGCCATCGAAGGCGGCACCATTCGTCTGGTAGAGGAGATTGCGGCTTCCCGGGGCACGGAAGTATCGGTCAAGGAGCTGTTTTTCAACACTCCGGCGCGCCTGAAATATATGAAAACGATCCAGACCGAGCTGGGACACGTGTCCGATTATTTGTACAGGCTCGCTCTGGCACATCCGAATATCGCGTTCTCCCTGAAGCATAACGGCAATCTGCTGCTGCAAACACTAGGCAATGGGGATATGCTCCAGGTCATCGCCGGCATCTACGGCACGGCCGTCGGGAAGCAGATGCTGCCGATTCAGGCGGAAAGCCTGGATTACACGCTGCAAGGCTTCATCGCCAAACCGGAGATGACGCGCGCCAATCGGGGCGGCATTTCCACCATCGTCAACGGCCGCTATGTCCGCAACTTTGCATTGAATCAGGCGCTGCTGCAAGGCTATCATACGCTGCTGCCGATCAACCGCTTCCCGGTCGCCGTCCTGCAAATCGGCATGGACCCGGCTCTCGTCGATGTCAACGTGCATCCGTCCAAACTGGAGGTGCGGTTCAGCAAGGAAGCGGAGCTGACGGCGATGATCGAAGCGGAAGTGAAGCGGACGCTCGGCAAGCAGGTGCTGATTCCGCAGGGTGCGAAGCCGGCTGCGCCGAAGGGGGCGTACGTGCAGGAGCAGCTGGAGCTCACGCGGGTTGCGGAGCCTGTTACGGAGCCTAACCTCGGGACAACTCCGCAGCCTCGCACAGAGCGCACCGAACCCGTCAAAACGGAGCCGCTGCCGGTCACGCCGAGCCCGCTGGTTAAGGAGGCCGTGAATCCGTATCGTTCTGCGGTAGAGCCCCTTGCAGCCCGCCCGCGTACAGGGATGGCTTCAACATCCGGTTCGGACTACGCGCCTCCGAACGGCGCCTCCGTTCGGCAGCAGCGCAAAGCGGTGGAAGCTTTTATGGATCTGATTCCGGAATCCGGCGAATCGGCGGCGCCTAAGCTGCCTTCATTTCCAAGGCTCGATCCGATCGGGCAAATGCACGGAACTTACTTGATCGCGCAAAACGATGAAGGGCTTTACCTGATCGATCAGCATGCGGCTCACGAACGCATCAATTATGAATATTTCTACGAGCGCTTCGGCAATCCGGCGGAGGCCAGCCAGGAGCTGCTCGTGCCGATTACGCTGGAATTTACGCCGTCCGAAGCGGCCGTTATCGAAGACAGGCTCTCCCTGTTCGAGCAGGCCGGGGTGTATATGGAAGCGTTCGGCGGCAATACGTTTTTGGTGAGGGCGCATCCCCACTGGTTTCCGGGCGGCGAAGAGAAAGCGATCGTCGAGGAAATGTGCGAGTGGGTGCTCGCCGAGCGCAAGGCGGTCGACATCGCCAAGCTGCGCGAGAAAGCGGCGATTATGTGTTCCTGCAAGGCATCGATCAAAGCGAACCAGGGCCTGAGCGTGCTTGAAATGGAAACTTTGATCGACCGTTTGGCTGGCTGCCGCAATCCTTATACGTGTCCGCACGGCAGGCCGATTGTCGTCAGCTTCTCCACTTATGAGCTCGAAAAAATGTTTAAGCGGGTGATGTAGCCTCGTGCTTGTAACGACATCTTACGAACCGTCCGGCGAAGCGCTTGCCAAAGCACGCCGGCTGGCGGAGGAATACGGCGGGCGTCTGATCGCGCGGGGCCGGGATTCCTTGCAGCAACTTAGACAAAAGCAAGGCGACGATTCGCTCCTGCTTGTGACGAAGGAAGAGATCAGGTACTATGTAGGAGATATGCCTGCGTTATTTTTTCATCCGAGCATGGCGCAGGTGCGAATCAAGCGGCTGCTTCGCGGCGAATCCGATTTGCTGCTCGATGCATCCGGCGCGGCGGCAGGCGATTCGGTGATCGACTGTACGGCGGGGCTGGCTTCCGATGCGATTGTGTTTTCGTTTGCCGTCGGCGCCGCCGGGCAAGTGACGGCACTGGAGAGCGAGCCGGTTCCGGCCATGCTCATCCGCGAAGGGCTGTCGGCGTACGAATCCGACATTCCCGAGCTTAACGAAGCGATGCGCCGAATCGCTGTCAGCCAGACCGATCATCTCGCTTATTTGCAGCGGCTGGAGACGGGGAGCGCGGACATCGTCTACTTTGACCCGATGTTCCGCAATCCGATCGGGGAATCGAGCTCGATCTCGCCCCTGCGGCAGCGGGCCAATCCCGAAGCGGTCAGCCTGCTTGCGATCGAGCAGGCCCGGCGCGTAGCCAGAAAAAGCATCGTGCTCAAGGAGCACAGGGACAGCAAGGAGTTTGCCCGCCTCGGTTTCGAGCGGGTGCTGCGTTCCAATACGAAAACGACTTATGGAGTGATTCGACTGTGTTAGACGCGTTGGCGAAGCCGAAGCTGCTCGTGCTGATCGGCCCTACGGCGGTCGGCAAGACGAAGCTGAGCCTGGAAATCGCCCAAAAATTCGATTGCGAGATCATTTCGGGCGATTCCATGCAGGTGTACCGGGGGATGGATATCGGCACGGCGAAGGCAAGTCCGGAGGAGCGCGCGCTCGTTCCCCATCATCTGATCGATATTCACGAGCCGTCCTATCCGTTCTCGGCGGCGGAATTTCAGGAGCGGGTCAAAAGCCTCGTCCCGGAAATTCATGCCCGGGGGAAGCTGCCTTTTATCGTCGGAGGAACCGGATTGTACATAGAGTCGGTTTGCTACAATTACCAATTCACGGACGTCGGCATGGATGAAGCTTTCCGCAATGAGCAGGAAGCGTTCGCAAACCGGTACGGGGACGAGGCGCTGCTCGGCCGGCTGCGGGAGATCGATCCGGAAACAGCGGACCGCCTGCATGCCAATGACCGAAGGCGCGTTATCCGGGCGCTGGAAGTCGCCCATGTGTCCGGCAAGCCGCTGTCGGAGCATCTGGCCGGGCAAAAAAAAGAGTCCCCCTACGAACTCTGTATCATTGGCCTCACGATGGACCGGGCGCTGCTCTACCGGCGCATCGAAGAGCGGATCGATCAGATGATGAGCGAAGGGCTCGTTGAAGAAGTCCGCAGCCTGCTCGATTCCGGCTGTCCGAGAGACGCCATCTCGATGCAAGGGCTGGGCTACAAGGAAATCGTCACTTACCTCGACGGTTTCCGCACATATGAAGAAGCGGTCGAGCTGCTGAAACGGGATACGCGCAGGTTTGCCAAGCGCCAATTGTCCTGGTTTCGGCACATGAAGGACATAGATTGGATCGATGTCACGGATACGGCAAAATTTTCTGCGCATTTCCAAAAGATTAATGATATAATAGCAGGAAAGTTTGTTCAAGAAATTGAATATATTCAACAACAATTACCATTGAAATAGCGCCAACCGGGCGGATGTTTCATTCCATTAAGGGGGACCTACTGATGAACAAATCCATTAATATCCAGGACAATTTTTTGAACCAACTGCGTAAAGAAAGCATTCCCGTAACCGTATACTTAACTAATGGGTTTCAAATCAGAGGACTTATTCGCGCTTTCGATAATTTCACGATTATCATAGACAGCGAAGGACGCCAGCAAATGGTTTACAAGCATGCGATTTCAACTTTTACCCCGCAAAGAGCCGTCTCGCTGATGGCCGCTGCGGAAGCATCCGAGTAACGATTGGCGGCATTTTGCAACTTTTCAATTTGCGGGAACGTCTAATCGAATAGTAACAAGCAGGAGCAACCTTGATCACGAGGTTGTTCTTTTGTTGATCAGCCTAGAGATTATAGACGAGGGAGTCGGTGGATTTGGCAAATACAACCAAAACGAAGCCTCAGGAAACCAAAAAAACCAAGAAGAAGAAGCCGTTCAATGCAAGAAAGCTGATATTCGGCACGATCATTGCAGGGATACTTGCCGTCATTTGCGCGATGGGCGTTTACATCGTCGTCCTGATGAGCGGCTACAAAATTTTGGATCAAAACATTGACAAGATAGACGCCACTTCGGAATCATCGCTCGTTTTTGCACAGGAGGAAGGAAAAGCGGAGCCTACCGAGATCGCCAAGCTGTATCAGGGCGCCGAAAACCGCGAAAGCGTCAAAATCTCGGACATTCCCAAACAGCTGCAAAATGCGTTCATCGCGACCGAAGACAGGCGCTTTCTGGAGCATTCCGGCGTCGATTTCTGGGCGATCGGGCGCGCGCTGGTCAAAGACGTGATGCATATGAGCGCCGTCGAAGGGGGCAGCACGATCACCCAGCAGCTGGCCAAAAACGTCTTTCTCAGCTCCGAGAAGACGGCTTTCCGCAAAGGCACCGAAATGGCTATCGCCTTTGCTCTGGATCAGAGGTATAGCAAAGAAGTAATTTTGGAAAAATATTTAAACCGCATTTATTTAGGCAGCAATGCGTACGGCATCAAAGCGGCCGCCAAGGTATATTTCGGCAAATCGAACCTGAACGATCTGAAGCTGTGGGAAATCGCCACGCTCGCCGCCCTGCCGAAAGCGCCGTCCCGCTATTCGCCTTTGGCGAACCCGGACATGTCCAAAGAGCGGCGCGGCGTCGTACTCAAGCTGATGGCCGACCAGGGCTACATTACCGAGCAGGAGCGCGCAGAGGCGGCCGGAATCGATTATGTGCCTCCGACCGGCCGCACAACGACGTCGAATTACGCTACCTTTGTTGATTACGTCATTAACGAAGCGGAAAATATGTACGGCATCGACGAGGAAGAGCTGATGTCCAAAGGCTACCGGATCTATACGACGATGAACCCGAAAGCGCAACAAACTATGGAGCAGACGTACACTAATGCAAGCCTGTTCCAGAAAGACGCTACCGACGGGCAAAAGATTCAAAGCTCGATGGTCATTATCGATCATAAAACCGGCGGTCTGGTGGCGATGATCGGAGGCAGGGACTATCAGGCGCGAGGGTTCAACCGCGTATTTTCCCTAAGACAGCCCGGCTCGTCATTCAAGCCGATTGCGGCTTACGGCCCGGCGCTGGAGACGGGAGACTGGAATCCGTATTCCAAGCTGGATGATACCCAGACGTCGTTCGGCGATTATTCGCCCCGCAACTACGACCGAACGAGCCACGGTCAAGTAACGATGTTCGAAGCGGTGAAAAAGTCGTACAATTTGGCCCCAGTATGGCTGCTCAGCCAGATCAGCAGCGCCAAAGGGATGAGTTACGTCATGGATTTCGCGAACAAGCTGGGCATTCCTTTGAACAAAACGAAAGACCGCAACCTGGCTATCGCCCTGGGCGGTTTGACGGACGGGGTTTCCCCGCTGCAAATGGCGACGGCATACGGCGCATTTGCCAATCAGGGCGTGCAGAACAAAACGCACGCGATTGTCCGGATTACGGATAAGGACGGTAAAGATGTCGCTACGTACAAAACGGATCAAAAGCAGGTCATCAAGCCGCAGACCGCTTATTATTTAACGCTGCTGCTCCAAGGCGTCGTCGAGCAGGGCGGGACGGGCGCGAAGGCGAAGTTCGACCGTCCGGTCGCCGGGAAAACGGGATCGACGGGACTTGATATTAAAGGAATTGAGAAGTATGACCGCGACGTCTGGTTCGTCGGCTACACGCCGGAGTGGACCGCGGCCGTATGGGAAGGATTCGACAAGGTCGACGCGAAGCATTATGTGACGGTCGGCAGCGGAAGCCCTTCCGCCATTTTCAAGGAAGTCATGTCCAATGCGCTTGCAGGCAAGCCTGCCTCCAGCTTTACGAAGCCTGCCAGCGTGCCTGATTTGAAAGAGCCGCCTAGCGGAGTAACCGATTTGGCAGGCGCGTATGTGCCGGAAAAAAGATCCGTCCAATTAACGTGGACACCGTTTGGCGACAAGACAGCTTATCAAGTGTTC
The DNA here is from genome assembly GCF_059820445.1 of Paenibacillus sp. sgz302190. NCBI lineage: Bacteria > Bacillati > Bacillota > Bacilli > Caryophanales > Paenibacillaceae > Paenibacillus > Paenibacillus sp. sgz302190. Next base: position 128,053 of record NZ_JBZYAO010000011.1, read on the forward strand.
CGGAAAAGTTCCACGGAACAGGAGCCCAAGCTGCTGCTTGAGTCTCCATCGACGGGAGTCAGCGATATGACCGTAACCGGCGGAGAAACGTATCAATATTACGTAATTCCAGTGAATCTGGATACGAATGCCCCCGGCAGCAAGTCCAATGAAATCAGCGTCACCGTTCCCAAGGACGACGGGCTGATTACATCGCCGACGCCGTCCATGTCGCCGTCGCCGTCTCCCGGCAGCGGAGCGAACCATGGCTCGCCGTCACCGTCACCGTCACCGTCGCCAGGGATGCAGTCTCCGGGGGCATCGCCTACGGCCGGCGGCAAAGCGACTACGCTCCCTTCGGCCAGTCCCGGAACTTCGCCGGGCTCCGGCCCGACGGCTTCGCCTTCCGATAAACCTGCGGGAGGCCAGGCGGATAAGCCCGGAGATCCCTTGAATCCGAACGGGACCAAGGCGAACGGGATCAATAACACGAACGGTCTGAACAGTACGGACGCCTTGAATGGCGCGAACGACGCGAACAACGTTAACAATGCGAACAACGCGAACAACACAAACAACGTGAAAAACTAACAATCGATCCAGCTTTTATGCTGCAATGGAGGATGTCCCGAATGAACTTTCCACGGAAAAAGATGTTTGCATTAGCATTAATTGCGGCGGCGGTTGCGCTGTCCGCTTGTGGGAACAAGCCCGCGGCTCCCGCGGAAGGAACAGCCAAGCAATGGAGCAAGGCGCCGGACATGACGATCGATACGAACAAAACGTATCAAGCGGAGGTTACGACTTCCAAGGGCAAATTTACGATTGAGCTGTTCGCCAAGGACGCTCCGAAAACAGTGAACAACTTTGTGTTTCTGTCCAAAGAAGGCTTTTACAACAATTTGACGTTCCACCGGATCATCCAATCGTTCATGATTCAGACTGGGGACCCAAAAGGTACGGGCGCAGGCGGTCCGGGATACAAGTTCGAGGATGAGCTGTCGAAGGCCCATCAATACGAGCCGGGCATCGTCGCCATGGCTAATGCCGGGAAGAATACGAACGGCAGCCAGTTTTTCATCTGCACCGGCGACGACTCCAAGTCGCTTAACAGCAAGCCGGACTATACGATTTTCGGCAAAGTGACGAGCGGTATGGACGTTGTGCAGCAAATCGCCGCGACGCCGGTAGGAACCAGCCCCACGGGTGAAGCAAGCAAGCCGAAGGAGAAAGTTACGATCGACTCCATCGCGATTACCGAGAAGTAAGCGAGCGAAACAAGGAGGCGGATTCGGCAATGACGCGCCCATGTCTTTTGTTTCACGGTTTCACGGGCGGCCCGTTCGAGGTAGAGCCTTTGGCGAGGCATCTGGAATACCGCGGACAGCCGTGCGTTGTGCCGAGGCTTCCCTGGAACGGGGAAGACCTGAACGGGCTCCGATCCTCCCATTGGGAGGATTGGGTCGGTTCGGCCGAACGGCACGCGAAGCGTATGGCGGAGCAGTACGGCACTTTCGATTTGGTCGGCTTTTCGATGGGCGGGCTGCTTGCCGCTTATTTGGCGGTCCGCTATCCGGTCCGCAGGCTCGTGCTGCTGAATACGGCGGTCATATACGTCAGTCCGGCACGGCTGCTGCAGGTGATGCGCGAGGATTGGCGTCACCAGGATCAGGACTATTTGCACAAAGCGCGATCGACGCCGCTGCGCGCCACCTGGCAATTTACCCGGCTTGTGCGGCATTTGAAGCCGGAGTTCGCGCGGGTTACGGTTCCGACTTTGATTGCGCAAGCGCAGCGGGATCAGGTCATTCATCCGTTAAGCGCCAAATATATTTACGGCAAAGTAAGCGGAGACAGGGAGCTCTATTGGTATCCGAGGTCGAAGCATTTGATTTGCCACAGTGAAGACGCCGCAGATTTGTTTGACCATGTGCAGGCTTTTCTGGAGAAAGAGTAAAGGGAGTTATACGATGAACATGCAGCAAAGCCGGAACAAGCAGCAGTCCGTACATAAATTTTCACGCCGCCGCTCCGGTAAAACGGCCGGATTCGCGCGCAAGGCTCGAACAGGTTTACGCCTGGTGCTGCTGCTTTTTCTGCTCTTTTGCGTCTGGGTCGTTTATATTCAATGGAAGGTGCAGTTCGGGCCGCAGCAGGCTTTGCCGGATAAAGTGGACGTAGGGATCGTGCTGGGCGCCGCGCTGCGCAAAGATTTGCCGAGCCCGGGCCTAACGGAGCGTCTCGACCACGCTTATGCGCTTTACAAGGAAGGGAAATTCGCGAAGCTCATCGTGACGGGCGGACTCGACCATAACGGCTCCAAATTGACCGAAGCGGAAGGCATGCGTAATTACCTCGTTCAAAAAGGCATCCCGGACCGCGCTATTCTGCTGGAGCCGCGCGCGACCAGTACGTACGAGAATTTGCTCTACAGCAAGCAAATTATGGACGGGCAGGGGCTCGTTACTTCCGTGGTCATCACGCATAACTATCACGGATCGCGCGCCCTCGACATTGCCACAACGGTCGGACTGCGCAATCCGCTCGTCTCGACGACGGATTCGGAAGTGCTGTTCCTTCCGTACCACGAAGGGCGGGAAACGTTCGCCTACATGAAATGGGAATGGACCAAGCTGCTGCTGAAAGCGGGCTTGTAAACCCGGCGACAAAAAGGGCTGGACCTCATGCGGATTGTTCCGCTCGGGGTCCGGCCCTTTTTCGGTGCGAATCAAGCTCAGCCGTTCACGATCGTGCCGCCGTTGACGTGAAGCATTTGTCCCGACATGTAGGACGAATCATCGCAAGCGAGGAACACATAGCTCGGCGCCAGTTCATTCGGCTGTCCGGCGCGCTTCATCGGCGTGTCCGCGCCGAATTTGGCGACTTCCGCGGCGGTGAACGTGGACGGGATAAGCGGCGTCCAGACGGGTCCCGGCGCTACGCCGTTGACGCGGATGCCGCGGCCGCTGAGCTGCAGCGCAAGGGAGCGGGTGAAGCTGACGACCGCTCCTTTGGTCGCAGAGTAGTCGACAAGCTGTTCATGCCCTTGGTAGGCCGTAATGGAGGCCGTGTTGACGATGGCGCTGCCCGCTTGGAGGTGGGGCAGCGCCGCCTGGGTCATATAAAAGTAAGAGAAAATGTTCGTCCGGAACGTCTGCTCCAACTGGCCGGAAGTGATGTCCGCGAACACTTTTTGCGGGTGCTGCTCGCCGGCGTTGTTCACCAGGACGTCCAGCTTCCCGAATTGGCCGACGGCTTGCTTCACGATCTGCTTGCAAAAGTTCTCGTCGCCCACGTCCCCGGCGATGTGCAAACATTTCCGGCCGAGCTCTTCGATCCGGCGGTGCGTTTCTTCCGCGTCGCCGTGCTCGTTCAAATAGACGAGAACGACGTCCGCGCCTTCCTTGGCGTAAGCGACGGCGACGGCCCGGCCGATGCCGCTGTCCCCGCCGGTAATGATCGCCACCTTATCCTTCAGCTTGCCGGCGGCTTTGTACTGCGCATCCTCGAAAACCGGGCGCGGGTTCATCTCCGATTCGATGCCCGGCTGCTTGTTCTGGTGCTGCGCCGGAAATGCAGGTTTCGTCTCTGTTGCTGTTGCCATGTGCCTTACTCCCTTTCATCCTGTCGGTATTCCCTGTTAGGATGATGCAGCCGGCTCCAATTCATACTTGACTCTGTAATGATAACCGAATAAAGGCTTATACCCGAGCTTTTCATACAAGCGGTTTGCCTGTTCGTTGTCCGCGATGACTTGCAAAAACTGGTTGTCCGCGCCCTGTTCCACACTCCATGCCGTCATCGCATGCATGAGGAGCAAGCCAAAGCCTTGACCTCTGCAATCCTCGCGGACGACGACATTCATGAACCCCGCCCAGCCGTTCCGGGCGATGGCGGTCCCGAGCGCGACCGTCTCGCCTTCGCGCCTAAGGGCGAGAAATCCTTTGCGGCCGGGCATTCTTTCGAACAGACCGTCGTAGAACGCTTTTCGCTCCGCTGGGAACTGTTCAAGCCGGATGAAATCGCGGGTCCACTGTTCGTCGGCCTGCCCGGACCAGACGATTTCCGCCGCTATTGGCTTTGTGCTGTTCAGCGCGTGCTGCGCTTTGGCGGCGGCTTCCCGACTGTCCGCCGTCATCAAGAGGCAGGGCACTTCCTTTTCGTACCCGTTCGTGCCAAGAAGCTCGTCGAGGCCGTCCGGCGAGGCATCGCTGACATGAAACAAGGCGGGAAGATTCCGCTCCCTGTAAAATTGCTCGATTCGCGCCAGCCATCGGCCGTCTTGGGGAAACTCTCCCGCAGCAAGCACGCTGTTCGCCCGTTTCGTAACGCCGCGCGACGCCCGTACGAGCCACTCGCCCATTGTTTCCGCTTCTTCGCCCGGCCAGGTGTGGGCGGCAATCCGTTCGAGCGCGAGGAACGGTTCACAGCTTTTTCTCATTTCCCATGCTCCTTTATTCGATAAAATGATTGCGATTTTTATGATTATACATTTTTGTGAATATTAATACAATCGCTTTGTGAAGCTTCGACAATATTCGCGGTCCGCTGGAAAAGATATGCTCTTTACGGTAAGCTAGAATACATAGGGAGGGGGATTTCAGTTGACCGTTACAATCCGCACAGCGGCGGCGGAAGATTACGAGGCCGTTAACGCCATCATCCGTTTCGGACAAGAAGAGCATGCGGAAGCGCTGCCCGGGCTGTTTGCCAGGTTGGACCGCGTCGTCGCCATGGGCTGGTACCGAAGCTTCTCCGATCAGGAAAATAAAGCAATTTTTGTCGCCGAAAAGCAGGGAACCGTCGTCGGGGTCGTCATGGCCGAAATGAAAAAAAGCCCCCCGTATAACGCCCTCGTTCCGCGCATTTACGGACATATCAACGAACTGGCGGTAGTTCCCGGCCATCAGAGGCAAGGAATCGGCACCAAGCTGTACGAAGCGGCGCTGGAATGGGCCCGGGAAAAAGGGGCGTCCAGCATGGAACTGAACGTGTGGGAGTTTAATCAGCGCGCCGTGCAGTTTTATCATTCGCTGGGGATGTCCACCTTGAACCGGACGATGTCGGCCCCCGTCGAACCAATACACGAGCAAGGAGAGTAAAATCATGCTGTTTATCGATAATGAAGGCATTCACGATCCCCGAATCAACCTGGCCATTGAAGAATATGTGCTGCGGCATTTGCCGGACGATGAAACTTATCTGCTTTTTTATATCAACGAGCCCTCGATCATCATCGGCAAAAATCAGAATACGATAGAAGAAATCAATCCCGAATATGTGAAAGAGCATCAGCTTCATGTCGTGCGGCGTCTGTCCGGCGGCGGGGCGGTTTACCACGATTTGGGCAATTTGAATTTCAGCTTTATTACGAAGGACGACGGCCAGTCTTTTCATAATTTTCAAAAGTTTACGGAGCCGGTCGTGCAGGCACTGCGCGGGCTGGGCGTAGAAGCGGCTTTGACCGGACGCAACGACATTCAGGTCGGCGAGCGGAAAATTTCCGGCAACGCCCAGTTCTCGACGAAAGGGCGCATGTTCAGCCACGGCACGCTGCTGTTCGATTCGGAGATCGACAATGTCGTGTCGGCACTGAAAGTAAACCCGGATAAAATCCAGTCCAAGGGCATTAAGTCGATTCGCAGCCGGGTCGCCAATATTGCCGAGTTTTTGAAGCAGCCGATGACGGTCGAAGATTTTCGCAAGCGGCTGCTGGAATCGATTTTCGGGGTGAACGAAGCGGATGTGCCGCGCTACAAACTGACGGCGGACGATTGGGAGCGGATCAACCTGCTTTCGCAGGAGCGCTATCAGAATTGGGACTGGAATTACGGGAAATCGCCGAAAAGCACGATCCAAAACTCCAGGCGGTTTGAACAGGTCGGCACCGTGGATGTGCGGCTGGACATTGAAGAAGGAACGATCCGGGGGCTGAAAATTTACGGGGATTTCTTCGGCGTGCAGGATGTCGGCGAGCTCGAAGAGCGGCTGAAGGGCGTGCGCTACGAGGAAACTTCCATACGCGAAAGGTTGGCGGGCACCGAGCTTCGCCGGTATTTTGGTCCGCTGGAACCGGACAATTTCGTATCCTTGCTGCTGTTGACGTAAATGTAGAGGAGGCATGGACCGGATGACGACGAGTTTATACTTGATCAGGCACGGGGAAACGGAGTGGAATCTGCAAGGCAGGTTGCAGGGACATGCAGATTCGCCGTTATCGCAGCAGGGCCGGCAGCAAACGCAGTGGTTGGCGGAATCGCTGCGGGATGTCCGGTTCGATGTGCTGCTGTCCAGCAGCAGCGGGCGGACGATGGAGACGGCGCGGATCGTGCGCGGCCTGCGGGAACAGCCCATTCAGGCGGCGGATGTATGGAGAGAGATGCACCTTGGCGCATGGGAAGGCAGGCTGGCGGAAGAAATCAAGCTGGAGCAGCCGGAGAGCTTCGGTGCATTTTGGAGCAGGCCGCATGAGTACAAGCCTGATTCGGGGGAGTCTTACGAAGCGTTGCAGGAGAGAGTATTGCCGGCGCTGGAGCGGCTGCTTGAGGAGCATGCCGGAAAAACGGTCGGCCTGTTTTCGCATACCGTAACGCTTAAAATCATCATGGCCTATTTTGAACAAAGGCCGCTGGCTGAGCTTTGGAATCCTCCTTATTTTTATCCGACCTGCTTGAGTCTTGTGGAATGGAAGGAAGGCCGGCCGCATATCGTCCTGCACGGAGATACGTCACATTTTCAAGATGAGGAAGCCGACGGCTTCTGACAGGAGGGGAGAGTGCGGATATGATTCTCGAAGCCGCCATGCTGCCTGTTATTCCAGGCAAAACCAAACAATTCGAAGCCGCGTTTGAAAAGGCCTCGTCCATCATTTCATCGATGAAAGGCTACATTTCGCACGAGCTGCACGCTTGCGTCGAGGACCCGAACAAATACTTGCTGCTGGTCCGCTGGGAGACGCTGGAAGACCACACGTCCGGCTTCCGCGGATCTGAACAATACCAGGAATGGCGGAAGCTGCTGCACCATTTTTATGATCCTTTTCCGGTGGTGGAGCATTTTACCCCGAGTCAAATGTACACATCAAAAGAGTGAAGCTCGCTCCCGGCGGCTTTTGCGCAGACTGCTGACGTACCGCCGGAGCCGCACGGTCGCCGGGAAGGCGCATGGAAATTCGCGAACGTGAGACTGTCGAACAGCTCGAACGCCAGGGGTCAGCACATCTACTTGGGCGAGAGAGCCTGCAAAAGTCAGGCTGAACTGAAACCCGCGCGCCAGAGCCAAGCCCGCACAATCTGCTTGGTTGCGTGAAAAAAACCTGCAAAAATACAGTTTTTGCCCGATTGAGGCGCTGGCTGCGAAAGATTCCTGCAATTGTGCAGGCTTTTCGGCGCGAACACGAGCTTAGATTCCTTTTCATCAAAAATTCCTGCACAACCGTAGGTTTTTTCTCGAAATGAACCCGATTCACGGAAAAAGCCTGCGCTTTCGCAGGCTTTTCCGCTTACCAGTAGCTTCATGAAAAAGATCGCCTTGCACCTGGCCGAACTGGCAAGATGCGGGCGATCTTTGATTTTAGGGTCATGCCGGAGAAACGTAAGCTTATTTGCCTTTGCCGTATACTTCTTGAGCGCCGACTGCAGGCTGTTGAGCGGTCGGATAAGTAGTTGGATAAGTGGTTGGATAATTGGCTGTCTCAGGTTGTGCCGCAACTCCTCCAACTTCAGGAGCTCCTGGGTAAACGCCTTGCGCTCCCCCGTAATAAGCGCCATGATGGACGTGGTGGGCGTGGTGAGCATGATGCGGATGCGCGTGCATATGCATGTGCGGATGATAAGCATGCATATGCATGTGTGGATGATAAGCATGCATATGCATATGCGGATGATGAACATGATGAGCGTGATGCGCGTGGGCGTGAATGAAGTGAGGGTGATGATGGGCAAAAGGAACGAAAGCATGATGATGTGCATGGTGATGCATGGGATGATAGTAATATGGGTAATACGCAGGGTAATGGTGTGGATGATGATAATATGCATGGTAATGATGCGGATAGTGATGGTGATGCCCATGATGATGTTGTTGGTAAGTCATTAAAAAATCTCCTCCTAAAACATTTGATACATCAGCCTATGTACTATCCAAACAAATGGATGCTTGCCCAGTTAAATTTTGGGCTAAAAATATCGGAGCCACGTTTTGTAAAGATGTCTTCATAAAATAACCGTACGTCTAATATGATGAAGGAGGAGAAATGACCCCTCTCTTCTTTGTTTGCAAATGAAAACTATATTATTTGCTAATAATCTTTTACACTCGGGGATTTATATCAAGCGGCAGGCATGTAACTTTCTTCTGGGCTCCCGCGTATATTGAAAACACCTAGAAAACGAGGTGATACACATGAGTGGTCGAGTCATTACAAAAGATCAGCGAAACCATACAATCCCGTCGCGCCAAATCAATATCGTGCTGCGAAACAGCGAACCTCAGCCGATAGCGGATGCAGAACCTCATACGATGCCCAAAAGGAGCCCTCAGGAAGGTCCCTTATCCGACATTTTTAAAGAATTGAATCAAATGGTCGGGCTTCAAAACGTGAAAGAGCTCGTTCACGAAATTTATGCGCTGCTGCAAATCTCGCAATTCCGCGCCGAAGCGGGACTCCTCAGCAATGCGCACGTATATCACATGATATTCAAAGGCAGTCCCGGAACGGGGAAAACGACGGTAGCGCGGCTGATGGGCAGAATGTTTCATGCCATGGGGGTGCTGAGCAAGGGGCATTTTACCGAGGTGGAACGGGCCGATCTGGTCGGCGAGTACATCGGGCATACGGCGCTGAAAACCCGCGAATTGATGAAGAAAGCAATGGGCGGCGTGCTGTTTATCGACGAAGCTTACAGTCTGGCAAGGGGCGGGGACAAAGATTTCGGCAAGGAAGCAATCGATTGTCTCGTAAAAGGGATGGAGGATAAGAAGAACGATTTTATTCTTATTCTGGCCGGTTATTCCGACGAGATGGAGCAGTTTCTCGCGACCAATCCGGGTCTGCCTTCGAGGTTCCCCATTCAGGTCGATTTTGAGGATTACAGCGTCGATCAGCTGATACAGATCATTGAATCGATGGCAAAAGACAGGGAGTATGTGCTGCTTCCGCAAACGATTCTCAAGCTAAAGCAGCAGCTTATCGAGGAAAAAACGATGACCTGGAAAGCGTTCAGCAATGCCAGGTATGTGAGGAACGTGCTGGAGAAGGCCATGCGCCATCAGGCGGTCCGTCTCCTGGGCCAGTACGTAAGCACGCCTTCCAAACAGGAGCTGATGTCGATCAGGCCGGAAGATTTGAAAATAAAATGAAATCTATGAACCTCCGCTGCCGCCATGTGCGGTGCCGGAGGTTTATTGTTTGACCGTTCATATTTGCCGCAGCGCCCGCATTAATTTTGTCGAAATCAGTCGATGGATATGGTATAGTATTCCTGTAAATCTATTAATCTACCGATTTTGGAAACGATCAAAACTTGATTCCCGAAAGGGCGGATTCGATGAAATTACTGGCGAAAAGACTTTTGGCAACCGGCGCGGCATTCGCGGTCTTTGCCGGCACTGCGGCCGGGGGCACGGCGGGCGTCGCCGCCGCGGCGACCAGCACCGACGCAGCGGCGGAAAGCGAGCTGCAATCGCAAATTCTCAGCGCATTAACGAACCGTATGCCTTCATTGGACGTGGCGTATGCCGGTAAGGCGTCTGCGTTGAAGGCGGAGGTGACGCGCGCCCTGAACGCTGCGCTGAATGCCGACGATTACGTGCATTATACGGTAAAAACATACGGATTCACAGCCAAGACGACGTCTTCGGGTTTGACGGCCGTCACGTTTCAATTTACATACTGGGAAACTCTGGAGCAAACCGCGCAAGTAAAGACCAAAATCGCCGAGGTGTTGCCAACCATACTGACCACGGACATGAACGCCCATGAGAAGGAAAAGGCGATTCACGACTGGATCGTAAGCAATCTTGCTTATGATACGACGTTAAAATCGCATTCGGCCTACGACGGCCTTTTTCAGGGAACGACGGTGTGCCAGGGATACGCGCTCATCGCCTACGAAATGCTCCGACAAGCGGGCATTCCCGTAAAAATCGAAGAGGGCAGGGCGCGCGGAATCGCTCACGCCTGGAATCTCGTGCAGTTGGACGGCACATGGTATCAACTGGACACGACCTGGGACGACCCCGTTCCCGATGTCCGGGGCAAAGTGAGTTACGATTACTACAATCTCACCGATGCGCAGCTTAGAGTGGATCATTCATGGAACAAATCGTATCCTGCGGCCAAGACGTCCTATGACCAGACTTTGGCGGGGCTGAGGAAATCCGATCCGGGCAAAGCGTCTTTTTACAACAATATGTACGACTCGCTCGGCCTGTCTTATTTATCCGAAGCGAACACCGCGGCGAATTTGAAGGAGTTGACGGCGAAATTGCAAGCCGCAGCCAATAACCGCGAGCAGGAGATCACGATTCGTTATCTTCACGGCGGCAGCGTAGCGGCGGACTTGAAAAAAGCGCGTGCTTCCGTGACCGGAATCGCCGGCTTAAGCTACACCTCGGCTGCATATACGCGAACGACGGCGAACGACAGACTGCTGCAAATCAAATTGACTTACTAGTCGAAGGAGATAATCCTGCGATCGACCGACCGCCGTCATTCAGCGCAATACTGCGCGCTGGGAGCTGCGGCGGTACGAGCGGCCGCTGGTAGGCTGGAAAAGAACGGTTCAAGCGCAATATGCGTCTTGGGGCGTTCTTCTTTTTTTTATTGGTTCGGATAAAAACAAACGAAAACAAAAATAAACAAGCTTTGCGTTTCGAGCTGCCGGAGCAAGTCGCGACATTTTGTCAGGGCAGCAGGAGGGTGGCCCAGGCGCAGCCATTCGTGAAACCGCTTGGCAAAAGCCGCAATCTTGTTCAAACGTGCCTCAAACTGTTCAGTTTGCTCAAACCTGCTCAATTGCTTAAACCAGTTCAATCTGCTCAAACGTGCCAAACCTGCCCCAACATGCTCAATATGCTCACTCAACCGTGCTCAACCTATTCAACCTACTCAAACTGCCCAAACTGCCCAAACTGCCCAAACCGCTTAACACGCTCAACTATGCCCCAACTTGCTTAAACCCGTTCAAACCTGCAAAAACACTCATGACGCCGTGGACGTCACCCTTACACAATTGCTGTAGGTTCAAGTTTTTACAAATATAACAGTTGGATAAAGCGCAGGCTGATCAGAAACCCACACGCTAGATCCGGTCGCACAATCTGCCTGGCTGCGCGAAAAAACCTGCAAAAGTGCAGTTTTTGCTCGATGGATACGCTCGCTACGTCAAATTCCTGCAAATGTGCAGGCTTTTCACCACGAACATGCGTTCTGATCCATTTTCAGCGAAAATTCCTGCACAATCGCAGGCTTTTCGCCAAAATGAGCTACTTTCACGGAATAAGCCTGCACTTTTGCAGGTTTTTCCCTGCCAAGCCGCCTTGTCCACCTACTTCAGCGCCGGAACCCATGCAAGAGAAGCGTGACCCACTTCAGCGCCGCAACCCGTGTAGGAGAAGCACGGCTTCACTTCACGGCCGAAACCCATGCTTGCGCGAAAAAACCTGCAAAAGTGCAGCTTTTGCTCGATGGATACGCTGGCTACGTCAAATTCCTGCAAATGTGCAGGCTTTTCGCCGCGAACATGGGCTCTGGTGCATTTTTAGCGAAAATTCCTGCACAATCGCAGGCTTTTCGCCAAAATGAGCTACTTTCACAGAAAAAGCCTGCACTTTTGCAGGCTTTCTCCCAGCCAAGCCGCCGTGTCCACCCCCATTTCAGCGCAACGACCCAGAAGGGAAAGCGAGGCCTACTTCAGCGCCGGAACCCATGCAAGAGAAGCGTGACCCACTTCAGCGCCGCAACCCGTACTGGACTGAATTAGGTTGGGTAAGAGCGGCTGCGCCCCCGCCGATCCCTTCAGCCAGTCACTTTTTCAACAATCTGGCTTTCCCAGGTTTTCTGCACGCTTTTTCGCACTGCGCGCAGCTCCCGGCGGCGTGGTGTGACGTCGCATGGCGGTGGTCAACCACCCGCGGCGTTAAGCGGGTGTCCGGGTGTATGCGGGCGGGTTTTTCGGCAGCATTGCATTTCTTTATTTTTTTATATACAACCAAACAAAGAGATGGTAAGATGAAAACAAGCAAAAACAAACAAATACAAAAATGAACGTAAAGTCGGAGGTAGTTTACATGGTACAAAGTTTGTGGGATAACACGAAAGCTTCTGCGCTTCAAGGAGGTCTTGACGAGCTCGTCTACCGCTCCAACATCATCGGATCGGACCGCCGGGTATGCAACTGGGGCGGAGGCAATACGTCCAGCAAAACGGTTGTCAAAGATTTCCGCGGCCGTGATGTCGAAGTCATGTACGTGAAAGGCAGCGGCTCCGATTTGGCTACGATGAAAGCGGGCAACTTTACCGGCTTGCGCATGGACGACATTCGTCCGCTGTTCGAGAAGTCCGAAATGTCCGACGAAGAAATGGTCGGCTACTTGACTCATTGCATGATCGATTCCAAACATCCCCGCGCTTCGATCGAAACGCTGCTTCACGCATTTTTACCATTCAAACATGTTGACCATACACATCCGGATTCCATCATCAGCCTGTGCTGTGCCGACAACGGCAAAGAAATCGCCCGCGAAATTTTCGGCGACCGCTTCGTGTGGGTACCGTACGTGCGCCCTGGCTTTACGCTGTCCAAAATGATCGCCGAAGGCGTGCTCGCCAACCCGAAAGCGGAGCTTGTGCTGATGGAGAAGCACGGTCTCGTCACGTGGGGCGAAACGTCCGAAGCCGCCTATGCACAGACGATCAAAATCATCACTGAAGCGGAATCCTATATCGAATCCCGTATTAATGAAGCGAAGCTGTTCGGCGGAGCGAAATACGAAGCGCTGCCTGAGGAAGTGCGCCGCAGCATCGCGGCCGAAGTGATGCCTGCGATTCGCGGAGCGGTCAGCGACGCCAAGAAAATGATTTTGACATTCGACGATGAGGCCGATGTGCTGCAGTTTGTCGGCGGCCAAGATTCGCCGTCGCTTTCCCAGGTCGGCGCCGCTTGCCCGGACCATTTGGTTCATACGAAAGTCGTTCCGCTCTTCATCAACTGGGAGCCGAACGCCGATGATATCGAAGGACTGAAAACGAAGCTCAAAGAAGGCATCGCCGCTTACAAAGAGCAGTACAAAGCCTACTTCGACCGCAACAAAAACGAAGGCGACGTCATGTTCGAAGCGGCTCCGCGCGTTATTTTGATCCCGGGAATCGGCATGATCAATACCGGCAAAAGCTGGGCGATGTCCAAAGTGAGCGGCGCTCTGTATCACCGCGCTATCGCCGTAATGCGAGGCGCAACGGCGCTCGGCCAATTCGTATCGCTCAGCGAGAACGAGTCTTACAACGTCGAATACTGGCCGCTTGAGCTGTATAAACTGACGCTTGCGCCTGCAGAGGCCGAATTTTCCCGCAAAGTTGCGTTCATTACTGGCGGCGCTGGCGGCATCGGCAGCGAAACGGCCCGCCGTCTCGTATCCGAAGGCGCTCACGTCGTGCTAGCTGACCTGAACCTGGAAGGCGCGCAAAAAGTTGCCGGCGAGATCAACGACAAATTCGGCGAAAACCGCGCCATCGCCGTAAAAATGGACGTGACGAGCGAAGAGATGGTCGCCGCCGCTTACGCCGAGACTGCGCTTGCCTACGGCGGCGTCGACATCATCGTCAACAATGCCGGACTTGCGACTTCCAGTCCTTTCGACCAAACATCGCTGAAAGAATGGAACCTTAACATTAACGTCCTGGGCACAGGCTATTTCCTGGTCGCCCGCGAAGCGTTCAAGCAGATGAAAGTGCAGGGCATCGGCGGCAACATGGTATTCATCGGCTCCAAAAACTCGGTGTACGCAGGCAAAAACGCCACCGCCTACAGCGCGGCCAAAGCGCTTGAAGCGCACCTGGCGCGCTGCATCGCTGCCGAGGGCGGCGAGTTCGGCATCCGTGTCAACACGATTTTGCCGGATGCGATTCTGCAAGGCTCCGCCATTTGGAACGGCAGCTGGAGAAACGAGCGCGCAGCCGCTTACGGCATCGAGCCCGACCAGCTGGAAGAGTACTACCGCAAGCGCACGACGCTGCTCGTGAACATTTTCCCCAAAGACATCGCGGAAGGCATTGCGTTTTTTGCATCCTCCAAGTCAGACAAAACGACAGGCTGCATGCTAACGATTGACGGCGGTGTGCCGGCTGCATTTACTCGATAAACGGGAGTGAGCGTATGTACAAAGCTAGAGGCGAAAAGTACTGGTTTATTCCGGACGGCTACATTCCGGAGAAAAGCTCGGGAGAGCTTACGAGCCATGAATCGGTTTGCGTGCTGAATTGCTCGTCGGACGAGGCGCTTCTCCGGTTTACGGTTTATTTTGAAGACCGGGAGCCGATGGAGGACATTCTGGTCGTCGTTCCTGCCAGACGCACGAAACATATTCGCACGAGCACGCTGAATAAAGAGGGGGCGCCGATTCCGGACGGCGTTCCTTACGCTATAGAAGTTCAAAGCGATATTCCGATCATTGTCCAATACAGCCGTCTGGACTCGACGCAGGCCGAGAATACGCTGATGTCGACCATGGCGTTTCCGGTCAAGTAAACGAACAACATTTTGAGAGGGTGCATATACATGTCAGATCGCGCTTATGCGTTATTCGAAGAGCAGCAGCAAGCAAGAGGAATCAATCTGGACCAAGTAAAAGCTACGTTGAAAGCGCTCAAAATCGAAACGCCGTCCTGGGGCTACGGGGATTCCGGAACCCGTTTTAAAGTGTTTCAAAAAACAGGCGTGCCGCGCAATCCGTTCGAAAAATTCGACGACGCCGCGCAGGTGCACGGCTTGACAGGCTTGTGTCCTTCGGTCGCTATCCATATTCCGTGGGACAAAGTCGACGATTACGGCAAGCTGCGCAATCATGCCGAAAGCCTCGGGCTGAAGATCGGCGCCGTCAATCCGAATCTGTTCCAGGACGAGGACTATATGCTGGGCAGCGTGACAAACGCGGACGCCGCGATTCGCCGCAAAGCCACGGATCACCTGCTGGAGTGCGTCGACATTGCCAAAGAGACGGGCTCGCGCGATTTAAGCTTGTGGTTCGCCGACGGTACGAATTACCCGGGACAAGGGGACATCCGCAAGCGCAAAGCGTGGATGTTCGAAGCGCTGAGCGCCATGTACAGCGCGCTGACGCCGGAAATGCGCATGCTGATCGAGTACAAATGCTTTGAGCCGGCTTTTTACCATACGGATCTGGCGGATTGGGGAATGGCCTACAACTATGCGCTGAAATTGGGGCCGCAAGCGGAAGTGCTCGTAGATACCGGCCATCATTTCCAGGGCGCGAACATTGAGCATATCGTCGCATACCTCATCGACGAAAAGCGTCTAGGGGGCTTCCATTTCAACAGCCGGAAATATGCGGACGACGATCTGATTGTCGGTACCACGAATCCATACGAGCTGTTCCTGATTTTTTATCAAATTCTGAATGCGGCGGGCGATGCCGATGCGGGAATTCGCAGCAACGTCGCCAACATCGCTTACATGATCGACCAGTCGCACAACATTGAGGCGAAAATTCCGGCGATGCTGCGCTCCGTGCTCAACGTGCAAACGCAGTACGCCAAAGCGCTGCTGATCGATCATGCAGAGGTGGAAGCTGCGCAAATAAGCGGCGATGTGCTCGGCGCCGAAAATGCCGTGCGCAAAGCGTTCGAGTTCGACGTAACGCCGCTGCTTCACGCTATTCGCGAAGAGCAGGGCTTGCCGGTCGATCCGATGAAAGCTTATTTGGAAAGCGGCTACGGCAAACAAATTTTGGCGAGAGGCAAGGGCGGTGCGAGCTGGTGAGCATCCTCGCGTATGATCTGGGGGCGAGCAGCGGCCGGGCGCTGCTCGGCCGCTTGACCGACCGGACCATCGAGGTCGAGGAGCTTCACCGTTTTTCCAACGATCCGGTACAGGTCGGCAAACGTCTGCAGTGGGATATTTTGCGGTTGTATCATGAAATCAAGCAGGGGCTGCTGAAAGCGAAGCACCGCGGCGTATCGCCGGACAGTCTCGCCATCGACTCATGGGCGGTCGATTTCGGCTTCGTCGGCAGCAACGGCGAATTGCTGGGCAACCCGTACCATTACAGGGATTTACATACGGAAGGAACGATGGAGAAGGTGCTCGAAACGATTCCACGGGAATTTATTTTCGAGCGTACGGGCATTCAATTTCTTCCATTTAATACGATTTATCAACTGGCAGCCCTGAAAGCCGCCGATTCCCCGTTTTTAAAAGAAGCCAGGCGGTTCCTGATGATTCCGGACCTGCTGCGCTATTATTTGACGGGCGAAATGACGAACGAATTTTCCAACGCGACGACGACGCAGCTGTACAACCCCGTCTTGGGGCAATGGGACCGCGAGCTGCTCGCTGCGATCGGAATTCCGGGCGAACTGTTCGGCCAAGTCGTACATCCCGGGGCGCATGCCGGCCGTTTGCTGTCCTCGGTCAGCTCTGAGCTTGGCGTGCCCGAGGTGCCGGTCATCGCGGTTGCGGAGCACGACACCGGCTCGGCGGTGGCGGCCGTGCCCGCCCTGGAGCGTTCGTTCGCTTACTTGAGCTGCGGAACGTGGTCGCTCATGGGCACGGAGGTCGATCGTCCGGTTATCAACGAGCTGTCTATGAAGCTGAACTTTACGAACGAAGGCGGGGTCGGACATACGTTCCGCCTGCTCAAGAACATAATGGGGCTCTGGATTTTGCAGGAGCTGAAGCGGGAATGGGACCGTTCCGGCGTAGAATACACGTTCCCTCAGCTCGTGAAGCTGGCGGAGGAAGCGCCCGCATTCGGTTCCTGGATCGACCCGGACGATGCATCGTTCCTGCATGCCGGAGACATGAGTCCGCGCATCCGGCAGTACTGCCTGCAAACCGGGCAGAAGCCGCCTGAGCAGCCCGGCGAGGTTGTTCGTTGTATTTTGGAAAGTCTGGCGTTAAAATACCGTTATGTGTTGAAAATGACGGAGCAGGTTTCCGGGCAGCAATTCGGCGGGCTGCATATGGTCGGCGGAGGCATTCAGAACAAGCTTCTGTGCCGGTGGTCCGCGAATGCCATCGGCAAACCGGTATGGGCCGGCCCCGCTGAGGGCAGCGCTATCGGCAATCTGGTCGTGCAATGGTTGGCCCAGGGCGTGTTTGCCGACATTTGGGAAGCCCGCAAAGTTATCGCGGAGTCATTCCCGGTCGCTGTCTACGAGCCCGAAGACCGGGGAGCATGGGAGGAGGCCTACGGCCGGTTCCTTCATGCAACAGGACTTAAGGAATAACGATTAGAGAGAGGTTATCGGATGTTGGTCGCGGAGCGCTATGAAAAAATTGTACAGCTGGTCAATGAAAGAGGGAGCATCCGTGTGTCCGAATTAAGCGAATTGTGCCAGGTGACGGAAGAGACGATTCGCCGCGATTTGGACCGTCTGGAGCTTGCCGGCCGCCTGCGGCGGTCGCACGGCGGGGCGGTCAGCGTGAAGGAAGGGAAGGAGCAGCAGTCGGAGACGCCGTTTTTCGAGCGGGAAGTCACCTTTGCCGAAGAGAAGAAAAGAATTGCGCAGAAAGCTGTTCTGTCCATTCAGCCGCATGACCGGATCATTCTCGATGCCAGCTCGACTGCATGGTACATGGCGTCTTTCCTTCCCGACATTCCGCTTACCGTTCTTACCAATTCCATCAAAGTGGCGACGGAACTGGCCGGAAAAGAAAAGATCGAAGTGATTTCATCCGGCGGACAGCTTGCCAAGCGCTCGCTATCGTATGTCGGCCCGCTGGCCGAGCGTTCTCTGGACGCATATCACGTCGACAAACTGTTTTTGTCCTGCAAAGGCGTCCATTTGGAGCGCGGCATCAGCGAATCGAACGAGATGCAGGCGCGTGTGAAGCAAAAGATGATCGAGATTGCCGAGCGGGTCATTTTGCTGGCCGATGCAAGCAAATTCGGCGTGCGGGCTTTTACGCACGTGGCCGAATTCCAGGATGTCGACTCGCTGATTACGGACGGACGCATTTCGGACGAAACGATAGGCCAACTAAAAGATCGAGGCATGCAGTATCATATCGTATAATTACAGCAGCGGAGCCTGATTCGAATATTCAGGTTCTGCTGTTTGTCCAACATGTCTGATAACCTGATAACATATTTTACTTCGTAAAAGAGGTGTCCCATGAAAGTCTCTTTGTTTATTACTTGTTTGAGCGATGCCCTGTTTCCACGGGTCGGACAATCGATGGTCCGGCTTTTGGCCAAATACGGCGTAGATCTTGAATTTCCTGTTGTACAGACGTGTTGCGGCCAGCCTGCCTACAACAGCGGCTACTGGGACGATGCGCGGGCGTCTGCGAAAACGCTTTTGGAAGCGTTTGAAGACAGCGATTTTGTCATCTCTCCCTCCGGTTCGTGCACGTACATGATTCATCATTACCCGGATTTGTTCAAAGACGATCCCGTTCTTCGGCAAAAAGCCGAGAAACTGCAAGCAAAAACGTACGAGTTTACGCAATTCCTCGTGCAGGTGCTCGGCGTATCGGATGTCGGCGCGGTGTTTCCGCACAAGGTGACGTATCATCCGTCCTGTCACGGAAGCAGGCTGCTCGGCGTCAAGGATGAGCCGATGGAACTTTTGCAAAACGTCAAAAACCTGGAGTTCGTGCCGCTGCCTTTTGCCGAGGACTGCTGCGGGTTTGGGGGTACTTTTGCGGTGAAAATGGCGGATATTTCCGGTGCGATGGTTACGGAGAAAGTCGATCATGTCAAGGAAACGGAAGCCGAAGTGCTGGTCGGCCTCGACATGGCCTGCCTGATGAACATTGCCGGCAATTTGCGCTACCGGGGCGAGAAGGTCAAAGTGATGCATTTGGCCGAACTGCTGTATGAAGGGGTGAACCAGTCATGAGCGCGAAGCATACGGCGGCATCCACGGTCAAGGAGCGGGCTGAGCTGGCTCTAAACGACGAGTTTTTGCGCAAGGCGGTGCGCTTTACGACCGAGCGTTTGCGCGGAGGGAAGAAGAAAGCTTCCGAAGAGCACGGAAACTGGGACGAATGGCGCGAGCGCGGACGGCAAATCCGGCTGCACACGATCGCCCATCTGGACTATTATTTGAATCTGTTTGTCGATAACGCGCGCGCGAACGGCGTTCATGTCCATTTTGCCGATACCGGCGCAGAAGCGGTGAAAATCGCGCTGGCCATCGCAGAGCGGAAGTCGGCGAAGTCCGTCGTCAAGTCCAAATCGATGGTCAGCGAGGAGCTGCACCTGAATCATTCGCTGGAATCGATCGGCGTGGAGGCCGTCGAGACGGACCTTGGCGAGTACATTATCCAATTGGCCGGCGAAACGCCGTCGCACATCATTATCCCGGCGATTCACAAAAACCGCTACCAGATCGCCGATTTGCTGTCCAAGGAAGCCGGCGAAACGCTGCCCCCGGATACGTCGGTGCTCGCCGGCTTCGTCCGCAAAAAGCTGCGCGAAAAATTTCTCGAAGCCGACATCGGCATGACCGGCTGCAACTTCGCCATCGCCGAAACCGGTTCGATGGTGCTGTTTGAGAACGAAGGGAACGCGCGGATGGTGACGACCGTTCCCCAAACGCAAATTACGCTCATGGGCATGGAGCGCATTATCCCTTCCTGGTCGGACCTGGAGGTCATGGCTACGCTGCTGCCGCGTTCGGCGACAGGCCAGAAGCTGACGGTGTACATGTCCGGCATTACCGGCCCGCGCCGGGAGGCGGATGCCGACGGTCCCGACGAGATGCATATCATCATCGTCGACAACGGCCGTTCGCTCCAGCTCGGAGATCCGGAATTCCAGGAGCTGCTCAACTGCATCCGCTGCGGAGCTTGCCTGAACGCCTGCCCGGTTTACCGGCATATCGGCGGCCATTCTTACGGCGGAACGTACAGCGGCCCGATCGGCGCGGTGCTGACGCCGGCGCTGAACAAAAATGTCGCCGAATGGGACGACATCGCGAATGCGTCCAGCCTGTGCGGCGCGTGCTACGAGGCATGTCCGGTGAAAATCCCGCTGCACGACATGCTTGTCGCTTTGCGCCGCCGCAAAGTGGAAAGGGGCTACGGCAACAAGCTGGAATCGTTCGGGATGAAAGGTTTTTCGACTTTGACCGGCAGCTCCAAAACGTTTGCGGGAGTGCTCAAGCTCGGCAAAATCGGCCAAAAGCTCGTTGCCCGCGACGGAGTGATCCGGCTGAAGCTGGGACCTTTGAAAGGCTGGAACAGCTACCGCGTCACCCCGAGTCTGCCCAAGGAGTCGTTCCGCGACCAATGGGGAACTTTTGCCGAAGAAATTCACCGCGAGTTGAAGGAAATGGATCCTTCGATCAAGAAGCGTATGGAAGATATTGTGAAGAAGCGCGAACAAGGAGGAGGGCATCATCATGGCTGATACGCATCAGGAATGGCTTAAGCAGATGGAGGCGGAATCGCGCTCCCGGCAGCAGGTTTTTATGAACGGGATCGCGAGCAAGCTGAAGCGGCCGCGGGTGACGGAGAAGCCCGCCCGTCCTTTCCAGGGAGCCCCGGACTTCTGGCACGATTTCGAATGGTCACCGGAAGAGCGGATCGACCGCTTTACGGACAATTTCCGCAGTGCGGGCGGACATGTGGCGCGTCTGAGCGATTGGGAGGAAGTCAAGCGATTCATCGTACAAAAAGCGGACGAAATGAGCGCCAGGTACGTCATTCGCCAAAACCAGCCGGAGCTGGACAGCCTCGGTCTGGAAGAGGCTTTGCAGGACGCCGCGGTTTCGGTCTGGAACAGCGATCCCGAGCAGCATTGGAAAGCCCGCGCGGCCGAGGCCGATTTCGGCGTCGTCATCGCGGACTATGCCGCGGCCTACACCGGCTCGATCACCGTCCTGTCCTCGCAGGACAAGGGTCGGTCGGTCAGCCTGCTGCCGACGGTGCTGTTCGCGGTCATTCCGGCGGATCGGCTGCGCACAAGGCTCGGAGAAGTGCTTGTGAACTTCGACCGCGCCGGAAGAGAGGGGCTTCCTGCGGGCATTCATTTCATTTCGGGACCGAGCCGGTCGGCGGACATCGAGAACGACCTGACCATCGGCGTTCACGGTCCGGGCATCGTTTACGCGCTGATCGTAGGGTAGAAAGGCCATACTATGGAAGTAACCAAACTGACAAAACGCAACCATTACGAAGCGATCACCGAGCAGCTGCACAATCTGATCGTTCAGGGCCGGCTCAAAGTGGGGGATAAACTGCCTTCCACCAAGGAGCTGTCGGAACGTTTCGGCGTAGGGCGGTCAACGACCAGGGAGGCGCTGAGCGCTTTGAAGGCGATGGGATTGATTGAAATTCGCCAGGGCGGAGGCTGCACCGTCATCAGCAGTACGGCCGGAGAAATCCCGATGCCCAAGCTGGAATCGCTGCGCATGAACCGGACGACGCTGCTTGAACTCATTGAAGCGCGCCAGGCGCTTGAAGTTTCGAATGCGGCGATCGCGGCGGAGAAGCGGACGGATGAGGATCTTGCAGAACTGTACGGTTTGGTGAAGGAGATGGAAGGGGCGATCGGCGACGAGTTGGAGGGAGAACGGACGGACTTGCTGTTCCATTTCGCTCTCGTTAAGGCTACGCACAATTCAACGATGGTCCGGTTGTTCGATTCCATTATGAGCCCGATGGAAATGGCGATCAGAGAGACGCGCCGTGTCGAGATGTACGCGAATTCTTCTGTGGGACAGCGATTGTTGCAAGAGCATTTGGCCATTTATGAGGCCGTGAAAGCCGGAGACAAAAATAAGGCTGCACATACGATGAGACAGCATTTGGAGCATGTCGAGAGTATTTTGGTCAAATATTTGCAAAACTGATTCCATAGACCGCAAAGGGGGTTAACAATGGAAAGGGAACTATCGCTCGAAATTGTACGCGTTACGGAATTGGCGGCGCTGGCATCTGCGCCCTGGATGGGCAGGGGAGACAAAAACAGTGCGGACGGTGCAGCGACCTCGGCGATGCGAGCCATGTTCGATTCCGTGTCCATCAGTGGAACGGTCGTCATCGGCGAAGGCGAGATGGACGAAGCTCCGATGCTGTACATCGGCGAAGAAGTGGGCAGCATGAACGGTCCCGAAGTCGATGTTGCGGTAGATCCGCTGGAAGGCACGGAGATCGTCGCCAAAGGGCTGAACAATGCAATGTCGGTCGTGGCCGTAGCGGGAAAAGGAAATTTGCTTCATGCGCCTGACATGTACATGGAAAAGCTGGCCGTGGGGCCGGCATTGGTCGGCAAGCTGAGCATTAGCGATCCTATGGAAGTGACTTTGCAAAAGGCCGCCGCCGCTCTGAACAAAAAAGTGTCCGACCTGACGGTCATGATTTTGGACCGGGCCCGGCACGAATCGATCGTCAAAAGCTTGCGGAAAGTCGGCGTGCGGATCAAATTTTTGTCCGACGGCGATGTGGCCGGAGCAATGGCCCCGGCGTTCCCCGAGGCGGGGATCGACCTTTACGTCGGCTCGGGCGGGGCGCCCGAAGGCGTTCTTGCCGCGGCCGCGCTCAAATGCCTGGGCGGCGAGCTGGTAGGCCGGTTGATGCCTGCCGACGCCAACGAATACAACCGCTGTATCCAGATGGGCATCAGCGATCCTTACAAAATTTTGACCATGGAAGATATGGTGGGCTCGGACGATGTCATTTTCGCCGCTACCGGCGTGACGCCGGGCGAGTTTTTGGGCGGTGTGCGGTATTTCCCCGACGAACGGGCCGAAACCCACTCCATCGTCATGAGAGCGAAAACGAAAACGATCCGCTACATCCGCTCGATGCACTATTTGCCGAACAAACCGTTTTTGAAAAGCTGAAGCTATTTCGCTTGTGGAGAGCTTGCTGCCTACGCAGGGCGGGGGCGCTTGATCGAAGATCATTTCCCTCTTGCGCAGATAACCTGCAAAAGTCAGGCAGCCCAGAAGCCCGCAGGCTAAGGCCGGTCGCATCGGCTGTCCAGAAATCTACAGGCTAAAGCCGGCCGGGTCAGACAGCCAAAAATCTACAGCCTAAAGCCAGCCGGGTCAGGCAGCCCAGAAACCCACTGGCTAAAGCTTATCGCATCAGGACGCACAGGGGCTCACAGGCCATTGCCAGACGCACATTTACTTGGTGGCAAGGGAAAAACCTGCAAAAGTACAGTTTTTTCCCGGTTGATACGCTGGCCAAGGAAAATTCCTGCAATTGTGCAGGCTTTTCTCCGCGGACATGGGCGATAGTTCATTTTCATCAAAAATTCCTGCACAATCGCAGGCTTTTCGCCAAAATGAACCATTTCTATAGAAAAAACCTGCACTTTCGCAGGTTTTTGCCTGTCAAGCAGCCCTATACCCCAACTTCAGCGGCACAACTCT
The DNA here is from genome assembly GCF_059820445.1 of Paenibacillus sp. sgz302190. Taxonomy (NCBI): domain Bacteria; kingdom Bacillati; phylum Bacillota; class Bacilli; order Caryophanales; family Paenibacillaceae; genus Paenibacillus; species Paenibacillus sp. sgz302190. The sequence goes on from NZ_JBZYAO010000011.1 coordinate 151,604, forward strand.
GCAGGAGAGGCGTGGATTAGGGAAGATGCGCGTTAATAGGGATGAGTCTCGCCAATGCACGTTTTCTCAATCACCTGAAAAGTGCAGCTTGTTGCTCGTTGAGACGCCTGCAGTAAAACATTCTTGCTAATGAGATTGTGCAGCAATTGCTCAAACCCATTTTTACCCGGAAATTCATCACAATTCGGGATATTGGGAAAGTCCAATGGATTTCCCCTCAGATTTTTAAGCAAGGGCAATAACCTCAGAGGTCATTTAGATCATCCTTTTGGTGTCTTGTTTGATTTTCGTGATTTCTCAACAGCCTTTCCTTTCGCAATTTTCGCGCCCCCCTTCCTTGCCGTTTCAAACGCTCGAATGATGTTCGTGGCGCACGGCTAGCCTGCCAATGGTTACGGAAGAAGGTGTTCTGGGAAATCATCTTGCGAAAGTTGGCGACATTGAACCTAATAGGTCGGGCACTGGGATCGATTTTACCCGCTGCCCGGCCTTTTTTACCACAAAAAATGAGTTCTTTACAGCGTTAAAGCGCGTAGAGCAGCATTCTTATTGGCGAATAAACCTACCTCTAAGCGCGGTCGCTTATCCTCGAAAGACCTCGATAGAGGTTCATCTCATTTTACACATATTATGCATTGACAACGTGAACGAAAGGAGTAGAATATATGAAGTGTGATAATGATTATGATTATCAATGATAATAATTCTCAATAGGAATGGTGACTATGCGAAAAAGAATCATCGCAGTTTCTTTGATCCTTCTCTTTGTATTGTCGTTTCCGGCGACTTTGTTTGCCAAGGCGGAAGATGATCTGAAGAAAGCTGATGAAGGCATACAAAGCGCGATTCAGGCGGCAGCCGGCGGTAAGGTGGACGAGGCGGCACGCGAATTTGACAAGTTCCAGACGAACTGGCTGAGCTACGAGGACGGGATTAAAGAGCGCTCGAGAGCGGCTTATCAGAAAATCGAAGCGGCCATGGGCGAGGTGTCTTTTGAAACGGTCAAGGACCCGATTGACAAAGATAAGCTGAAAGCGAGCCTGGAGCAGCTGCACAGCCTGAACAAGGCCTTCATAGAAGGGCGGCTCGACGCGTTCGGCGAAGTGACTGTCAGCGGGGAGAAAGTGACGATAAGCTCGCTGGTGGCGCTTTTGGAGAGCGCTTCGGATCAGCTCAAGAAAAATGATCTGAACGGAGCCAAGGCCAGCATCGAAAAGCTGCGCAGCTCGTGGCTGGACATCGAGGGCATCGTGCTGACGCAGTCGAGCGAAGTGTACCAGTCGATGGAGCGGGACATGGTTACGGCGTACGCCCAATTGTCAGCTAACCCGGCCAAAACGGCCGACGCTGCGGCAACGATTGACCGCATGCATACGGCACTGGCGCCGCTGGCATCCAAAACAAGCTATACGATGCTCGACGCTACGACGATTTTATTAAGAGAAGGTTTGGAAGCTTTGCTTGTTGTTATTGCACTGCTCGGCTTTTTGAACAAGTCGGGACATGGCGACAAAAAGAAATGGATCTGGCTCGGCGTCGGGTCCGGTCTGTTTGTCAGCATGGTGCTCGGCATTATCGTGCAGCAGTTGTTCTCCTCCAGCGCGTTCGGCAACAATAACTTCCTGATCGCCGGCTGCACAGGCGTGTTCGCCGCAGTTATGCTGCTCTATATGAGCTATTGGCTGCACAGCAAATCCAGCGTATCCAATTGGCAGAAGTATATCCGCGACCAGAGCGTCAAAGCTTTGGCTACGGGAAGCCTTGTGTCGCTTAGCGTGCTTGCGTTTTTGGCCGTTTTCCGCGAAGGAACGGAGACCGTTCTGTTCATGATCGGCATGGCTTCGTCCATTTCGCTGGGCTCGCTGCTCGGCGGAATCGCAATCGGCGTCGTGCTTTTGATCATCGTCGCGTACCTGATCTTGAAAATCGGTTTGCGCATTCCGATGCGCCCGTTTTTCCTCGTTTCCAGCGTATTTGTGTTCTATCTATGCTTCAAATTCACGGGCATGGGCATCCACGGCCTGCAGCTCGCAGGCGTACTGCCGGCAACGACGGAAGCGTGGCTTCCATCCTGGGACGCGGTGGCGCTGTATCCGACCCTCGAAAGTGCGCTGCCGCAGCTGGCGCTGCTTCTTGGCGCCGCAATAGCCGCCGGAAGAGATATGAGCAAGAGCTTCAAGCTGCGCAATCAAACCGCATAGCAAAGCCGCTCGACCGATAATTATATACTTTTATTCCATTATAAAGGGGAACCCATCGCATGAAAAAACATATGAAAGTTATCGTACTTGCAACTGCAGCAGCAATGACTCTGGCCGCCTGCGGCAAAACCGCGGCTCCTGCTCCGTCGGCTTCTCCGGCGGCATCCCTCGAAGCGAGCCCGACACCCAACGTCGCGAAAGCGCCGGCCAAAGACGGCTCTGCCGTTTTGCTGAAAACGATAGAAGGGCTGAAACAGCAGCTCGATCAAAAGAAAGTCGACGATGCGAAAAAAATGTCGGACACGCTTGAAGAGCAGTGGGCAAGCTTCGAGGACGAAGTGAAGCCGAAGTATCCCGAACTGTACGTCAAAGTGGAAAAATACTTAACTCCCGTTGAAGCGGGCCTCAAGCAGAGCAGCCTCGATTTTGCCGCGCTTGGCAAGCTGAACGACGAACTGGTGAATGTGGTCAAAGAACTCAGCACTTCTTTTGCGGAAAATAAAGGGGCTGTGAACAACGCGGCCATTTCCGGCTCCAAGGAGCTGCAGGAAGCGACGAAAGCGTACAACCAGTATGTGCAGGACCAAGGGAAGCAGTTGGTCTCGCTGCTTGATAAGTTGAATGAAGCCGTGAAGAGCGGGGATTTGCAAAAAGCGCAGGAAGCTTACGTGCAATCGCGTCTGCCGTATGAGCGCATCGAGCCAGTTATTGAAAAATTCAAGGAACTGGACGGCGTGATGGACGCCCGCGTGGACGATTTTAAAAGCGAGGAAGATCCCGATTTCACCGGATTCCACCGCATCGAGAACATTCTGTTTGTGAAAAAGACAGTGAAAGACGCGGAACCGTTTGCGGCGCGGCTGCTTGAAGACGGCAAAAAAATGCAGCAAAGCATCGCCGCCACGAACATTGAAGCGACCGATTTCGTAACCGGCGTGGGCGAATTGATGGAGGAAGCGCAATCGTCCAAAATTACCGGCGAGGAAGAGCGCTGGAGCGGAGCTACGGTCCCTGTCATTCGGGCCAATGTGGAAGGTGCCCAGGAGATTTACACGCTTGTGAAGGACGAGTTGAAGAAAAAAGACGCGGCCCTTGACGAAAAAATTAGCAAAAGCCTCACGGCCGTTATCGATCAAATGAACGTTTTGTCGCCTGTGGGAACGACCTGGAACGATTTCGGCAAGCTGGACAAATCCAAGCAAGTCGATTTGAAAAACAAGCTGGAAGCTCTGGCGGAGCCGCTGGTAAAAATGCCTGGTACACTTGGACAGTAATGTTCGTTATGCCGGAGATACAGTTCATACTTGCGAAGGGATGGGGAAGCTTTGAAGGATAAAATAAACCGCCGGGCATTTCTCGGCATGACCGCTGCGGGCGCGGCAGGGCTTGTGCTGGGCGACTTCATCGGCAAAACGCAGGCACAGCACGGCGTTCCTGCTTCCCAGGGCGCGAAACCGGAAGGCGGGGGCGCAGCGGAAGAACGAATATCGTTTTACGGAGCCCATCAGTCAGGCATTTTGACGCCCCAGCAAAATTGTGCCAATGTCGCCGCATTTGACGTGACTACGAACGATGTTAAAGAATTGAAAGAGCTGTTCCGCAAATGGACGGAAATGGCCGCTCTGCTGATGGATGGCAAACCGCTGGCCCCGGAGCCGCAGGAAGGCAAATTTCCGCCTACCGATACGGGCGAGCAGATCGGCGTGGCGGACAGCAAACTGACGATTACGTTCGCAGTCGGCCCCTCCTTGTTCGAGCAGAACGGGACCGACCGCTTCGGGCTGCGTTCCCGCAAACCGGCAGGGCTGACAGAGATGCCGAAGTTCCACAAGGATTCCTTGCAGGAGCAGCTGACGCACGGTGATATCGTCATCCAGGCTTGCGCCGACGATCCGACGATCTGCTTCCATGCGATCCGGAACTTGACCAAGGCGGCCCGTGGCGTCGCTCACCTGCGCTGGCAGCAGACCGGCCAGCTCAGCGTCAAGGCGGAGGGCACGAAGCGGAACCTGTTCGGCTTTAAGGACGGGACGAACAACCCGGCTTTGAACGACGACAAGTTTATGAACAATAACGTGTGGATCGACGCAGCCGACGGCGCGCCTTGGCTGGCCGGAGGAAGCTACATGGTCGTGCGCCGCATCAACATGCGCATCGAGACGTGGGATCAGCAGCCGTTTACGAATCAGGAAAATATTATCGGACGCAAAAAAGTGTCGGGAGCCCCGCTTGACGCCCAGACCGAATTCGAGCAGCCGAATTTTACGGGCGATGCGAAAGGCGATAAGACGCCTCTCGATTCCCATATCCGGCTATCCAATCCGCGTACGGGCGAAAATTCGGAGCGCGAGCGCATTTTACGCCGCGGATACAATTTTATGGAAAATCTGGATCAAGTCGGGCGGATGAACGCCGGCCTCTTGTTCGTCTGTTTTAACCGCAACCTGCAAACTCAGTTCGAATCTATACAAAAAAGGCTGACCAATCCGAAAATGCCCGATCAAATGCTCGCTTATACGGAAACGACGGGCGGGGGGTATTTTGCCGTGCTGCCGGGCGTTCCGGCGCAAGGGTCTTATTTGGGACAGAGCCTCTTTGAATAAGAAGCATAACGCCGCTTCGCGAGTCGAGGACGGCAGCGCAGACCGCAGAGACGACCCTTTGCGGTCTTTTGCTTTTGCCCGCGGCATGCAAATTGACTTTCCCGCCATTTTCATCCACAATGATGTTGGGCTCTGAATGGCTCAAGCATTACGTTTCGATAAAGGAGAATGGTATGAAACCAACCTCACATATAGTGGAAAGCGAGCGGCAGGACCGCGCCGTGCTTGTCAGTTTGATTACCCAGCAGCAAAAGAAGAACGAGGCGCTCGCCGAGTACTCGCTGCAGGAGCTGATCAAACTTGCCGAGACGGCCGGCGTGCTCGTACTCGATACGATGACCCAGAACAAGGAGTCCGTGGACACCAAATGGTTCATCGGCAAAGGAAAGGTCGAGGAGCTGAAAGCTCTGATCGACGAGCTCGGCGGGAACACGGCGATTTTTGACCAGGAGCTGTCGGGGGCGCAGGTGCGCAACCTGGAAGCGGCGCTCGATGTGAAAATCATCGACCGCACCCAGCTGATCCTGGATATATTCGCACAGCGCGCCAAGACGCGCGAGGGCATCATCCAGGTAGAGCTGGCGCAGCTCAGCTATTTGCTGCCAAGGCTGTCGGGACAAGGCAAAAACTTGTCCAGGCTGGGCGGCGGAATCGGGACGCGGGGTCCCGGCGAAACGAAGCTGGAGACGGACCGCAGGCACATACGCGAGCGGATCGGCGAGCTGAAGGCGCAGCTTGAGGAAGTCGTGCGCCATCGCAATTTGCACCGCGAACGCCGCAAGAAGACGGGCGTTTTTCAGGTTGCGCTCGTGGGCTACACGAACGCGGGCAAATCCACGCTGCTCAAGCAGCTGACGCAAGCGGACGTCTATGTAGAGAACCAACTGTTCGCCACGCTGGACCCTACGTCGCGGACGATGGAGCTGCCGAGCGGCAAGGAAATTGTGTTGACCGACACGGTAGGGTTCATTCAAAACCTGCCGCATGATCTGGTCGCATCGTTCCGCGCCACGCTGGAAGAGGCGAACGAAGCGGATCTGATTTTGCACGTTGTTGACAGCCAAGCCGAAATGCGCAGCGAGCAAATGCGCGTCGTCTCGGAGGTACTGGAAGAGCTTGGCGCGCACCAAAAAGAGCAGCTTACGGTTTTTAATAAAATCGATCTTTGCTCGCTGCAGGAGCGGGATATGCTGACGACCGAAGGCGATTTTTTGAAAATTTCCGCTTATGACGAAGCGGATTTGGAACGGCTGCGCCTTGCCGTGCAGGAGAAGCTGATGGGCGAGAACAAGCTGTTCCGCATTCCGGCCGACAAAGGGGATATGATTTCGCTCGTATACCGGATCGGCGACGTTATCCGCAACGAAGTCGACGGCGAAGATATGGTGTTTCAAGTTCGCGTGAACAAAGACGATTACGAGAAAATGGGTTACTTGCTGGCCGCTTTCGACGAGCAGCGCGTTCAGCAGGAAGAACAGGGAGAGAGCTTCTAGGCATGCAATTCGGGGAAAACATCTTGGCGCTGATGGAACGTGCCGAGCGCAGAATCGAGCCGGCGTTCCGCAGCATTGAAAAAACGATCGATCTGAATCAATGGAAAGTGATCCGCGCTTTTCAAAAGCATCAGGTAAGCGACTATCACTTCGCTTCTTCGACGGGCTACGGCTATAACGACCGCGGGCGGGAAGTGCTCGATCTCGTCTATGCGGACGCACTGGGGGCCGAGGCGGCGCTCGTGCGGCCGCATTTCGTATCGGGCACGCATACGATCGGCACTGCGCTGTTCGGCGTGCTGCGCCCCGGCGATCACCTGCTTTACATAACAGGCAAGCCTTACGATACGCTGCATAAAGTGATCGGCAAGCCGGGCGACGGCACCGGCTCGCTGCAGGACTGGGGCATCGCGTACAGCGAGGTTGCCCTCCTGCCGGACGGCTCGCCGGACTGGCCGGGCATCGCGAAAGCGATCAGGCCGAACACCAAGGTGGTCGGCATCCAACGTTCGCGCGGCTACGATCCGCGGCCGTCGTTCACGGTGGAACAAATCGGGGAGATGGTCCGATTTGTGAAAGAGGCGAGCCCCGAGACGATCGTGTTCGTCGACAACTGCTACGGCGAGTTCACCGAGCCGCAGGAACCGACGCAAGTCGGCGCCGATCTGATGGCCGGCTCGCTGATCAAAAACCCCGGCGGCGGCATCGCCCCGTCCGGGGGCTACATCGCCGGGCGGCGCGACCTTGTCGAGCTCGCCGCCTACCGCTTGACCGCCCCAGGCATCGGGGGCGAGGTGGGGGCCATGCTCGGCGCGACGCGAGCCATGTTTCAAGGGCTGTTCCTTGCCCCGCACCTGGTGGGGCAAGCGGTCAAGGGCTCGGTCTTCGCAGCAGCGCTGTTCGAAGATCTCGGCTTTGAAAGCCGTCCGCTCTGGCACGAGCCGCGCACGGATCTGATTCAAGCGATCCGCTTCACGTCCGCGGAGCATCTGATCACTTTCGTGCAGGGCATCCAGAAAGCGGCCGCCGTCGATGCGCATGTCGTCCCGGAGCCCTGGGACATGCCCGGCTACGAGCATCCGGTCATTATGGCCGCCGGCACGTTCATTCAAGGCGGCAGCCTGGAGCTGTCCGCGGACGCTCCGATCCGCGAGCCCTACATCGCCTATATGCAGGGCGGTCTGACTTACTCGCACTGCAAATTGGGCGTGTTGACGGCCATCCAGCATATGGCGGACAAGGGTTTAATTTGAAAAATAGGACTGTAAACAAACCTAACACTCCTTGACATGTTTTTGCAACGAAGGTACAATGAGATTAGGACTTACTTACTCAGGAGTGATTAGGATGACTGATGAAATTCGCAGAAATATGGCGCTTTTCCCGATTGGCATCGTCATGAAACTTACCGATTTGACAGCGAGGCAAATCCGTTACTACGAACAGCATGAGCTTGTTATACCTGCCAGAACTTCAGGCAATCAAAGGCTTTACTCTTTTAACGATGTGGAGAGATTGCTGGAGATCAAAGATTTGATCGAGAAAGGCGTTAACATCGCCGGAATTAAACAGGTGCTTTTGCCGGTTTCCAAAGATTCCGAGGATGCAACCATCATCAACGAGCACACGGAAGTGAAGCGCAAGGAGCTTACCGATTCCCAACTGCACAAAATGCTGAAGCAGCAGTTGATCGGAGGCGGAAAACGTCCGGGTCAAGTGTCACTGATTCAAGGCGAATTGTCCCGATTTTTTCATTAAATAGCGTCATAATAACGAGAGGAGCATGGCCGTGGGTTACAACACCAATTACACGAAAGAAGACATTTTACGCATCGCCGAAGAGGAGAACGTTCGTTTCATCCGTCTGCAATTCACCGATTTGATGGGCAGCGTGAAAAACGTGGAAATTCCGCGCAGCCAGCTGGAAAAAGCGCTTGACAACAAAATGATGTTCGACGGTTCTTCCATCGAAGGCTATGTCCGTATCGAAGAATCTGACATGTACTTGTACCCTGACTTGAGCACTTGGGTCATTTTTCCATGGGTTACGGAAGGCAAAGTGGCGCGCTTGATTTGCGATATTTACCTTCCTGACGGCAGGCCGTTCCCGGGTGACCCGCGCGGCATTTTGAAAAACGCTCTGAAGCAGGCCAAAGAAATGGGCTATACGGCTATGAATGTCGGACCGGAACCGGAGTTCTTCCTGTTCAAAACCGACGACAAAGGCAACCCGACGATGGAGCTGAACGACCAAGGCGGTTACTTCGATCTCGCCCCGATGGATTTGGGCGAAAACTGCCGCCGCGATATCGTGCTTACTTTGGAAGAAATGGGCTTTGAAATCGAAGCTTCCCATCATGAAGTAGCGCCGGGACAGCACGAAATCGATTTCAAATATGCGGATGCGATTAAAGCAGCCGACCAAATTCAAACTTTTAAACTCGTTGTAAAAACGGTTGCAAGACAGCACGGGCTGCACGCCACGTTCATGCCGAAACCGCTTTTCGGAATGAACGGCTCAGGCATGCACTGCCATCAGTCGCTTTTTAAAGACGACGTTAACGTGTTCTATGACGAGAATGATAAGTTAGGTTTAAGTCAAGTAGCCAGACACTATATGGCAGGTGTACTTCGTCATGCCCGCTCTTTTGCGGCTATCACGAATCCTACCGTTAACTCGTATAAACGCCTTGTGCCAGGCTATGAAGCGCCATGCTACGTAGCATGGTCCGCAAGCAACCGCAGTCCGATGATTCGTATTCCGGCTTCCCGCGGTTTAAGCACGCGCGTTGAAGTCCGCAACCCGGACCCTGCGGCCAACCCGTATCTTGCCCTTGCCGTTATGCTTGCAGCCGGTCTTGACGGCATCAAGAACAAAATGCAGCTTCCGCCGCCAACCGACCGCAACATTTACGTGATGACGGAAGAGGAAAGAGAAGAGCAAGGAATTCCAAGCTTGCCAGTGAACCTGAAGACCGCGCTGGACGAACTGATTCGCGACGAAGTCATTTGCGACGTACTCGGCGAGCACGCCCTGGCTCATTTCTATGAACTGAAAGAAATTGAATGGGATATGTATCGTACGCAAGTACATCCTTGGGAAAGAGATCAGTATTTGTCGTTATATTAAAAGTTGAAACCATGATTTTTAAAGGGTTTTGAGGGGGATGGCGTTGCGGCGGGCATACCGAAATTAATTAGTTTTTTTCGGAAATGCCCCCGGCACGCCCCCAAAAAAAAATATTCCCTGGCCTGCTTCTCCAAGACCTCATTTATTTTGGTCTTACAGTCGGCATGACTGCATCTCATTGACAAGTCTTGTGTTGATTTTGATGATTCTTTCCTATCGCAACGTCTTTGTTTCCCCAAAAGTCCCCCATCATTGTTCCCTAGAAATCAAGTGTCTCATTGATTCCCGATCATTTCAAGGTTGTAGTTTCCATTGGTTCCATCGCTTTCCATTTCATCCTAAAGTAACTAGTGAGCATATCTTATATACGCTCGCGCGTTTCATTGTCTATCGGTTTGCCGCCAAATGTGACTGGGAGATCCTCTTTTAGGATTTGCAGGTTTTTCGACGTTAAAAAACGATCCCCCACTAACCAAGTGGCTGTGGGGGAGCAAAACGAAATGTATTAAACCGGATCAACTGTGCCAAAAATCCTGACTGGCACTTCTCCATGACTGTAGTACTCAACATGATAAGTGCCAGGTTTTAGAGTAACGTATACCGAGCGTCTTTGGCTTCCGCTCCATGAAAAGTATCGAGTACCCGATGAATCATTCTCATTGACTAACCTGTACTCAACCTCTTCGACATCGTAACTGCTGTCGTATGTGCGTTGCTGAACATCAAACAAGTAAGTACGGGTGGAGTTGACTGTAAAATACCCATTACGAAACGTACTCACCCATCCGTCATTTTCTGTCAGGTAATTGTGATTAAACCACATCGAATCATACACGACTGCTTGCAGTTGAGCTGATTGTACTTCCTTTGATGTTGATTCTGCTGCCGAAGCCGTAGCCGCAGGAAGCGTAGTGCTAGAAGCCAAGATACCAGTAGTAAGTGCAACAGCTAACAGACCATTAAAAACTTTTTTACTCATTCCTAAGTTCCTCCTATAAATACAAAATAATTACAATATAAATTGTAATATATATTGTACAACTTGTAAATTAAAATTTACTAATATTGGATGAAATAGTTCTGTTTGGATTTCTTCCAAGCCTCTTCAATCTGGTTGAACCTATATTTAAGTCCCTTTGTTGAAAAATACCAATAATTCAAAAAACATGATACTCTTAAACTATCAAACTTATAGAGGTGGATACGATGAGCACGATTACTTTAAGCAAGCAAAAACTGGGAATCGTTTTGGAAAAAAACAATTGTCGAGCGTGGTGGCCAAAGTTGCGTTGGTGCTGGACATATCCGGTTCGATGAGACTGCTTTACAAAAACGGTACGGTTCAGAAAGTAGTCGAAAAAATATTGGCTGTCGCCAGCAGGCTGGACGATGACGGTGTGTTGGACATCTGGATATACGACCACAAATTCAGCAGGCTGCCCTCTGTCAGCGAGGAAGATTTCGAAGGTTACGTCAACAAGCATGTGCTTGAAAACCAGAACATATCCAAGTTCGGCCGCAACGATGAGTCGCCGGTCATGAGAGATGTGATAAAAAAATATACCGTGGAAGAAAAGAGCAATGTTCCCTCTTTCATTATTTTTATTAATGACGGCGGGGTGAAGAGGGGGACGGGAGATACGATCGACAAGGCGATCATTGAATCTTCGAACCTTCCATTATTTTGGCAGTTTGTCGGTGTTGGCAATTCCGATTTCGGAGTGTTGAAAAAGCTGGATACTATCGAAGGCAGAGTCGTCGACAATGCGAACTTTTTTCAAATTACGGATATTGAAAAAACGAGCGATGAAGAGCTGTATGAAAATTTATTGAATGAATTCCCTTTGTGGATAAGAGAAGCAAAAGATAAAGGGATATTATAACAAATTGATCATCTCCCGGGTTGTGAAAGCCTTGATTGATGGCGCCTAAAGGGCAAGAAATGGATTGGGGAACGCCAACGAAACGAGATTTAATTCTTTAAATTTTCCCTGGTTACTGGTTTCAACCGTGAAATGTCATATCCCATCTTACCAATAATATCGAGCCCGTCCTGGAATTCTATAATGTTTTTTCCAGTCCACCCATTTTCCAAACCATACAAAATAAAAGCTCTAATCGTTCTTGGATTATGTAAATTATATTTTTCAATTATGTTGGTATCTTTATTTTTTAAGGATGTACCGACTAATAGTGGATTTCCTGTAATTGGATCATCCCAAGTACAAAAAAAGAATGTGCATGTTATATTTTTTAGGACTTTTAAAGATATTTTAAGAGAAATATTACTCAACTGTTGATTATACTTCTGGTCAATCACATATAGGTATTCATTTTCGCCTACAATTATTTTTCTTGTCTTGTTCTTCAAGATCTTTGTACCTCTCGAATCAGTTTCGGTCCAAGTAAAAGGGATAGTAGCTATAAGAAATCGAATTGCAGTTCCGGAGTTCGATCGGTATTTTAAAAGCGAAAACCACCCTAAAGGTGGTTTTTTTTGTGCTTACATATCGCGGAACAGGCCGATAACGCGGCCAAGGATGGTTACGTTTTTCAGAAGAATCGGCTGGAGGGCCGAATTCTCCGGCTGCAGACGGATGTGATCCCGTTCTTTGTAAAAACGTTTTACCGTTGCTTCGTCATCTTCGGTCATGGCGACGACGATATCGCCGTTGTCGGCGGTTTGCTGCTGCTTGACAATAACATAGTCGCCATTATGTATGCCGGCTTCGATCATACTGTCGCCGGATACGCTGAGCATAAACACGTTGTTGTCGCCGACGAGGTGGGACGGGAGGGGGAAGTAGTCTTCGATGTTCTCCGTTGCCGTAATCGGTACGCCGGCCGTTACTTTGCCGACTAACGGGACGCGCGCCACGGATAAAGCGAAGTTGCTCTCCGCTCCGTCGAGACCTAAAATTTCAATAGCTCTCGGTTTGGTCGGATCGCGGCGGATCAAGCCTTTCTTCTCCAGACGTTCCAGATGCCCGTGCACGGTCGAACTGGAGGCCAGTCCGACGGCTTCGCCGATTTCCCGAACGGAAGGCGGGTAGCCCTTATCTTTCACTTCGTTCTTGATAAACTCCAAAATTGCTTGTTGGCGTTGGGATATTTTACTCAATAGTTATCACTCCATCTATGAAAAAATCATTAACCAAATTATAACACAGAACCGGAGTTCGTACAAACATAAGTTCGAAGATTTATTGACACAAACGTTTGTTCGTGATATTCTGATTTCAGAACAAATGTTTGGGGGATGAATGTTATGTACATTGCATATTCAGAAGGAAGCAACTCACGGCAACTTCATGCAAGACCAGCGACAGCGAGAACTACGACACGTTCGGATCGTTTCCATCGGTTTTTCGGTTTGACGAAGCGATCTTTGAAATTCATTTTGCTTGCTGCCGCGCTTCTTGCCGTGTTTTCTTTTGGCGCAATCGTACAAGCTTACGCAGGAGATGGCGCGAACGCCGCTTCCACCCGGTCGCCTGAGCCCATTCATGAATCCGTACAAATCCCAAACCATCTTATCGTTGAACGCGGCGATACGCTCTGGTCTATAGCTTCATCCCGAATAAGCGAAGGTCAGGATATTCGTTCGTATATGAATAAAGTTAAGAAATTGAACAAACTTACTTCCACGTACCTTTATGAAGGGCAAATCTTGCTGCTGCCTTAATGCCTGGCATTTATATCGGACCCCTGGCCGTATTATTTAGTTTCGGCGGTCAACGATACCTCCAATTTCATTCCTAAGTGAAATGAGACATATTCGTTCATGTTCGATTCGGATTTTCTGAATCAAGCTCATTTGCCGACTAAGTTACTTGCCTTAGTCTTTTTTTGCGTGCAATTGCCTTGACATTCGGGTAGCGGAATGGCAAAGTAGTAGTCAGACTGAGTAATGGCAGGGAGGACTATCATGAGCGATAATATGGACCAGAACATAGAGAGAATCAACGAACTTGCCCGCAAAGCGAAAACAGTTGGCTTAACGGATGAAGAAATTGATGAGCGCAACGAGTTGAGAAAAAAATATATCCAAGCGTTCCGCTCCTCTCTTAAGGTACAGTTGGATTCTATCAAGTTTGCCGATGAAGAAGAGAAGTAAAGCAACAACATTTATAGATGCATTCAAAGGGGAAATGTAACGATGCCGCTCAAGGCTGTGCTGTTTGATTTGGATGATACGCTGTTATGGGACGATCGCAGCGTGAAGGAAGCTTTTGAAGCAACATGCGAGGAAGCGGCCAAACATTACGCTTCGATCAAGCCGAATGAATTGGAAGAGGCCGTGTGCAAGGAGGCCAGAGCGCTTTACGAATCTTACGAAACGTTCCCATTCACGAAAATGATCGGCATTAATCCGTTTGAAGGGCTGTGGGCTCATTTTACCCAGGGAGAACATGAGCATTTTCGCAAGCTGGAACAGTTGGCTCCGGGCTATCGGACGGAGTCTTGGACAAGAGGGCTTCAGGCACTCGGTATTGAGGACAAGGAACTTGGCTACAAATTAGGCGAAATGTTCCCGGCCGAACGCCGCCGCCGTCCTCTCGTTTACGAAGAGACGTTTCAAGTACTGGATGCGCTGAAAGGCAATTACAAGCTGCTGCTGCTGACGAACGGTTCTCCCGATTTGCAGATGGAAAAGTTGGCCGGAGTGCCCGATATTGCACCTTATTTTGATCATATCGTTATTTCCGGAGCGTTTGGGGAAGGGAAGCCGGCGGTTTCGATTTTCCGGCATGCGATGGAGCTTCTGGGTATTGAAGCTTCCGAAGGCATCATGATCGGGGACAAGCTGACTACGGATATTCTCGGCTCGGGAAGCGTAGGCATGCGCAATATTTGGATTAATCATCACGGGCTGCAGCGCGGCGACGAAATCGTTCCTGCTTTTGAAGTATCCCGACTGCAAGAAATTTTGCCGATTATTGCGAACGGCCGGTAAAATTGCAAACAAAAGCCCAACGGCTGGGGAATCGAATCCTCGGATCGTTGGGCTTTTGGGTTCTTTATGAAAGGATCAGGCCTTTGCAAACTCCGGGTCGTCAACGTTGTAGGCGATCCAGCCGTCTTTTTCGATGAAGAGGCGTACCGCTACGATTTGACGGTTATCCATCAGCGTAAAGAAGTGGTTCGTATTTTCCGGTACGGAAATAACGTCTCCGGCTTCAAGCTCGACGTCAAAGTAGCCGACTTCGTCTTCCGATTTAATAATGAAGATGCCTCGTCCTGTTACGATTGCACGGATTTCATCTTCAGTGTGCGTGTGAACCTGTTCGAATTTTTTGAGCAGTTCCTCGATGTTTGGCGTAGCGTCGGACAAGGAAATGACATCCCAAATTTCGTAACCGCGTCTTGCGGCAAGATCGCGAATTTCTTCGTCATAAATGCTCAAAATTTGCGCTTTTTCTTCGTCGCTCAGGGCGAATTTTTCGCGAAGCGCTTCAGGAAGCTTGGAAGTATCCCAGTGTTCGTACACGACGTTGTGGCTATCCAAGAAGGCTTTTACCTGTTCTTCACCTTCGATGCGTTCATTAGTGTTGCGAATTCGAATTTGTGCCAACGTACATCCCTCTTTCCAATAAAATATACTTGTATTATAGATGAAATGTTGACTCATGTCGATGAATTTGCATAAAAAAATCCTACATACCCCATAGGAATTATTGATAAATAGAAATCTTTTCATAACAGCGCTATTCTGTTACACTAAATGTTAACGAATTTATCGATAAAGTTGGGTTGTTTCAGCTTTAGGTCAAGTTGAGAGGGAGTCATGCCATGATCAAACCACCGATTCAAGAGCAGCTTAAGAAAAAAATAATGATCCTTGACGGCGCAATGGGCACCATGCTTCAACAGGAGAATTTGACACCCGATGACTTCGGAGGCGAAGAACTGGACGGCTGTAATGAAATTCTTGCCATCACGCGCCCCGACGTTTTGCGGAAAATTCATGAAGCTTACTTTGCGGCGGGCGCCGATATGATAGAAACGAATACGTTCGGTTCGACCAGCGTCGTTTTGGCCGAGTACGATTTGCAGGACCGTCACCGGGAAATCAATTTGGCCGCGGCTAAGCTGGCGATTGAGGCTGCGAATAAATACTCGACTCCGGAGTGGCCGAGATACGTTATCGGAGCGATGGGACCGACGACCAAAACATTGTCCGTCACCGGCGGCGTAACGTTCGAAGCACTGGAGGAGAGTTACTACCAGCAGGCGCTTGCGCTGGTGGAAGCCGGCGTCGATGCGCTGCTCCTCGAAACATCGCAAGATACGCTGAACGTGAAAGCCGGAAGCATCGGCATCCGCAGAGCTTTTGAAACGCTAGGCGTCAAGCTGCCGATCATGATTTCAGGAACGATCGAACCGATGGGAACTACGTTGGCCGGACAAAACATCGAGTCCTTCTATATATCTTTGGAACATCTGAAGCCGGTTTCGATCGGGCTGAACTGTGCGACCGGGCCGGAGTTCATGCGCGACCATATTCGAACGCTGTCCGAAATTGCGGAAACGGCGATCAGCTGTTATCCGAATGCGGGGCTGCCGGACGAGAACGGGCATTATCACGAATCCCCCGAGTCACTCGCGAAAAAGATGGCCGGCTTTGCCGAACAAGGCTGGCTCAATATCGCCGGCGGCTGCTGCGGAACGACGCCAGATCATATTCGCGCGCTGGCGGAAACTTTGGGCAAGTATGCGCCCAGAACGAGCTACGGCACACATCCGCCTGCGGTATCCGGCATTGAAACGGTCTATATCGAGCCGGAAAACCGTCCGATTATGGTCGGCGAACGCACGAACATTTCCGGTTCCCGCAAATTCAAACGACTTATTAAGGAAGGCAAGTTTGAAGAAGGATCGGAAATCGCCCGCAACCAGGTGAAAAACGGCGCGCACGTCATCGATATCAACTTGCAGGATACGGATATCGACGAAGCTTACGCCGTCGAGCAATTTATGCAGCAAGTGGTAAAAAAAGTAAAAGTCCCGCTCATGCTGGACTCTACGTACGATCATATTATCGAGCTCGGCTTAAAATACTCGCAAGGCAAAGCGATTATCAACTCCATTAACCTGGAGGACGGCGAGACGAAGTTCCAAAATATTTTGCCACTGATCCATAGATACGGAGCCGCGGTTGTCTGCATTTTGATCGACGAGCGCGGACAGGCGGTTTCGCGCGAAGCGAAGATGGAAGTGGCTACGCGGTCTTATGAGCTTTTGACCGGGAAGTATGAAATGAATCCGGAAGACATTATTTTTGACCCGAACATGTTCCCGATCGGCTCCGGCGATCCGCAATACATCGGTTCAGCCGTCGAGACGATCGAAGGTATCCGGATGATCAAGGAAAAATACCCGTCCTGCAAAACGATTCTCGGCCTCAGCAACATTTCGTTCGGCTTGCCGGATGCGGGGCGCGAGGTGCTGAACTCGGTTTATTTGTACCACTGCACCAAAGCCGGTTTGGATTACGCGATTGTCAATACGGAGAAGCTGGAACGCTACGCGTCCATTCCGGAAGTCGAGCGCCAGCTCGCAGAAGAACTGATCTACAATACGAACGATGAGACGCTTGCACAGTTCGTCGCGCATTTCCGCGAGAAGAAAGTCGAGAAAAAAGAAAAAATTTCGAACCTCTCTTTGGAAGAGCGTCTTGGCTCTTATGTCGTCGAAGGCACGAAGGAAGGGCTCGTTCCCGATCTGGAAGAAGCGCTTAAAACGTACACGCCGCTTGAAGTCATCAACGGGCCTCTGATGAAAGGCATGGAGCAGGTCGGCCGGCTGTTCAACAACAATGAGCTGATCGTTGCCGAGGTGCTGCAAAGCGCTGAAGTGATGAAAGCGTCGGTTTCGTTTTTGGAGCCTTTCATGGAGAAGTCGGAATCCGCCGTCAAAGGGAAAATCATTCTGGCTACGGTAAAAGGCGACGTGCATGATATCGGGAAAAATCTGGTCGAGATCATTCTCTCGAACAACGGCTACCAGATCGTTAATCTGGGCATTAAAGTGCCGCCTGAGCAGCTGATTGAGGCGTACCGCAAAGAGAAGCCGGATGCAATCGGCTTGTCGGGCCTGCTCGTCAAATCGGCGCAGCAGATGGTCGTTACCGCGCAGGATTTGCGCAACGCCGGCGTCGATGTGCCGATTCTTGTCGGGGGTGCGGCGCTGACCCGAAAGTTCACGAAAACGAGAATTGCCCCGGAATACGAGGGTTTGGTGTTGTATGCGAAGGATGCGATGGATGGGCTCGATATTGCCAACCGCTTGAGCGACCCGGAGCAGCGCAAGCGTCTCGTCCAGGAGCTGAGAGAAAGCAAGGAGTCCGACGTCAAGGAGTCCGGCAAAAAGGAAGAGCAGCTGCCGAAGCTTACCCGCGTCAAATCGTCCGGCGTCTCCAGGGACGTTCCGGTGCATGTGCCGCCTGATCTGGATCGCCATGTGCTGCGGGATTACCCGATCGGCCATGTCATGCCTTATGTGAACATGCAGATGCTGCTCGGTCATCACCTCGGGCTTAAAGGCAAGGTGGAGCAGCTGCTCGGCAATAAAGACACCAAAGCGATGCAGTTGAAAGATACGGTCGATTCTATCTTATATGCGGCGCAAAAAGATGGAATCATCAAGACGCACGGCATGTACCGGTTCTTTCCGGCGCAGTCGAGCGGCGACGATGTGATTGTATACGACCCGCAGGATCACAGCAAAGTGCTCGAAACGTTCACGTTCCCGCGGCAGGATACCGAGCCGTTCCTCTGTCTGGCCGACTACCTCAAGCCGGTGGAGAGCGGACAGATGGATTACATCGGCTTCCTCCTCGTCACCGCGGGCCACGGCATTAACGACCTGGCCAAAGAGTGGCGGGACAAAGGGGACTACCTGAAATCGCACGCGCTGCAGGCGACCGCTTTGGAGGTCGCGGAAGGTTTTGCCGAGCGGATTCACCATATCATGCGCGATGTGTGGGGTATTCCCGACGCGCCGCAAATGACGATGCAGGAGCGTTTTGGCGCGAAGTACATCGGCCAGCGGTTCTCCTTCGGCTATCCGGCGTGTCCGAATCTCGAAGACCAGGCGAAGCTGTTCGCTCTGCTGCGTCCGGAAGATATCGGCGTCGAGCTGACCGAATCGTTCATGATGGAGCCAGAGGCTTCCGTCTCGGCTGTCGTGTTCGCACATCCGGAGGCGCGCTACTTTAACGTAGACAAGAGCTGATCTCACGTTCGCTCATTTTAAGCGAGGCGGTTTGTTCGAACCTGAATCCGGTTCGGCGGCTGTCTCGCTTTTTTCGCGGCTCCAAAGCGGCGGCTTCCTGGCAGGCGTTTGACTTCCGGCCGTTATTGCATTAGGATTTTCTGGAAAGAAGTTTGCCAATCCAAATTAATTTTTTCGCAGAATGGAGCTTAATTCGTGGAGTTATATTTTTTAGGCACTGGGGCAGGGATGCCGTCCAAGCAGCGCAATGTCACTTCGATCGCGCTCAACCTGCTTGACGAGCGGGGATTTTACTGGCTGTTCGACTGCGGCGAAGGGAGCCAGCATCAAATTTTGCATTCGCCGGTCAAGTTGGGGCGTACCGAAAAGCTGTTTATTACGCACCTTCACGGCGACCATATTTACGGCATTCCCGGTATGCTGACCAGCCGGTCATATTTGGGCGGAGATACGCCCTTGACGGTGTACGGGCCACACGGCCTCAAAAACTTTATCGAAACCGCGCTTTCCGTGAGCGAGGCCCATCTCGGCTATGCTTTGCAGATCGTGGAAATCGGGGAAGAGGGCGTGCTTTTCGAGGACGACTCGTTCATTGTCGAGACCGCGCGGCTTGAACATAGAGTGGAAAGCTTCGGTTTCCGCGTCATTGAAAAGGATCAGCCCGGCAAGCTGATGCTTGACAAACTGTCGGAGCTTGGCGTGCCCGCCGGTCCCCTGTACGGCCAGCTCAAGAAAGGCCAAACCGTGCAGCTCGAGGACGGGCGCGTCCTGCATGGCGGTGATTTCGTGGGAGCGCCTATTCCGGGCCGGATCGTCGTTATTCTGGGCGATACGCGTTATTGCAGCGGAGCGCTGCATTTGGCGCAGGGAGCCGACGTGCTCGTCCATGAAGCGACATTTGCGATGGACAAGCAGGAGCTTGCCTATGCGTTTGACCACGCGACGTCGGTGGACGCAGCCCGTACGGCGGAAGAAGCTGGCGCCAAGGCGCTGATCATGACGCATATCAGCTCGCGCTACCAGGGCGAGGAGACGGGGCTGCTTCTTCAGGAAGCGCGGCAAATTCATCCGAACAGCCATATTGCAAAAGACTTTTGGAGCTTTGATATTCCGAAAAAAGCGTAGAATTTGAAAGAGCCCCTTCCATGAGACACATGGAAGAGGCTCTTTTTGCCGTGCTGCGCTATTGGCCCGATTCGTCGCGTTTTTCCGCGATAAAGCCTTGGATGCTCTCTTTTCGGCGCTCGTTTTTGGACTCGATGTCCTGCTTCTCTTCCGCGGAAATTTCATCCGCATGCGCTTCCAGATAGTCCTCGGCTTCATGCAGGTTGGCAACCGTATGATCGATAGCATTTTGCAAATGAATTTCGTTGTCCTCGCGGTTATCAGGTTTAGCCATCATCTTCCACTCCTTATGCTTAAGTTTGCCAATCCTCTTTTACGATTCCACGGCTTTGTTCAGAATATACGGGCAGTTGTGCAATTTTTCCTTATACTTTACATAAACTATGGAAAAAAGCTGTAAGAGGTGGCATTATGGATCTTTCCCCGGCAGAATGGCTCATTTCTATCTTTATGTCCACACTGATTTATGTTATGGTGATTGAAATAAACAATGCTCGCAAGGACTCTCGATAGGGAAAAAGTCGAAGCGGATTGGAGACCGCATGATCGGATTTGGAATACTGCTTGCGTTTAATTTTATCGGTTATGCTTTGCAAATGAGTCTGCACATTCCGCTTCCCGGCAATGTGATCGGGCTCGTTCTTTTTACTGCGGCTCTTTTTGCCGGGCTGATCAAGCTGGAGTGGGTGGAGGAAGCCGCGGCGCTGCTCACCAGGCATATGATGCTCTTTTTTACGCCGTTCGTTGTCGGGGTTGTCGTGTTTTTGCCGTTGATCGGTACGAATGTGCTCCCGATTGCGGGAGGAATCGTGCTGGGAACGCTGGCCGTTCTGTATGCAACAGGCTGGGTCTCCTCCAGGTTCAGGCAGAAAGAGGAGGACTTGTAATGGAAACAAGCCTGCTCCAAAACCCGCTTTTCGGTCTGACGGTAAGCGTCGTCGCCTATACGGTTGGCGTTCTGCTGCATCGGAAATGGCGGTTTATGCATCCGCTTTTCGTGTGTTCCGCTTGTATTATTGCGCTGCTGGCCGCATGCCGCATCCCATATGAGGATTACAAACGGGGCGCGGACTTTTTGACGCTGCTGCTCGGACCGGCTACCGTGGCACTGGGAGTTCCGCTGTATAAACATGCGAAGCTGATCAGGCAAAACCTCGCGCGAATTACGGTGAGCGTACTCGCCGGGGCGGTCGCGGGCATTGCTTGCAGCGCGGCCATTCGTTGGCATGCTGGGCGGCAGCCGCGCCATCGTGCTGAGCATGATGCCCAAATCCGTCAGCTCGCCGATCGCAATCGAAATCGCCAGGCATTTGGGCGCGATTCCGGAGCTGACCGCGGTGCTGACGACGCTGACAGGCCTGTTTGGCAGCATGTTTGGAACGCGTCTGCTGCACTGGCTGCGCATCCGCGACGATATTTCCGTCGGAATCGCGATCGGCACTGCGTCTCACGGCATCGGAACGGCGAAAGTGCTGAAAGATTCGGAGATCCAAGGGAGTTTCAGCGGCCTATCGATGGCGCTGTGCGGAATTTTGACTTCGCTTTTGTTCATTCCCGTTTATTGGTGGCTTCAAAAGTAAACGGTGGGACGAGCTTTTCGAGAGGGCGAGGGGGTGTCGGTGAGATTTGATGTTGGCGGGAACGATGATTTGTATCGCTAAAGTGATGCGCTCCGGCGCGAGCAATTGCTGTGCGGATATTCTTCTGAGATATGTACAAAAATTTGCTATAGTCGACCGCCGTCATGCCGCACCGCACCGCGGGGAGCCAAGGGCAAGCTGACCATTCGCAGAAAACCTGCGAAAGTGCAGGAATTTTCGATGAATTTGAATCTGAGCCTATTTTCGCGACGAAAAGCCTGCACAATTGCAGGAATTTTTCGCAGCAAGCGCATCAATCGAGCAAAAACTGCACTTTTGCAGGTTTTCTTCGCGCTACCAGGCAGATTGTGCGTTCGGCTCTGGCGTATGGGGTTCCTCCGGTCAGCCTGAAAACTGCAGGTATTTCGCTGCAATGTGGGAATCGGGCCCATCTTGGCCGATTATTCCTGCACGATTTGGTTGAAGCGCTGGAGGCGCGAATATTTTGCTGTAATAAGGCAGGACTCCCCCGGGGTTCTGTTTTTTTGTGCACGCCCCTAAACATTACAAAACCTTAACAGCGCGAAAATGATGGCTTAATAGTCCTTTGATACTTTTGAAGTAGCAATCATTCTCCCTTGGAAAGGGCGTGCCCGTCATGAATCAACCGCTGCTGAATACGGCGCCGCAGCAAGCCAGACTCTCCGTAAGCTTAGCCACATGCGCAGAGGACGTGGAACAGGCCTTGCGTTTAAGGTACCAGGTATTTGTAGAAGAAGAGAAAAACCTGCGTTTGATGAACGAGAACGGCCTGGAACAAGATGCGTATGACACTTTTTGCGACCATTTAATTGTAAAAGATTTGGATTCGGAGAGAGTCGTCGGCACGTATCGCATGCTTCCGGGGGACCGCGCCGTACGCCACGACGGTTTTTACTCGGAAACGGAGTTCGATTTGCAGCGGTTCGAAGCCTTCAAGACCCAGACGCTTGAGCTTGGGCGAAGCTGTATCGCGCCCGAATACCGCGGAGGCAAAGCGATTCAAATGCTCTGGGAAGGCATTGCCGCCTATATCACAGAGCGCAATTACTCGTACTTGATCGGCTGCGCAAGCGTTCGCATGAACAGCCTTGAAGATTTGAACCTGATCTACACGATGCTGCGGCAAAAGCAAATCATCACCGACCGCTTCGGCATTGAGCCGCTGCCAACGCACAAAATATCCGGTTTAACGGTGCTGGAATCGGGCTGCGACGAGAAGGAAGTGTTCCGCAAGCTGCCGCCGCTGATGAAGGGCTATCAATGGCTCGGTGCCGAGATCGGCGGGGAGCCGGCTTTCGACGAACTGTTTCAAACCGTCGATTTCTTTATTATTTTGCAAAAGGACCGCGTGACGAGAAGATATAAGCGCCACTTTTTGAACCCGTAAATTTTACGGCATTGGAGGGACCGCTGCGGTGTATGAGTGGATAGGCAAGCTGACGGAGAACGATCGGGCGCTTCGCCGGGCGGCGCTGGTTTTGGGAATCATTCCCGAAAAACTGACTGCGGCGATGCTTTGGCTAATCGGAAGGGCGATGTATGGACTCGCTTCCAAGGAAGGCGTGCGCCAGCGAATCGAACGGAATATGGACGACATGCTGGGGCCGCTGGCCGACAGCGCTTCTGTCCGCCGCATGAGCAAAACGTATTTTTACAACCTTGCACTTACTTTGTATGAGATTTTGCTGGACTCGTACAGGTTGGAGAAAACCGGGGCAGAGCGCTTTACCGTGCAGGGCGAGGAACATTTGAAAAAGGATACGGGCTTGCTTGTATACACGCCGCACTTGGGCAACTTTTTTTACTATTACTGGTATTTGAGCCGCCGTTACCGGTGTCTGACGATCGCTTCTGCGGGAAGTCCGGAGCTGCTTCCGCTGTATTTGAGGTTTCAATCGCTCGGCTGCGAAGGACTGGATTACGATAGCACGCCGCCGTTGGAACTGTACCGCGCGTTGAAAAAACATCTCGCCGCCGGAGGAGTCGTCTTTATTCTCGGCGACTTTTGGCGGCCGAATTTCCCCGTTTCCAAGTTTTTCGGCAGGGAGACGCGTACGCCGGAAGGGGCGGCGATGCTGGCGATCGAGAACAAAGTGCCGCTCGTGCCGTTTTACGGTTACCGCGAGGGTGCTTTCAAGCACCGGCTCGTATTTGAAGAGCCGATCCATCTGCATGAGCAATTCGGCAAGTCTCAACGTACCGAGGCAAATCAGAAGTTGAACGACTGGATGGAGCAGGTCATCCGGAAGCAGCCTTCGGAATGGTTTTACTGGTTCAACGCCGACGAACGATGGCTGACAAAACGGCACGGGCTTGAAGAGGAATCCGTCAGCGGGACACAAACGGCGGCGGCTTCGCCCTCAATGACGGCCGGAGCAAGCTAACACAAAAGGGCAGGTGGGAGTTACATGGATACGGGAAGTCACTTGTTGTTTGGTCTCACACTTGCAGGACTTGCTTGCCTGGAGCCTGCGGTCGCTCATGAACCGGCGCTCGCTCATGCGATTATGGCGGGTACGCTGATTGGCTCGCATGCCCCCGATTTTGACACGGTGGCCCGCCTGAAAGGATATTCCAGCTACGTCCGCATTCACAGGGGGGTTACGCATTCGCTGCCGGCATTGGTGCTGTGGCCGCTTGCGCTCGGGTTGCCGATTGCCGCAATATTCGGCGTATGGGATCATGTCGCCAGCCTCTTTTTGTGGACGTTTGCCGCTGTCCTGCTGCATGTGGCGCTCGATTTGTTCAATGTGTACGGCGTTCAATGTTTGCGGCCGTTCTCGAAAAAATGGTTCCACCTTGACACCCTTTGCCTTTACGAACCTTTTCTGTTCGGCATTCATGCGGCCGGCGCGGTGCTGTGGCTCGTCGGTTTGTTCGACGGGATGAGCGCGGGGACTGTGTTCGCGTGGATATACGGCACAACGTTTGCATATATCGCCATTCGGTATTGGCATCACAAAGTTTTGATGGAACGGGTGAAAAGCGCCCTGAACAGCGACGGCGTCTGCCATGTCATTCCGGGGCTGCACTGGTTCCGCTGGCAATTCGTGCTTGAGCGGGACGATTGCTTTTACCTTGGCAACATTGTGTACGGTGAGGTTCAGATCGAAGAAGTGTACAGCAAATCGGACGGTAAACAGGACGACCGGCACCCGATTGTGCAGGCGACGATGGGGACCGACGGGGTCCGGGCGTTTTTGCACTTCGCGCAGCGCGTCCACGTATGCTGGAAAGAGCAGCAGGACGGCTACGAGGTGCAGTGGCGTGATGTGCGCTTTTGGCACAACCGGAAGCTGCCCTTTGGGGTGGACGTGAAGCTGGACCGCGACATGAACGTCGTGAGCCATACGCTCGGCTGGAACAAGAAGGCATGGGACCCGCCATATGTGTGAAATATCAAGCCTTGCCCCTAGAGGGCAGGGCTGTTTGCACATTTAAAGCCAAAAGCCCCTTCAAGCTCACCGGGTAAGCATAAAGGGGCTTCTTGGCACAGCGCGTCAATAGCGCGTCATATGTATGTCAGCATCGGTCTAGCGGGCGGTTCCGAATTCGCCGTTATAGAGCAGCTCAGCCAGTTGGCGGCGTCCGGAAGGCACTTCCCGTTCGCGGAATTTGTCGGCCAAAGCTTCCGTGGGGCCGCGATAACCGATAGCAATGACGGCGTGCAGCTCGTAATCGTCAGGCACCTGCAGGGCAGCGCGAGCTTGCTGTTTATCGAACCCGCCCATGGCATGCGTGACAAGCCCTTGATTCGCGGCCTCCAAAGCGAGATAGCCCCAGGCGGCGCCGGCGTCAAAAGCGTGGGACGTGTTCGTGTTGCCGCTTGCCGTTTTCGTATGCGAGATGACGACGGCCAGAACGGGCGCTTTTTCGCACCATTCCCGGTTGGCAGGAACGATAAAAGCATGGAATTTGGCGCGTTCCTCCGGAGCGCTCGCGACAATAAAGCGCCATGGCTGCAAGTTGCCGCCGGACGGAGCCCAGCGCGCCGCTTCAAAAAGGCTCAGCAAAACTTCCTCGGGCACTTCCCGTTCCTCAAAAGACCGCGGTGACCACCGGGTCAGAAATTGCGGATTGATTTCGTGATCGGGCTGCCGATGAGCCTCGATTTCTTGCGGCAAAGACGTAGACATGTCAGTTTCCTCCCTATTTTTTGATTCTTTTATTGTAGCCGAATAGTGACAATATTGCGAA
The DNA here is from genome assembly GCF_059820445.1 of Paenibacillus sp. sgz302190. NCBI lineage: Bacteria > Bacillati > Bacillota > Bacilli > Caryophanales > Paenibacillaceae > Paenibacillus > Paenibacillus sp. sgz302190. The sequence goes on from NZ_JBZYAO010000011.1 coordinate 177,212, forward strand.
TAATCGCTATTGCAGCGGGAAACCGGCAAAAAATAGTATGATTTGACAGGGAAAAGGCAATGCTGGAATGTGCGTCCCTATTGAATCGGCGGGAGTCCGGCGCGGGGCAGCGCGAATTCCGGCGATCAAGTATCGCTTTTACTCTGGCGCAAATTAAAGGAGGCGGCCTGCTATGGATTTTACAAGTCATGATATTCTGATTATAGAAAGAGCGCTGCGCGCTGCGATCAAGCATGAGGAAGGCGACAGCCGCGCAAACGAATACCGCGAGGTTCTGGTCAAGCTGCAGGAGAACGCCAAACAGGCTTTGGCGCCGGATGAGCGCAGACCGTCCATCGTCCGCGACGGGGTCCGGTACGATTACGACGATTCGTCCGATTTGCTATAGAACGAAATTATTTATTGATGTGCGAACGCATATGCCGAAGCCCTTTTTCTAGGGGCTTTTTTATTTTGTACGGAACGTTTATAATAGGGGAACAGTCGTTCTATGCGGAGTGGTGATAAAGATGTTGCGAAAAAAAATCCTTTCGGATTTCATACAAGAGTTGAAAAGTAATGAAAATATAGTGAATTGGCAGGAAATCGAGCCGCAGGAAGCAAAGACCCGTGTAATGCCTGAAAGCGTAGACCCCAGAATCAGAGCCGCATTGGCCAAAAGAGGGATTGAACAGTTATACACCCACCAACACACGGCTTATGAGACCGTACGCAAAGGCGACAATATTGTCGCCGTCACCCCGACAGCTTCAGGCAAAACGCTTTGCTATAACCTTCCTGTACTGCAAGCGATTGCCGAAGACGACGGCAGCCGGGCGCTTTACTTGTTTCCGACGAAGGCGCTGGCGCAAGACCAAAAAAGCGAATTAAACGAAATCATTGCCGAGATGGGGATCGACATTAAAAGTTTTACCTATGACGGCGACACCTCCCCGGCGATCAGACAGCTTGTGCGAAGCGTCGGGCATATCGTCATCACGAACCCCGACATGCTGCACGCCGCGATACTTCCCCATCATACGAAATGGGTAAGCTTATTCAGCAATCTGAAATACATAATCATTGACGAGCTGCACACGTACAGGGGCGTGTTCGGCAGCCATGTAGCGAATGTTATACGCAGACTGCTGCGAATTTGCCGGTTTTACGGCAGCAATCCCCGGTTCATCTGTACTTCCGCCACTATAGCGAACCCGAAACAATTAGCCGAACAGCTTACAGGGAAGCCTATGCGGCTCATAGACGATAACGGCGCGCCAAGGGGAAGGAAGCATTTCGCTTTCTATAACCCGCCGCTTGTGAATAAGGCCTTGAACATCCGGAAAAGTTCCACCGCGGAAGTAAACCAATTGGCCATGGAATTTTTATCCAATAAAATTCAGACGATCATTTTTGCACGGAGCCGGGTGCGGGTTGAAATCATTTTAAGTCATATACAGGAACTGGTTAAAAATAAAATCGGCCCCAAATCCATCAGGGGCTATCGTGGCGGCTACTTGCCGAGTCAGCGCCGGGAAATTGAAAGGGGATTAAGGAACGGGGAAATTTTAGGCGTAGTAAGCACGAATGCTTTGGAGTTGGGCGTAGATATCGGACAGCTGCAGGTTTGCGTGATGACGGGGTATCCCGGAAGCGTAGCCAGCACATGGCAGCAGGCAGGCCGGGCCGGCAGGCGGCATGGGGAAGCGCTGATCATTATGGTAGCCGGCAACACGCCCATAGACCAGTACATTGTCCGAAATCCCGAATATTTCTTTGACCGTTCCCCGGAATCGGCAAGAATAAACCCGGAAAATTTGATCATTCTTGTCGATCATTTGCGCTGCGCCGCCTATGAGCTTCCCTTGAAAAAGGGGGAGGAATTCGGCCCTTTGGAGATCGAGGATATATTGGAGTACCTGGTTGAGGAAAGGGTGCTGCACCAGTCAGGGGACACTTTTTTCTGGGCGAATCAGTCTTTTCCGGCAAGCGAAGTGAGTCTGCGTTCGGCCGCGCAGGAAAATGTAGTCATTATCGACCAGTCGGATACGGCCAATGTGAAAATTATTGGAGAAATGGACAGGTTCAGCGCGATGACCCTTTTGCATGACGAAGCTATTTATCTGCACGAAGGGGTGCAGTTTCAAGTTGAGAAGCTGGACTGGGAGCATAAGAAGGCTTACGTACGGGAAGTCGACGTGGAGTATTATACTGACGCAAACCTGGCGGTTAAGCTTATGGTATTGGAAATTGACAGGACGGAAAACAGGCGAACGACATCGCTTCATTACGGAGACGTTCGAGTCAATGCCATGCCGACTTTATTTAAGAAAATCCGCTTGACGAGTTTTGAAAATATCGGATACGGCCCGATCAACCTGCCCGAAGAAGAGCTGCACACCAGCGCAACCTGGATAGAGTTAAGTAAAGCGGACCCGGCTTTGGGAGTGAAAACACTGGAACAATTGCTGTTAGGAATTTCCAATGTGTTGAGGCATATAGTTCCAATCCATGTCATGTGTGACCGCAGCGACATTCACGTAGCTTCACAAATTAGGGCGGAGCATACGCAACTGCCCACGATCTTCATCTATGACCACTATCCGGGCGGCATCGGACTTGCCGAAGATGTGTACAGGCGCTTCGACGAAATCAAAGCCGCAGCAACAAATTTAATTCGCAGATGCCCCTGCGAAGACGGATGCCCGTCCTGTATAGGTACGGAAATAGAAGGCTCAAACGCGAAACAAAAAAGCATCGAATTGCTGGGGGGCATCTGATTAGAGATAGGAGAAATCATCGTGCTTACTGCAGCTATTCAAGGCATTTTGCTGTCATTCGGTCTCATCCTGCCTTTAGGCGTTCAAAATGTATTCGTTTTTAATCAGGGTGCGACTCAACCGAGATTCATTCGGGCTTTGCCGGTCATTATTACGGCATCGCTTTGCGATACCGCCCTCATTTCATTGGCTGTCTTGGGCATATCCGTCATTATCATCGCCGTGCCGGCTGTCAAACTGATCTTGTTTTTGGCGGGAATCGTATTTTTAGCTTATATGGGGTTCGTCACTTGGAAAAATAAACCGAACGACAGCCTTGCTCAAGAGCATGCATGGTCTCCCAAAAAACAAATAACCTTTGCCGCATCGGTTTCGTTATTAAATCCGCATGCAGTCCTGGATACCGTAGGTGTAATTGGAACAAGCTCGATATCCTTCACGGGAATGGAAAAAATAGTATTCACCCTTTCCTGCATAGCGGTGTCATGGATTTGGTTCTTTACCCTTGCCATGGTGGGCAGGCAGGCGGGGAGATTGGATAAATCCGGAAAGTTTATTCTGCTGCTAAATAAAGCTTCTGCCATCATAATGTGGGGGACAGCGGTTTATTTTGTTTCCCTTTTAAAAGGAGGAACTTGATATGAGCTCGTACCGGTTAACGTTCGAGAGGTTGAAGGCGGCAGGGCGCGCGTCGGCGCTGCCGGAAGGCGGAGCCCGATGAGCGGGCTCCGGGAAAAGCTGGGCCGCCTGCGGAAATCCGAGGCGGCCGCTGCGGCACCGCCGCCCGCGCCGGAGGCGGGCGACGAATGGGCGGCGCTCGGCGCCCATGTCGAAACGAGCCCGGCCGGCTCGTTTGTGATGCGGCGCCGCGTTTACGGCGCGGACAGCGCCCACGGCAAGTACCGGCTGCGAGAGCTGGCCGGTTGCGTGCGGGAGCTATCCTGTTTTCACGGCGCCGCCTGCGCCGAACTCCGTATCGAAGAGCTGCTCTTCTTCGATACGGAGACGACCGGGCTCGGCGTCGGCGCGGGGAACGTGCCGTTTCTCGTCGGCATCGGCTACTATGAACAGGAGCTGTTCGTCGTCGAGCAGCTCCTGATTCGAAACCCTGCGGAAGAGCATGCGATGCTCGTCTACCTGCAGGAGCTGTTCGGCCGCTTTACGCACATCGTTTCTTACAACGGCCGCACGTTCGATTGGCCGATTTTGACCAACCGCTTCGTACTGAACAGGCTGAAATACGACGATTCCGCCATGCTGCAGCTTGATTTGCTGTATCCTTCGCGCAGCCTGTGGCGGAATACGCTGCCCTCCTGCCGGCTCAGCAAAGTCGAGGAGAGCCGGCTTGGCTTCGAACGGGTCGACGATGTTCCCGGATCGATGGCGCCTGTCTATTATTTTCAATATTTGGCCGAAAAAGATCCGGCCGTGCTGCAAGGCGTATTTATCCATAATGAGCACGACATCGTCACGTTGGCGGCGCTTGCGATTCATTTCGGCAAACTGCTCGGGGGGACGGCTTGGCATCTCGAAGGCGATGAACATGCGGCTTGCGGAACTTTTCCCCATGACATGGAACTGGAAGAGCTTTACAGGACGGGCCTGTGGCTGGAGAAGATGGGCCGGCCCGATCTGGCCGAACTGGCGCTGGACGAGCTATTCGCCCGATTGGCGGAAGATGCCGCTCCCGCAGAAGAACGTGCTGCCTCCGCAGAGCGGCAAACGGACCGGTCGTCAGCGATGCTGCTGCTGGCGGCCTTTTACAAGAAAAAAGGCGCCTACGAGCGATCGGTTGCGCTCTGGAAACGCTGGATCGCATCGAAAAGCTCCGGTCTATCCTTGCGGATGGAGCCTTATCTGGAGCTAGCGATGTTTTATGAGCATAAGGCAAAAGATTACGGCCAGGCGCTCTTCTACGCGGAAGAGGCATGGGCCAAGCTGTGGCGGCGCCGTTCGCTGCAACGCAGCGACAAGGGAAGCGCGGAGTTGGAGGAAGCGCTTGAGCGCAGACTGAAGCGGCTTCGGGAAAAGCAGCAAAAGGCGCAGCTTCACGCGGCGCCGGATGCGCCGGGCAAACCTGCTCCGGCGCGCGGAAAGCCGCGCAAAACACGCCGGTTAAAGCCGGTTTATGCCAGCGAAGGGTTGATCTAGCCGGCGGATGCTTCCGCTTCCGCTTCGCGCCGGCACGTCTGTTTACTTTGCCGCTGTTTTGGACATACAAGGTAAAAAACAGCGAGGAAGTGGAAGAATGCCTGAGCTGCCGGAAATGGAAACGTACCGCCGGCTGTTAATGCCGCTCATTCAAGGGAAGGAAATGACCGGTGTGACGGTTGAGCGCCCGAAGTCGCTCAATGTGGAGCCCGAGCTGTTCGCGTCGGTTGTGACCGGGAATCGCATCGGGCGGGTCGAGCGCAGGGCCAAGCATCTGCTCTTTCATCTCGATTCCGGCCATGTGCTGCTGCTTCATCTGATGCTGGGCGGCTCCATGTTTTTCGGCGCGAAAGAGGAGAAGCCCGACCGGACCGCCCAGATTGAGATTGCGTTCGGCAGCCGGAACTTATATTTTATTGGGCTGCGCCTCGGATACCTGCATCTTCACGGCCGTGCCGAAGAAGCAGCGGCGCTGCTCGCCAAGCTGGGGCCTGAACCGCTGGACCCGGGGTTTACGCTCGAGCGTTTTCAACGCATTTTACGCGCAAAAAACATAAGCTTGAAGGTCGCTTTGACCGATCAATCGGTGCTTTCCGGTATCGGAAACTGTTATTCCGACGAAATTTGCTTTTTCGCCGGCTTATTGCCTGCCCGCAAAGCGGCTTCTTTGACAGCTGACGAGCTGGCGCGCTTGTTTGAGTCGATGCTGTCCGTGCTCTCGGAGGCGATCCGCTTCGGCGGCTATATGGATGTTCCGCTGTATGCGGGGGACCGCTTGACGGGGCAGTTTGACAGCATGTGCAGGGTATACGACCGGGAAGGGGAGCCGTGCGTCCGCTGCGGTTATCCGCTAGTCCGCATACAGTTGTCCTCACGCAAATGTTTTTATTGTCCAAACTGCCAAAAGTGAAGGAGCGGTTCAACGTTGCACGTCGGTTCGCACGTCAGCACAAGAGGGGGCTATTTGGGCGCAGCCAAGACGGCGGTTTTGCTTGGAGCCGGCGCTTTTCAATATTTTCCGATGAATCCGCGCAGCCTGTCGACCAAGACGCCGAATGCCAAGGACACGGAAGCTTGCGCTTTATTTAGCCGGGAGCACGGTTTATTATCGATAGGCCATGCCCCGTATCCGCTCAATCCTGCCGCCGAGACGGAGAACCGCGAAGGGATGGTGAGGCTGCTCGTCAACGGACTGGAAATTACGGATGCGTGCGGCTCCGTGGGGTTTGTGGTTCATTTTGGCAAATATCCGGGCAAAGACCCGTTACAAGGATACAAAAATATTATACAATGTTTGAATAGCGCCACTAGGCAATTTCACGGCAAGTCGCTGATCCTTCTGGAAAATCAAGCCGGAGAAGGAGCGCAGCTCGGGCTGACATTGGAAGAAATGGTTCAAGTTCGCAGGCTGTGCGACCAGCCGGAGAAAATCGGATTTTGCCTTGATACTTGCCACGCTTTTGCCAGCGGGCTTTGGCGGGGAGACAATTGGCGCGAGGTAGAAACCAAAGGCGAACAATTGGACTATTTTCAGCATCTGGGGGCTGTGCATTTGAACGATTCGGTTCATCCGTTCGGTTCCCGGCGGGACCGCCATGCCAATATCGGCAGGGGCTATATCGGCGACGTCCATATGAGGCAGTTTCTCGCCTCCCGATATGTCCGGCACATTCCGGTCGTGCTTGAAACCGCTGTTTCGGCTGAAGGCACGCATCGTCATGAAATCGCTCATGTGAAAGCGTTGGCCGGGATCGGATTATAAATTGCCGGGAGCGGCGGAAAGGGGGAAATCCGGTTGATTCACGTATACTTGGACGACATGCGTCCATGCCCGAAAGGCTTTACTTTGGCTAAAAACGCGGAAGAATGCATCATGCTGCTGGAGGAATGCGAAGTCGGCATTTTGTCGTTGGATCATGACTTGGGCTGGGGAAGCAAGCAAACGGGGATGGATGTTGCTCATTGGATCGTTCAGCACCGGAAATTTCCCCGGCACATTTATATTCATACGTCGAGCTTGTCGGCGGGTGCCAGAATGTATCAAATTTTGTACATGGCCAAACCGGAATCCGCGCAGGTTCATCCGTCCAAAATTCCCGAAGAACTGCTTGCCAGAATAGCTCTGGAAGCATGACAAGTACGCCGCGGCATTTGGCCTGACCACATTCGGAGTACGGTTAGAAAGGAACAAACACGCAATGATTCATTTATCCAACATTCATTTTATTCGGCAGGAACGGCATATTTTGCAAGATGTCAACATTCATATGAACAAAGGCGAGCATTGGGTGCTGCTGGGCCGCAACGGCTCCGGCAAAACGACGCTGCTGGAAATGATGAACGGCTACGAATTTCCGAGCAGCGGCAGAGTGGAAGTGCTTGGCAACGTTTATGGCCAATGCGATGTCAGGGAAGTGCGCAAACGGATCGGTTACATCAGCCAATCGCTGTTTGAAAAGCTGAACTTGGCCGACCCGGTTTGGGAGGTTGTCGCTACAGGCGAATATGCTTTTTTACGCTTTTACCAGGATATTCCACAAGAGGTGAAGGAGCGGGCGCTTCAAATGCTGGAACGCGTACGAATTCCACATTTGGCCGACCAGCCGCTGGGTACGCTGTCGCAGGGTGAGCGCAAGAAAGTGATGCTGGCAAGGTCTTTGATGATGACTCCTTCTATTCTCATTATGGACGAACCTGCGGCAGGGCTGGATTTGTACGAAAGGGAACGGTTGCTCGAAGATATTAACGATCTGAGCAAACAGGACATCGCCGTCGTGTACGTGACGCATCATATTGAGGAAATTATTCCGCTGTTCACGCATGTGGCCCTGATCGAGCAAGGCAAGCTGATCGCTGCCGGCCGCAAGGAAGATGTGCTCACGCCCGACCATTTGTACCAGGCTTTCGGGGTCAAGCTTGAACTGGAATGGTTCCGCCAGCGGCCCTGGATTAAAGTAACCGATAGATAAAGGATGCGGCTATGACAACATCAGCAAAATTTATAGGCACGTCAAATCACGGGTTTGCCCAATACGCGCAGGAAGAGATTCGCCGGTTGTTTCCTGCCGCCAAGTTCGCGCTTTTGGTGCCGACAGAGGTATTTTTATTTGAAACGGCAGGAGATTGGCAGGAAGTGCTGGCGACGATCGGGGAGCGGGAGCCGATCTTTATTCGCCATGTGCAGCCTGTCCATCAGGAATGGGATTTGACCCGTTCCGATGCCGATTTGGACAATCTTCGCCGGTGGTTGGGACAAGCTTCCGACGCCGGGCTAACAGAGGCCGGACAGAAGGTCGCCGTCCAAGTGCGAAAAGAGGAGCGGGCAGACGTTCCTTACGCGCCTTTTGCCGTTAAAGCGGCGTTAGACGATGTGCTTGCAAGCGGTTTGCAATGCGAGCCGGTCGTCAGACAAGCGGACAGGGTCGTGTCCGTCTACGTAGGTGCAAGCAAGCTGTTTGCCGGCATATCGAAGCCTGAGGACAATTTGTCCGATTGGTCGGGCGGCGCGATTCGCTTTCTGAAGGAAGAGGATCAAATTTCCCGCGCCAAGTTTAAACTGCTTGAAGCGGAGCAGCGCTTCGGGATTGATTTCAGCTATGCCAGGGCCGCTCTGGATATCGGCGCCGCACCGGGCGGGTGGACTTCTTTGCTGCTCGAACGAGGCTTGCGCGTGACGGCGATCGATCCGGCCAGCATGCACCCTAATTTGCAAGGCAACCCGATGCTGACCATTCATAAAAAAAATGCGGGAGACGTCAAGCTGCGCCACGATGAGTTCGATTTGCTCGTCTGCGATATGAGCTGGAGCCCGCGCCAGATGGGACGGCTTGTAGCCGATTTGCTTTATGCGCTGCAAAGCGGAGGCACGGCGATCATTACCGTCAAGTTGATGCACAAGAAGCCGTTCCAAACGATCCGCGAGCTTATGCACATGTTCGAACCCGCTCTGCATCTCATTAAAGCGAAGCAGCTGTTTCATAACCGGGAAGAATTGACGCTGTACTTACAAAAATTGTAGATTTTTGCATGCCGCCCTCTTATAATCAAGGTGATTGTTACTTGATAAGGGGGCGGTTTCATTATCGCAGGTCAAAAACCGAAATCGATTGGAGAAAGCATAGGGGGAAGATACAGAATTGTGTCCTTGCTGGGCCAAGGCGGGATGGGACACGTATATTTGGCGGAAGATTTGAAGTTAAAGGGCAAAAAATGGGCGGTTAAGGAATGCTTGGCTTCTTGCATCGACATGGAGTCCTTTGTGGAGGAGGCCGAAATGCTCGCGCAGCTGCATCATCCGCAGCTCCCGCAGCTTGTGGATTACTTTTCCGCGGACGATGGCGGTGCTTATTTGGTGATGGATTACGTGCCGGGTCCGACTTTGCAGCATTGGTTCGAGGAGCGGCATCGCCATGTGCCTGTAACCGCAGTTGTCGGTATCGCGATGCAGCTTTGCGATTTGTTTCATTATTTGCATACGTTTCAGCCGAGACCGATCATTTACCGCGACCTGAAGCCGGCCAATGTGATGCTGGGCGAACAGGAGCAGGTGCGGCTGATCGATTTTGGGATCGCCCGGCATTTTACGCAGGGTCAGCAGGCGGACACGATGCAGATCGGCACGATCGGCTTTGCGGCTCCGGAGCAGTTTCTCGGCAAGCAGACGGATGCGCGCTCCGATTTGTTTACGCTTGGCGCGATGATGTACTATTTGCTCTCAGGGGGGCAATATGCTTATCTCAAGCAGCTGCCGCTCAGTCAAATGCGGTCCGATGTGCCGCTGCTGCTTTCGGATACGGTCGAGCTGCTGCTGAACGAGCGGCCCGATGGGCGCTGCCAGTCGGCTATGGAGGTTAAACGCAGGCTGCAGGCGGTTTGCTCCGACATCGACCGCGCTGCGAACCGTGCGAGCGTAAGGAGTTCTAAAACATCCGCACGAGCGGTCGCGGACAAACTGATCGTCGTCGGAGGCTTGTACCCGGGCGTAGGCTCGACGTTTGCGGCGGTTTCCGTCGCGCGGGTCTTGAACGCGGCCGGTGTCCCGCATGCCCTTGCGGAACATCCGGCGATCGAGCCGGATTTGTACATGCTGCTTTACGGCGACCGCAAAGCGCCGAAGGGCTATGTGTTTGCCGCCGAAGTGCTCGCTGACGGACAGCGGAGCGGTTCACACGGAGCCTGGACAAGCGGCTGCACGACCTGGGTGCCGAGCGATCCTGAAGGAAGCAAGAGGGGGACGTGGAATCCGGCCGATACGTTCAAACTGCTCCATGCGATCAAAAAACCGATCGTCATTTGGGATGTGTCGGCCGAGTGGGGCGAACCGTCCGTTCAGGAGCTGTGCCACAGCGCGGACGAAATTGTCGTTGTGCTGGACGCCTCGCCCGGCAAGCTGAATCGAAGCCGGACCAAAGCGCATATGCAGCTGCTGGAAACGTACCGCAAGCGGGGAAAGCGTGTGCGGTTTATCGCCAACCGGCAATGGTCTTCAGAGCGCATGCATCAAGAATGGCTGGATTCGCTGCCCGAAAAACCGTGCGGTACGATCCCGGAAGTGCCCTATGCGGATGTGATGCGGGCGGTTTGGAAAGGCGATTGCATCCAGGATCAACCTGGTGTGCTTCGGCAATTGCAGGAGTCGCTGGCTCCGCTGCTTCGCTCGATCGTCCCGGACATCCGGTTTCCGAATCCGCAGGAGTCCGGCAAATCGATATTCAAACGGTTCAAAAAGCACGGTTAGCCGGCCTCAAGGCTGAGCCATTGGAATTGAATAAATCCAATTATTCCACGACGAATTGTGGTATGATATCTACATATCAGCCAGAAGCAGGAGATGAAACAAGCATGGAACAAAGATATGCCAGAGAATCCAGATGCTTCAAAACGTCGCGAATTTTCCCGACGGATGTCAACAATCACAATACGCTGTTCGGCGGCAAGCTGATGTCTTATATTGACGATATCGCTTCGATCGCCGCCCACAAGCATTGCCGGCGCTCCGTCGTTACCGCGTCTACGGATTCCGTGGATTTCCTGTATCCGATTAAGCCGTCGGACTCGGTATGTCTGGAATCGTTCGTAACCTGGACGGGTACGAGCTCGATGGAAGTTTTCGTCAAGGTCGTGACGGAAGATCTGAAAACGGGGGAGCGCAAAATCGCCGCCACTTCCTTTTTGACATTCGTTGCACTCGACGATAATAAGAAACCGGTTCCGGTTCCCGTTGTCGTGCCCGAGACGGAAGAAGAGACGAAGCTGCATGAATCGGCGCCGCATCGCGCGGAAATACGCCGCATCCGCAGGGAAGAGAGCAAAAAGCTGGCCGGATTTTTCACGATGAAATATCCGTGGGAATAAATTTTATCGAAAAGTGTTGATTTTTCGGGTGAATGTGGTATTATTTGGGTAATTACATGTGACAAGCGGAAGCACCGCTGGTTGGAGAGACAATGTTGTCTCCCCGATCGGCGAGTGCTTTTTTGTTTGTCCAGGAGGTTGATGCATGGGGAATAAGGCCCGTATCCGGTTAGCGGTCGTGCTCGCCGCCGCCGGGCTGATTTTGATCGGCAGCGGCGTGTATTCGATTCGATGATTTCCTAGACAGGAGGGATTTTGTGAGCAAGACGCAGCTTTATTTTCTTGACGACGATTTGACCTATGCCCAGCGGCTGGACGAATTTGTACGCACATCCGTGTTTGCGGGCACGCTTGAGGTGAAGCTTTTTTCAAAGCCGGAGCTGGTCGAAGAACTGCTTGGCGAACCGCATGGAGACGGCATTTTGCTCTTATCGGAGTCGTACTATCCGCATTGGGCGGACAGGGATACGGGATTATGCAAGATCATTCTCAGCGAGACGATCTCTACGACCAGGGAGGCGGAAGCTAACGTACAATTTCTTTACCGTTATCAGGCTCTTCATCAATTATTGGGCCAACTGCTTGCTTTTTATGGGGAAAAGCGGCAGCGCCCGGCGGTATCGCGCGAACGCAAAGGCACGCAAGTGCTTTCCGTCTTTTCCGGCACGGGAAACAGCGGAAAAACGGTAACGGCGATTCACTTGGCCAAGCAGTTGTCTTACCGCGGTGAGGCCATTCTATATCTCAGCCTGGAATCGGTAAGTTCGGCTTCGGCCTGGCTGCAGGGAGACGATCCGCAGTTTTCGCAGCTGCTTTACTACGTCAAAAGCTCCCCGGAACTGCTCGGGCCGAAGTTCGAGCTGCTCAAATCGCGGGATACGCGGCTCGGCTTCGACTACATCGCTCCCCAGGACCATATTCGCGAAATGCAGGAAATGAACGGGGAAGATGTGCGGCTGCTGATTGAAGCGCTCACCGCTTTGCAGAAGTATGATTGCATCGTAATCGATCTGGAAACGTCGGTTCACCCCCGGACGTTAAAAGCGCTTGAACTGAGCAGCGAAGTGTTCTGGATCGTACTGGACGATTTGCACGGTCTGTATAAGACGATGGCTTTCCGCAAGCTGGCCGGAACTATCCGGCGGGTGCATTTTGTGCTCAATAAGTTTACGGGCAAACAGGTCAATGATATGGGATCGCTGGGAATTAATCCGAGCAGCGCGCTGCCCTACATTCCCGATTGGAAAATCTTGCAGTCGCCCGAGCAGCTGTGGCAATCCGTTCTGTTTTCGGAGCAGGTGTACGGCATGTATGCAAAAGCCTGCAAGCACCCCGCGGAGTCCAGAGGAGCGGAGGCTTCATGAACCTGTCCTTGTTCGCTGATTTGAAACAGCAGATCAAGGAGCGGCTTGACCTGACTCATACGGTAACAGACCGTCAAATGCTGGAGCTAATCGAAGAAACCGTTTTTGCGGCGTCGAAAGAGCAAGAGTGGACATCGACTGAAATTCGCGAAGCGGTGGAGCGGATTTTTTACTCCTTTCGGGGACTTGACGTCTTGCAGCCGCTGATGGATGATGCCAGCGTTACGGAAATTATGGTCAATGGGCACGAACGCATTTTTGTCGAGCGCCGGGGAGCGGTCGAGCGATATCCGTACGCATTCGAAAGCGCCGAAAAGCTGGAAGACTTGATTCAAACGATTGTGGCTAAAGTCAACCGGATCGTCAACCAGAGCTCGCCTATCGTGGATGCCCGACTGCAGGACGGCTCGCGCGTCAACGTCGTGCTTCCGCCTGCCTCGCTCAGTGGCCCCGCCCTGACGATCCGCAAATTTCCCGAGCGCGCGATGGCGATGGAAGATTTGATCCGGCTGGGCAGCGTTTCCACCGAAGCGGCGCAATTTTTGCAAGTTATCGTGGAATCGGGCTTCAATGTGTTTATCGGCGGCGGCACCGGATCTGGCAAAACGACATTCCTGAACGCATTGAGCGCCTGGATACCGGCGGACGAACGCATCATTACGATCGAAGATTCGGCAGAACTGCAAATTCGGACGGTGCCGAACCTGGTTAGTCTGGAGACGAGAAACGCCAATACGGAGGGGAAAGGAGAGATTACGATCCGGGATTTGATCCGTTCCTCGCTCAGGATGCGTCCCAACCGCATTATCGTCGGGGAAGTGCGGGGCGCAGAGGCTTTGGACATGCTGCAAGCCATGAATACCGGACATGACGGCAGTCTTTCGACGGGCCATGCAAATTCTTCGGCGGATATGTTAAGCCGGCTGGAGACGATGGTGCTTAGCGGCGCCTCGCTTCCCGTCCAGGTCGTCCGCAAGCAGATCGCCTCGGCGCTGGACATTATGATTCATTTGAGCAGAATTCGCGACCGCACCCGTAAAGTAACGGAAATTCACGAAGTGTTGGGCGTTGAAAACGGGGAAGTGCAGCTGAATCCGCTTTTTGTTTTTGAAGAGACCGGAGAGACGGCTGAACGCAAGGTGCTCGGGAAGCTTGCCTATACCGGCAATGCGCTTGTCAACATGCACAAAATACGTATGGCGGGAAGACAGCTGCCGGACTGGTTTTCGCAAAGAGAGGAGAACGTAATTTGACCATTGTGCTAATCGTGCTGGCGATAGCGGCTTTAAGCGGACTGTTCATTGTATGGCTGGAAAGGAGAAAAACGGCCGGTCTTCAATCAGACCGCAAAGAGCCGGGCAAGCCCGCTCCCGCAGGGAACAAGTTTGTCGATTACGACGAGTATTCGATGTCCGGCAAAGAACGGCTGCTCGCCGTCGGCATGCTGGCTCTGCCGGCCATTTTCGTCGGGTACATTTTTTACAAAAGCGCGCTTATAGCGTTGTTATTAGCTTCCGGAGCGCTGTTATTTCCGAGGATTCGCCGCAAACAAATGATCCGCCAGCGCAAAAACAAGCTGAACGTGCAGTTTAAACAGTCGCTCAGCTGCCTTTCTTCCGCAATGACGGCCGGCAAATCGATTGAGACTGCGTTTCGCGAAGCGTTGGACGATTTAAAAGTGATTTACCCGGACCCGGCCTGCTTCATCGTTGCGGAGTTCGGCATTATTTGCAGGCGGGTGGAAAACGGCGAGCCGATTGAGGCGGCCTTGAAGCATTTTGCTGACCGCAGCCATTTGGAAGATGTGTCCAGTTTCACGGACGTCTTTCTGACCTGCAAGCGGACGGGCGGCAATTTGGTTGAGGTAATGAAGCGGACGGCGGCGGTTATCGGCGAAAAGCTGGAAATCACGCAGGATATCGCGGTTATGGTCGCGCAAAAGAAGTTCGAATCGCGTGTGCTGCTGTTCGCCCCGATTATTATTGTTGCCGTATTGGCGTTCTCTTCGCCGGATTATATGGAACCGCTGTATCAAGGCGGCGGGAAATTGATCATGAGCGCAAGTTTGCTGATGCTGGCGTTTTGCTGCTGGCTGACTCAAAAGATTATGGATATCAAGGTGTAACCGAAATGTGGATCACGTTGGCGGTGCTGCTCGAAATGCTCGTTTGCTGTGTACTGACGCTTCTTGGACGTCAAAAGTATAAACCGTTTTTGCGGGAACAACCGTATCCGTTTAAGCTCAAATGGCTGCTTCCCTTCAGTTTGTACATCATCGATCGGTTCAAGCTGATGGAGAAGCTGCCGGATTTTACAGCGCGGGTGCATCATAAGCTGCTGACGCTTTTCGGCAGAGGCTATGCGCTGCATGGCAGCAAAATGTTTTACGCGGAGCTCGTTTCAGCCGGGTACGCATGCCTGCTGTTTTTTTCCCTGCTTGCGGTTGCGGCAGACGGAGACGCCTCTTTGCTGGGGCTGGGCCTGCTGGGGTCCGTGGCCGTTCCATTGCTGCTGGTGCGCGATTTGGACGTGAAAATCCGCAAAAAGCAGCAGCATATGATTTTGGAGCTGCCGGAAGTGCTGAATACTATCGTGCTGCTCGTTAATGCGGGCGAAACCGTAGGCCGGGCATGGATCCGCTGCGTCGAAGCGAGGAGGGGGCGCGAGGAAACTCCTCTATTCAAGGAGCTTGCTCAAGCGGTCCGCGAATTGGAAATGAACATTCCGTTTGCCAAAGTGATGGAGGATTTCAGCAAACGCTGCGCCCTGCATGAAGTGTCGCTTTTTACCTCAGCGTTGCTGCTCAATTACAAGCGGGGCGGAAACGATTTTGTGATGGCTTTACAGGCGTTGTCGCTGGATCTGTGGCAAAGGCGCAAAGCGGTGTCGCGGACGCTGGGCGAAGAAGCCTCGTCCAAGCTCGTATTTCCGATGGTGCTTATTTTCGTTGTGGTGATGGTGATCGTCGCCGCACCTGCATTAATCATGATGAGGCAGCAATAACATACAAGGAGGAATTGAAAATGAGACGGATGACCGCATGGTTGAAAGCTTTTTGGAAAGATGAGGATGGCCTCGGCACGCTGGAGATTTTGCTGATCGTTGCGATACTTGTCGCGATAGCGATTATTTTCAGAAAGTGGATCGTCTCCTGGTTTCAAAAACTGATCGGCGACGCCAACTCGGATCTGAAAAACAACAGTTCTGTAACGCCGTGCGCTCCGAGCCCGACAACGTCCTGTGCGCCTTAAGCGGTTCGCAGGTTTTGGCCGGGACGACAGAGGCAGCTTTACGATCGAGGCGACGCTCGTTTTTCCAATCGTGATGATTTGCACGTTAACGCTTCTGTTCCTGGGGTTATTTGTATATCAAAAGGTTGTCGTCCAGCACATTGCCCGCTCGGCGGCGGAACGGCTCGCTTTCACATGGGACAACAGCCGCAAGGATTTGGCTTCGGGCAATTTCAATCCCAGTGAGACGGACGGATTATACTGGAGGCTGACGCAGGACAGTGTCTCCGATTTATTCGGGCTGCTCGTTTCCGGCCGGACTGCGGAAGTCGCCTTGCCAGGGGAAGCCGGTAAAGCTGCAGGCCAAGTCGAGAAAAAATTGGCTAAATCGTCCGCTCTATTGCCATCCGGGATCACAGGTGCTGCACGCTATAAAAATTTCGTACTGGACCGCCAAATTGAGGTGGAACTGAATAAGCCGTTCCTCATGCCCCCATTCGTAGCGCGAATGCTTGGGTCTGCACGGGTGAGCGGCAAAGCGGTGTCCCATGTGATCGAACCTGTTGAACTGATCCGCTTGACGGACATTACAAGGACGTACATCAAAGCGATAAAAGGGCGGATTTCCCCGCAAAAAGCGAAAGCGGCGCTTGTCGAACCTGCAAATGACGACGGTTCAGGTCCACGCGTGACGATCCGTTCTGAGCGGGATGCGGCGCGCTATTTGCAAGCACTCACAGGCGGGAAGGAAGTGAAGCTGGTTACGCTATCGGGCAAAAGCCGCACCGTTGACGCGCTGGACTCAAACGGCGTCGCCCATCAAGCTTTTTATACGTTTACAGAACCGCAGCTTCTTGCCGACCAATTGCCCAAAGATATGGAACTGCTGCAAGAAGGTAAGCAAGTCAAAGGCGTCGTCTGGCACTTTTTTAAAAAGAGCGCAAACGGGAAAGGCGTTCCTTCGGCCCAATTGCGCAGGGAGCTGGAACAAAAAGGCATTGTGGTCGTCGTACATAACTAGAAAGGAGAACGTTTTTGAGGAAACTATTCGTATCCGAAACGGGGGCTGTTTCCGTCTATTTGATTCTGATCGTCGTACCTATCTTTTTGTTTCAGGCGGTTCTGATCGATTATGCGAGGATCAAGCTGGCGGAAAAGGAACACGATTCGGCTGTAAAAGCCGCTGTTCGCTCTGTGATGTCGGCTTTTGATCCCGATCTTCAAGCGATGGGGCTGTACGGGCTCGGTTTGCCGAAAGCGGAAGTCGAGCGGGTTTTTCACGAAGTATTCGCCAACAATTTATCCGGCAGCGCAGGTTCGAAGCGGTTTCATTACATCGATCAAACTCCCGTCGATCAGGAGATGCGTCTGACTCCGGTCTATTCCCTGGCGAGTCACACTGTTTTCGAAAAGCAAATTTTGGAGGATATGAAAATTAAAGCGCCCATCGAGTTTGTGCTGGAGATTACGGACAAGTTCCAGAAATCCGGTACGGCCGAGCCCTTTCGGCAAGGATCGCAGTTTGCCAAAGAATCCGCAGAGCTGGAAAAGCTGCTGGAACAAAGAGACGAAGCGCTGGATGAAGCGTGGGCGGGCATGGAAGAGCTCCATACGAAAACGGCGGCTTATCATTCGTATTACGAAACCCGCATCGCCGAATTGAACAGCTTAACCGAGCAAATCGGTGTCCACACCGTTGATGGAGTAAAAGGCCAATTGCTGAGCGTGAAAAATCAATTGAAAACAGTCCGCGATTCGATCGCCGGTCTGGATATGAATCTCGCATCGTTAGCTGCGGCCGGAGCGCAAAGCTGGCAAACGATTCAGTCAATTATGGAATCAAGGCGCGCGCTTGAGGAGCAGGCTCAGGCGCTGGCTCAGCAGCAGCAGCAGCAGGATTTGGACAGATTGCTGGATTTGCTAGTGAAATACGCAGCGCTGCTTGCCGCCGTCAAGGTGGAAGCAGTGGCGAACGGCAGCGTTGTCAGCGGCCTGCACAAAGAAATCGAACCGGCGCTCAAAAAAGCGAAGCAGATCAATGAAAGCATCCGCGGCAAATTGAGCGGGATCGCGAACGGTACTGGCGGCGCTGCCCAAGCGTACGAATCTTTTCAAAGCGTAGCCGTTTTCGGAGACGATTATTTTGACGGCTATCAGACGGCGGCAGCGAGCATTAGCGCCCTTTTTGCCGCATTTCAAGCCGTCGTTGAAGATGTAGCCTTGTATACGCCGGATAACACCGGCAGGGCGAACAACGCGAACGATGCATACTGGCGTACATCGAGCGGGTTTTACGCGAAGCAAAGCGCGCTTGAAAGAGCGAGGATCGAGAAAAGGAGCTCGATTACAGCTGCCAAACGGGAGCAAAAAAGCAAGATCCAATCCGTTTTGGACCAGGCGAAGCAAGCGATAGGCGGCTGCGGCATTGTCAATTCGCTGTCAAGCGAAGCCGAGCTGTACAAGCGACTGCAGGGCGATGGCGGCAGTTCCGCAGCCGGCAGAGGCTATTATCAAAAATATCGCGAGGCGAACGCCCAAGAAGGCGGTATCGGCAGTGAAGTAGCGTACGATTTGGAAAAATCGGAGCCCGTAAGCCTGAAAGCGATGTCCATGCTGGACGCTTTTAACGATGCGGCGGCTTCATTGCGCGACGAACTGTACGTCAATGAGTTTGCATTAACGAAGTTCAACTACAGAACGTACGGCATGGAGAAAGATCTGTCAGGCCAGCCCAAATCATCGAACGAGCTGGTTGATCCGGGAACACATGCTTTGAACGGTCAGGAGGCCGAATATTTGCTGTATGGCTTTTCTTCCTGCGCGGCCAATATTTCTTCAGCTTATGCGGAAATGTTTTCTTTCCGGCTGGCCATCCGCACTTTGGAAGCGCTGCTTGATCCGGAAAAGGAGCTGCTGAATATCGGCTCTCCTCTGCTCGTTCTCCTCGCTGCCGCAGCGGAAGGAGCGGTCAAAGCTTTTGCAGATATGAATCAGCTCGTCAAGGGAGAAGCCGTCGAGCTTTCCGCAAAAATAACTTCGTCAGCGCTCAGTTTGACTTACAAGGACTATTTGCGCATATTTTTGCTCCTGCACAGCAACGATTCGAAGCTGATGGCCAGAATGCAGGCGTTGATCGAACTGAATACCGGCAAAGATCTCGTGCAGGAAACAACTTACGTGCAAGGGAGCGCAGCAAGCCGGATAAGACTGTGGTTCGTTCCGCAATTGATGCGGCTCATGGAGGGCACCGGGTTATTAGGATGCGAAGTGCAAGGGAACCGTTGCCGGCTGGCAGGCACAGCAGCATTTGCTTATTGAGCCAGGGGGGCTGTTCGAAGAGCTCGGCAGAAAGGAACTTCCTTCGGACAGGCTCAGAGGATTGCGATCAGAGAGGTGTATCTTGGCATGCTCAAAAAATTTTATGCAGGGCAGCAGGGGGGCATCGTTTTGGAGGCGGCGCTGCTGCTGCCGGTTTTTCTGTCATTTGTCGTGGGACTTATCGTTTTTATTCAGATTGCCGTCATGGAGATGGCACTCCAGAGCGCCGTATCGGAAACGGTGAAGACGGTGGCAGGCCAACTGTATCCGGTGCGGCTGCTCGTGCAAGAAGCGAAAGCAAAATATGAGCAAAGCCCTGCGGCGGATTTCGTAGGTTCGGCCATAGAGCGCATTGAGAGCGCCAGAAATCAAGTGTTGGGCGCCGAAGATTTTGCCGACGAATACGCTGCTTATATTCCCGATGCACTGCTGGAAATTGTCAAGTGGGAGAAGGAACTGCGCACGCAAGGGGAGAGTAAGGCGAGCGATACGGCGGACCAATTTATCGATGAACATGTTGCACCGCGAATCAACGCGGCTTTTACGCCGATTGTGTACGCATTTTGCGATAGCGGTGCAATCCGCAAGGAGAGCCTGAAGGTCGTTTCCGTTACTTTGCCGGGCATGCAAAAGGGAAGCAGCGCCTATTTCGCGCTGGAAGTGCAGGTGGAGTATACACTACCGCTTCCGTTTATGAAGCGGACGATTGTTTTAAAAAAGAAAGCCGTAGAGCGGGCGTGGGTCGGCGCTTAGCCGGCAAGTGCATTCTGGCATACAAGAAGCAAAGGAGGGAGGGGTTCTTTGATCCATTTTGTATTGTTTGCTTTGATCGGAATTGCATGTTGGACGGATGCTCGGAAGTCCATACTGCCCAATAAATTAACGATCGGGGGAGCGGCAGTCGGTCTGCTGGTTCATGCGGCGACAGGCGGTTGGGGAGGAGCGCTTTACTCGGTTGCCGGCGCTGCCGCCGGATTCGGGATGCTGTTGCTGCTCCATTTGTTCGGCGCTTTGGGAGCCGGAGACGTGAAGCTGTTTGCCGCTATTGGCTCGCTTATGGGAGTATTGTTCGTGATGCAGTGCATCGTTTACTCCGTATTATTTGCAGGTGTAATCGGGCTTGCGATTCTAATCGCCAAAAAGCAATTGACGGCGACAGGATACAAGCTCGCAGGCTGGCTTATCGCGATAACAGCGTATCGGGACACAGCAGCGGCTTTCGGGATGAAGCGGCAGGCCAACATTACATTTCCGTTTATGTATGCGGTTGTGCCGGGAGTCATAACGGCCTGGTGCTACGCTTTTATGTGAAAAGAGGTGTGTCTTTGGTTCAGGAAGTATTTGGGCTGCGCTACGATTTCGTGTACCGCCAAGGCCACTACATGGAGCTCCATCGCGAAGGCGGCATCCCGGCGGGGGAGTTGTCCGGGCTTCAACTGCGCATGCTGGAATCGAACCGGATTCCCCGGCTGCTTCCGCTCGGCATGCAGGAAATGGATTTTCGCATCAGCCTGCTTTACAACTTGACCGGTAAACGGATGCTGTCCCATGTTCTGAAAGCCGAAGGGCTTACAAGCCGGCAGTTCGCCAAACTGCTGTACGCCGTCGTCTGCACGTTGGAAGAAAGCAAAAATTATATGCTGCTTGAAACGCAGTATGTGTTGAAGGATAATTTTATTTTCATCGGCAATGACTGGTCCGACGTGTATTTGACCTATGTTCCGCTTGAGCGGCCAAAAGAAGAAATTCCCCTGCAAGTTCAGGTGGAAGGACTGGCTGTTCTGTTGGCGTCCAAGGTGAAAACAGGAGGAGACAGCGGCATATCACGATTCATCGAGTCCTTTTCGAACGAATGGGAGCTTGACGGATGCAAAAAGAGGCTGCTTGAGCTTCTGGACGAACAGGAGCATCCAAGGAGCGAAAACTGCGCCCCGCCCGCAATCGTGGAGCGGGCGGAGCGAACCGATGCCGCGCAAATCGGCGGCAGTCGGGCGGAATCCGGCTTGGCAAGCCGGAAGGAGGAACAACCGGCCAGCTTGCCGAAGCCGATATGGAAAAGGGAGGAGGACGAGCCCTCCCGGCTTTTCGATCAGCAGCCGGGACCGGCGTCCCCGGCTCTAATCACACTTCCGACACGGCGTGCAAAATGGATCGTGTTCGCTGTTTGTTTGCTTCTGACCGCGATTATATGGCAGGATTATTTTTCCGCTCCGACGGAAGCCGGGCTGCGAATCGTATCGGGGATCACAGTTCTGTTTACGGATGCCTGGTTCGTAGCCGCCTATGTCGGTATTCCGCAGTTTTGGGCAAAAAGGTCTCCGGCTTCTTTGAAGCCCGCCGTTCAACCGGCGGCAGAAACCGGAATCGAAACCTTCGCAGCCGGACAACGGGGAGCGGAGGCGGAGCCGGAACCGGTTAACCTGCAGCAGTATTACCAAAACTTGCACATGCATACGACATTGCTGCAAACGGCGAACGCCAATGCAACAGTCTTTCTGGGAGCGGTGTTATCAAAACCGCAAGGGCCGCGAATCGAATTGTACAAAGATGGCGTTCAACATACGGCTGCGATAGAGAAAGAAAGCTTTACGATCGGCAGAGGCGGAGAGGGGGCGGGCACCGATTACATTTGTGATGAAACGGGGATATCGAGACTTCATGCCGAAATTTTAAAAACCGATGAAGCATACGCGGTGAAAGATCTGGGCTCAACGAACGGGACGTTTTTGAACGGTCAACCGTTAGTCCCCTATCAGGCGTACGCCTTGAAGGACGGGGATACGATTCGGATCGTCCGCATGGAGATTACGTTTCGCTTTTAGAGCGAAAGGAGCAATGGGCAAGCGAAAATAAGCCATTCATTGAATGCGTCCGGTAGATCGATTCAATAAATGGCTCAAAGGCGCTCTTGCAACAGCGATCAGCTAGTTGATTCGTTTAAACAAGTAGTGGAGCAAGTCTATGACCAGCTTATTATATGTAGTTTCTACGGATGCCCTGCGTTGTTTATCGTCGGTATTCGGGTCAGCTTTTTTGCTGACGGTGAAATTTATGATATTCATATACGTCGCGCCGGATTGCAAATTGGAAAGCGTGGACTCCAGTTCTGCCCAAACGAGCAAGTTTTCAGGTGAAATTTCGTCCTTTGACATGTCCATACTGTATTGTTCAAGATGTTCGATAATAGTTTCAATGAACGATTCATCCGATTCTCTGGAAACAAATTCAACGGCGTTAATTAAATCCGCGAATTCCGATCTGGCGAAAGGAATTAAAAAATAGCTGCCCTGCCTGATTTGAGAGTATAGGCTTTGGTTATAAATAATTTGAAGCTCTAGCGGCAGGCCGTTTACCGCAATATCTTTATATTGTTCGATAGCCGGCATGATGCAGTATTCGCTGTTAAAAGGGGACCAATTTCGCTCTTCGGTCTCGTAATGCAGCAAATCCGCGAACAGATATTGTTTTGCATCTTCAGATAGCTGTATGCAGGCGGTTTCGACGGCATCATTGTATTCCGCGGTCACAAAGCGAAAATACGTTTGTTCCTGATCTGAAATAACATCCAGCGTTTTAAGCGGCAGGAAGGAAACAATTCGATCGCTCCCGGTAGGCAAAGGAAAAAACAACCGTTCCTTTTTAAGGACAGCTTCCGAGCCGAAGTAGGCTCTTGCCGCTTGTCTGGGCTCGCTGCCGCGCTCAATAAACGTAACGGGATGCTTCATCTCGTTTTCCCAGCCATTGTTGAAATGGCCGTAATTGTCGTCGTGAATGTAGCCGTCGGACAGGACGCGCATGATTTGCAGAAATTTGTCATCGGCATCCGCAGCTATACCGTATTTGATGTGATACAAAAACATTTTCAAGGCGTTCGACTGTTTCCAATAAGGGACGTATGACTTTAGCCATGAAACGGAGTAGTCGGGCAGCGCGTTTCTGACAAGCGATATTTCAAACGAGTAGCCGCCGGATACGGATGTTAAAGGTCTGATAAACTCCCGCACAAAGACGTCTGCGCTCAAGTTCGGACAGCAATACTCTTGAATCGAGGTGACGTAGCTGTCGATAAATGTTTGAAGCATACTGCTGTAATCATAATCAAAAAGGTGCAGATGATAGTCGCGTTTAAGCACATGCAGCCAATGGAACATTCTTTTGGCAAAGATGATAGCCGCTAATTCTTTCGGGAAGCCGGTATCCGGCATCGCGAAACCGGACGATTCGGGGGAGAGCAGCTGTTCCGAAAGCTTTTCCGAATAGATGAACAGAGCAGCCGTGAAGTCCAGCTTTTTTTCCGCTTTTTGCTGCTGCAAACTTTCATAGGCATCCTCGATGACGTGCAGCATTGCATCATTTAATTCGTTGTAACGTTGAAATTCCGGAAGCCTGCTTTGGAATTGTTTTTTCAAAAAACGGTTGTAAAATGTGAGAGCGGTATGTACCAAACCGGAGGTCGTTTGTACGATTTCATTTTTCTTTTCCCGCACAAAGCTGGCTCTGTTCAAATTCACGTAGCTGCCTGTCTGTTCAAAAGCATAATCGACGCAGAGGGTATCCCTCGAAAGAAGCAGGCTTGTCAACGCGCCGCTCAACGCTTGGTCATCCACCGTCACACCTTTATAGGCCAGATGGATGCGGGGGCTATCCCCGAATTCGGACGATGGAGCAAACCAGATCCGATGCCCGGCCCGTTTGTCATATATGTATACATGGACGGCGCCCGATTGGTCCCAAATTTCCGCATAATGGTTGTCGTCATCGATACTGTCGGTCAATTGCGCCGAATGTCCCCACAAAAGCGCCGGAGGCTTATACTTCATGTTGACGATAAACGTGCCTGTAGGCGACTTCAACTGCGGACGCGCCTGCGGATGTTCTTTCTCGATCAGCGCCTGCATGTATTTAATTTTGAAATCAACCGGATTTGACCTGAAAAAATCGGATTTCAGCATGGGTGCGGCGCTTTCATCAAATAAATTTTTGTCGTTCCCGATTCGGACGATAATTCGCGTTCCGCGCGCCATCGGTTTGCCGTTTCCCGTTTTACGGGCATCCCAAATATCGCTCAGGACGTACCCGTTCATTTTCCCGGACTGGATGTATATTTGTCTGCCGTTTTCCAAATCGGCTTCCGATCTCGTCTGGATCACGATGTCGTCCGTAATTGAAAATACGGAGTGAAGCCCGATTCCGAATTCTCCGGTCGGCTTGAGCCAGAGCGGCATTTGCCTGCACACCTCGGCATATTTGCCCGGCTTGCCGTCTTTCTTGCCGGTCTGCAGGATACGATTCACGAAATCATCCTTGGAGATGCCGGTGCCGTTATCTTCAACGATGACAATGAGGCTGTCCGCCAATTCATCGTTGCCGCAAAGCGTTTGCAGCAAATTTTGTCCGATATGTTCCTTTAACATGTGTCGGTCCTGCTCGCGCTGTCCGTCATAAAAATGAATCCGCACGTTGTATTTTTCAAATTCGGCCTGTTCGATATCGATAGGCAGTATGCCGCTGTAATGATCGTCTTTGATGCGGGTTCTAATATTGCCCTTTTGCAAATCGCGCCAAAACTGGATTTTCAATGCATCGAGCGAATTCTGGATCATTTCTCTTAAAGCTGCGAGTTTATCCGTATAAATATTTTCGCCGCTGATGAGCTGAAACGCTTTTTGAGCCGGGAAATCGAGCTTTAAATTTTTGTCTGTGAAATCTTCTTCGCCGTTCCTTTTTCTCACGATGAACTCGACCTGCGGGGTCGTGCCCGCCAAACGGTCCGGAACGATTTCATGCCACCGGTCGCGAAGGTTTCGGAGCTCATCTTCCAAGAGTTTCAGCCAGCCCCGCATTTCGGCGAGTACGTTCACATCGTCGCTGACCGACAGGATATGAATCTTGTCCGGGGTGATGAGCAGCGATTCAACCGAATTGTGTTTGTCGTAATGAGTCTGGCTCGTGCGGTTCAGTTTCGAATAGCTGGACAGAATAGCCAGGTCGTCGAACCTGTTGTTGTCCAAATCGAGCAAATCCCCGATCCGCAGCAGGATCGCTATGAACCGCGGATGAATGAGGTCGCCGAGACCGCTGGACTGCAATTGGCGCAGCTGCATGACCTCATCGATGGTGTTGTTGTGGGCGGAGCAGAGCACAGACAGAAGGCGGATAAGCCGCCTCGGAATCTGATTGCCGGCGTTCAGCATAATATCGAGATCCTTTAGGCTGCCGGCGATTCTTTCTTCGCCCTTTGGGCCGTGGCTGCGCCTGAAGTATTCGGCGATGACGACGCGGGTATGCTCCATCAAATCAAGAATGTACACATCCGAGTCCACCGCACTGCCGGGCCCGGCCATAAAGTTTTTCACAAATTTTGCAGAATCGTCGACAAGCGCAAACTCGTCCAAAAAGATGCCGAATTCCGGAGTCGCCCATTCTTTTCTTATTTCTTCATTTTTCAAAAACATGCCGATGTCATGCAAATAAGCCGACAGCAAAATTAAAAATGTATCTGTAGCGGACAGGGATCTGATCCGGTCTTCGCCAAGCAGCAATTCTACGGATGTGACGATGCAGCCGGAATGGGCGGCGCCGTGTTTGCTGTAATGCGGAAAATATAGTTTAATCGTTTCGAGCACTTCGCATATTTGTCTTTTATTAAACCTGAACGTATCGTACAGCAAGGAAAAGCTGCTGTCGGATCGGCAGCACTCCTCCAGGTGCCTTTCCAGCGAATAACGGCGCTGAATTTCTTGGTTTGTCATCTCCCTACCTCCGCAAATGTAGTTGAAATCCGGGTAATTGCAAATTTCGCCAATGCTCAGGGAATTTCCTTTTTTAAACATTCTTATAATTTTCTCTCATAAAGGTTTCCGGCATTTTTGCTATTTCCCGGCTTGCCTTGCTAGTGGTATAATAAAACGGTTGCCGAGAGGCGTATATTTTGACCATTCAAGCAAAAAGGGGAAACTAGCATGCTGACACATATCGTTTTGTTTAAATTGAAAGACCGCAGCCCGGAATCCATCGAAGCAACAAGAAAAGTGCTAGCTAACATGGAAGGTAAAATTCCCGTGCTCAAACATATTGAAGTAGGGACGGACGTATTGCGACTGGAACGTTCTTACGATATCGCGCTTGTGACCCGTTTTGATTCCGTGGACGATTTGAAAGTTTACGATGCGCATCCGCTTCATGAAGAAGTGAAGGTACATATGAAACAAGTTTTGGACGGAACGTCGGTTTGCGTAGATTATGAAAGCTGATCCCGTTTGAAAAACGATGAAAAACAGTGTAGTATCCTTATGTGAGGCTGCACTGTTTTTTCATTTCGCGCTTCCTCCAAACAAGCGGGGATACTAGCGCGCGAAGAAACACCAGACCGCTGCCGGAAAGGAGCCCCGCCATGAAAGAACAAATCAACCGGAGCTACATGGCCGGCATATTGGAAATGCTGCTGCGCACACCCAGCCCTACAGGCTATACGCATCATATCATGAGCAAGCTGGAGGCGGAGCTGCGCAAGCTGGGACATGATATGACCTACACGAACAAAGGCTGCGGCGTGGTGACGATTCCGGGCGAACATGGCGGCCGTGTCATCGGAATTTCCGCGCATGTGGATACGCTCGGCGCGATGGTCCGTTCGATCAAAGAAAACGGCATGCTGCGGTTTACTTCGGTCGGCGGTTTTATGATGGGCTCTATCGAAAACGAGTACTGCCAAATTCATACAAGAGACGGCCGCGTCTACGACGGCACGATATTAACCGCTCATCCTTCCGTACATGTCTACGAAGACGCGCGGGAATATAAGCGCGATGAAGCGAACATGGAGATCCGCATCGATGAGCCGGTCAAGGCGATAAAGGACGTGGAAGCGCTGGGCATTCGTCCCGGGGATTTCATTTCGTTTGATCCGCGGGTGCAGATCAAGGACAACGGGTACGTGAAGTCGCGGCATTTGGACGATAAAGCGAGCGTCGCCGCCTTGTTCGGGCTGCTGGAGCTGCTGAAGCAAAACAAACTGAAGCCTGCAGCGACAGTCAAGCTGTTTTTCTCCACTTACGAGGAAGTCGGACACGGTTCCGCCTATATTCCGGAGGACATCACGGAATTGATCGCGGTCGATATGGGGGCGCTGGGCGACGATCTGAGCGGCAGCGACCGCGACGTATCGATATGCGCCAAAGATTCGTCGGGGCCGTACGATTATCACATGACGTCGAAAATGATCGAACTGGCGGAAAAGCTGAACATCGGCTTTGCCGTCGATATATATCCGCGATACGGCTCGGATGCGTCTGCGGCTTTGCGCGGCGGGCGCGATATCCGCGCAGCGCTCGTGGGTCCCGGCGTACATGCGTCGCACGGCATGGAGAGGACGCATATGGACGCTATCGCCCATACGGCCGCACTGCTGGCCGCCTATATTTTGGAGCCTGCTCGTTGACAGCATACGAAAAGAGGCGGATTGTCGGCCGGAAAGGAAGAGGATGACCCATGAACATTTTGAGCGTTCAAAATATAACCAAAAGCTACGGCGAAAAGGTGCTTTTCGACGATATTTCGTTCACGGTGAACGAGCGGCAGCGCATCGGGCTCATCGGCGTGAACGGCACAGGCAAGTCCACGCTGCTGAAGCTGCTGGCGGGACTGGAAACCCCGGATCGCGGCAAGCTCGTGCACGCGAACCATTTTCGGGTGGAATACCTGCCGCAGAACCCGGAGTTCGATCCGAACTCCACGGTTCTGGAGCAGGTATTCCATGGCGACTCGCCGCTCATGCAGACGCTTCGCGCCTATGAGCGGGCCCTCGCCGAGCTGGAGCTGGACGCCTCCAGCGAGAGCAAGCAGTCGCGGCTGTTCAGCGCCCAGCAGCGGATGGATGAGCTTGGCGCCTGGGAAGCCGGCACCACTGCCAAAACCGTGCTGACGCGGCTCGGCATCAGCGACTTCGACAAGCCCGTCGGCGAGCTGTCGGGCGGCCAGCGCAAGCGCGTGGCGATGGCCCGCGTGCTGATCCAGCCGGCCGATCTGCTCATCCTCGATGAGCCGACGAACCATATCGACAACGAGACGGCCGTATGGCTCGAGGAATTTTTAAGCAAGTGGAAGGGAGCCTTGCTGCTCGTCACGCACGACCGGTACTTCCTGGAGCGGGTGACGAACCGCATGCTGGAGCTGGACCGGGGCAAGATTTACAGCTACGAGGGCAACTATGAGGCGTTCCTCGAGAAAAAGGCGGAGCGGATGGAGTCCGAAGCCGCCAGCGAAGACAAGCGGCAAAACCTGCTGCGCCGCGAGCTGGCCTGGCTGCGCCGCGGCGCGAAGGCGCGGACGACGAAGCAGAAGGCGCGCGTGCAGCGCGCCGAGGAGCTGCGGGACCGCAAAGTGGACGGTCCCGCCGATAAGCTCGACATGGCGCTCGCGGGGAGCCGCCTTGGCAAAAAGGTGATGGAGCTTGACTCCGTCACCAAAGCTTTTGAAAGCGGGAAGCCGCTCATGAGCGACTTCAGCTACATCGTGATGCCGGGGGACCGCCTCGGCATCATCGGCCCGAACGGCAGCGGCAAGTCGACGCTGCTGAACATGCTCGCCGGGAGCATCCAGCCCGACAGCGGCACGATCGAGACCGGCCAGACGGTCAAGCTGGCCTACTATACGCAAGAGAACGCCGAGATGAACGAGAAGCTTCGCGTCATCGAATACATCAAGGAAGCGGCGGAAGTGATCCGCACTTCGGACGGCGAATCGATCTCGGCGTCGCAGATGCTCGAGCGCTTTCTGTTCCCGTCCGCGCTGCAGTGGACGCCGATCGGCAAGTTGTCCGGCGGCGAGAAGCGCCGGCTGTACCTGCTTCGCACTTTGATGGGCGAGCCGAACGTGCTTTTGCTGGATGAGCCGACCAACGATCTGGACATCCAGACGCTGACGATTCTCGAAGATTATCTGGAATATTTTCCGGGCGCCGTCATCACCGTTTCCCATGACCGCTACTTTTTGGATCGGACCGTCAACCATCTGTTTGCGTTCGAAGGGGGCGGCCGCATCGAGCCGTTCAACGGCAACTACTCCGAGTACCTGGAGGAGAAACGGCAGGAGGAAGAGGCCGAGCAAGCCAGAAAAGAGCAGCAAAAACAAGCTGCAGCTTCCAAATCCGCGGTTAGCGCTTCTGCAACTGCCGGCACAGGCACAGCTCCGGCGCAAGCCCGCCCGAAAAAGCTGACCTTCAAGGAACAGAAGGAATGGGACGAGATCGAAGACCGGATCGCCACGCTGGAAGACAAAGCCGCTTCGCTTAAGCAGCAAATCGAGACGGCCGGCAGCGACTTCGACAAGGTCAGAGAGCTGTATGAGCAGGAGCAGCAGACAGCCTTGGAACTGGAAGAAGCGATGGAAAGATGGACTTATTTATCCGAGCTGGTAGAACAAATCGAAAGAAATAAGGTATGATAGTAACAAATATATATAAAGGCAGGTAAAATTTCCGAATGATAACCGTATCCAACGTGACGCTTCGTTATGGCAAAAGAGCGCTTTTCGAGGATGTCAACATCAAATTTACGCCAGGCAACTGCTACGGGCTGATCGGCGCCAACGGTGCCGGCAAATCCACGTTTCTAAAAATCATGTCCGGCGAAATCGAGCCGAATACAGGCGAAGTCAGCATCGCTCCGGGTGAAAGAATGGCTGTACTGAAGCAGAACCACTATGAGTTCGACGATTTTGAAGTGCTGAAAACCGTCATTATGGGCCACGCCCGCCTGTACAAAATTATGGAAGAGAAAGACGCTATTTACGCGAAAGCGGACTTCTCGGAAGAAGACGGCATGAGAGCGGCGGAGCTTGAGGGCGAATTTCAGGATCTGGACGGCTGGCAGGCGGAATCCGATGCGGCGGAGCTGTTGATCGGTCTGGGCATCCCTACATCGCTGCACGACGTCAAAATGAAGGACCTGGACGGCAACGAAAAAGTCCGCGTCCTCCTGGCGCAAGCGCTGTTCGGCAACCCGAACATTTTGCTCCTCGACGAGCCTACGAACCATTTGAACTTGGAATCGATCCGCTGGCTGGAGAACTTCCTGGCCAAATTCGAAGGCACCGTCATTGTCGTTTCCCATGACCGCTACTTCCTGAATCAGGTATGTACGCACATTGCCGACATCGATTTCGGAAAAATCCAGATGTACGTCGGCAACTATGACTTCTGGTACGAATCGAGTCAGCTGGCCCTGAAGCTGGCGCGCGACGCGAACAAGAAAACCGAAGAAAAGCGCAAAGAACTGGAAGCTTTTATCGCCCGTTTCAGCGCGAACGCGTCCAAATCGAAGCAGGCGACTTCCCGTAAAAAGCAGCTCGAGAAGCTTACGCTGGAAGATATCAAGCCGTCGAGCCGCAAATATCCGTTCATCCATTTCAAAGCCGAGCGCGAGGCGGGCAAGCAGCTGCTTGCAGTTGAAAATCTCACGAAAACCGTTGAAGGCGTTAAAGTGCTTAACAACATTTCCTTTACAATCAACAAAGGCGATAAAATCGCTTTCGTCGGACCGGACNTGAAAATCTCACGAAAACCGTTGAAGGCGTTAAAGTGCTTAACAACATTTCCTTTACAATCAACAAAGGCGATAAAATCGCTTTCGTCGGACCGGACGGCATTGCCAAAACGACATTGTTTAAAATCATTATGGGCGAGCTGGAAGCGGACGAAGGCTCTTACACTTGGGGCGTAACGACATCGCAAGCTTATTTCCCGAAAGACAGTCAGGACTACTTCAATGTCGATATCAACCTTGTCGATTGGCTGCGCCAATATTCCAAAGATCAGGATGAATCGTTTTTGCGCGGCTTCTTGGGACGTATGCTTTTCTCCGGAGAAGAAGCTTTGAAAAAAGCGAACGTGCTTTCCGGGGGCGAGAAAGTGCGCTGCATGTTCTCGAAAATGATGCTGAGCGGCTCCAACGTGCTCATCCTTGACGAACCGACGAACCATCTCGATCTTGAATCGATTACGGCGCTGAACAACGGGCTTGTCGATTTTGACGGAACCATTTTGTTCGTCTCCCATGACCACCAGTTCATTCAAACGATCGCCAACCGCGTCATGGAAATTACTCCGAACGGACTCATTGATAAAATGATTACGTACGATGAATATTTGGAAAGCGAAGATGTGAAAAAACAACGGGAAACGCTGTACGCCTAACCTGTTTATCAATTCGAATTAAGAAACGAACAAAGGCGCCCCGATCATATTTCATCAGGGCGCCTTTGCATTGCTGCTAACTGCCTCCGGTACGACGGCGTTGGTTGTTTACTTTTTTGGTCATTTGGCTTTTCATTGCCTGACCGTTTCCGGCTACATGCTTGGGATTAGCTTTTTGTGCGGCTTGATCCGCCTTTTTTTGCGCAAGCTTTTGTTTGATCGCGTCAGCTAGGCTGACTTTTTTCGGGCCTGTTTCTCCAGGCTGCTGTTCTTGATCTAGAGGCTTGTCTGACATACGGGAACACCTTCTTTACGTAAATATGCTTTTAGTATAATCGAATCGGGGCAAAGAAGAAAGGAGGTCCGCCGTTTGTTTGATCCGACAATTTTTGAGAACGTGAAAGTCGTATTGGAAGGCTCCGTTTACGATTTGGATCTGGAAGGGACCCTTATCGTCACCCGCCGCTCCGATCAGATCGACATGTCATCCATGTCGCGTACGTATGCGATCGAATTCGCGATAAGCACGAAGAAGCCGAGCCGCGCGGAAATTAAGCTGCATGCACATCTCAGCGACCTTGCCGCGGAAATTTTGGAAAACCCGTCGGCCGCGCCGGGCTGTACGCTTGAAGTGAGGCTGTACACCGAGGTACGGCAGCCTGATCGCGAATGCCCGCAAATCGCCAAGCAGGTGAGCGGCATATGGGGACATCGCCCGGACATCAGGCAAAAGCTTTCCTATGAATTTGGCGCCGATCCGGTCTGGTACGGCAACGAAATCGCTTTATCATTCGGGCGGAAAATCGACGAAGGGCAAATCGACGATTTTCCTCATCTGATCGGCTGCGCCGTCGAAAGCTTGCTTTGGCTGGACGAACGGGGGATCTAGCATGCAGGAATGGACGCAGCAGCAGCTGCTGGATCACACGAAAGACGGGAACGGCCCCTCATTCGGAGTATTTTTGTACACGCCGTTCTGCGGAACTTGCCAATTGACCGAGCGCATGCTCGGCATCATCCTGACGATGCTGCCCGAGCTGCCTCTTTATAAAAGCAACATTAATTTTTTGCCTCAGCTTGTCTGCGATTGGCGAATCAAAAGCGTTCCATGCATAGTCATGAAAGAGCGCGATAAAGAAATGGAATTTTTGTACAGTATGAAATCAGTGGACGAATTGTATTTAAAGCTGCTGCCGCTAAGCAGGCCAAATAACGAAATAAACGGAGGTCATGAATGATGAGTACAGGATCCTTTCAAGTAGGAGACCGCGTTACCGCAGAGTACAAAACAGGAGGATATTACGGAGAAATCGTGGAACTCACGAATTCAATGAAGGCGGCGGTGCGCATTTTGGCCGTGAAGGAACATCCGGCGCAAGGAGATTTGCATAATCCGATGGATGGCAGCGTAGCTTTTTTTCACCAACGCAGAGCGCTTGCTTTCCAGGAGATCGCCTTGATGCCGATTTCAACGATCAGAGCCTACGCCGGCAACGTCCCGGATTATCAAGATTCACTGAAGAGAGCGCTTATGGCGCAAATGAACAAGCTGACGGATCTGGAAGCATGGGCTAAACGCTCTCTGCAGGAGCTTGAGACGCTCAGTAAGGAATATTTTCCGGAAAAATCCTAAGAAACTTCAAGGTACAGCTTCGTGCCGTCATTATATTTAAAAATAGCAACATCGCCGATGATCTCGATCAATGAGATCATTTTTAATTTTTTGCGAAATTCAAAATTAAGCTCAAGCTCCTTTAACTTGCTGGACAGTTGGCCCATTTGCGATCTTTTTTGCGTGTAATTGAGCACCGGGATCGCTTTATTTTTGAACTTGATAGTTATCGCTTGCATGTTCTTCCCTCCTATTCCGATCACTTTCAACTTAAGGATACACAACAAATGTTAGATATGTTTCATTGAACTATTAGGAAAGTTTTAGCCTTACGCATTTCGGGCTATTTTCAATGTATTCAATGATTTTTGTCCGCATGCTGTTGCGGCGGCAGATGCCCGGATTTATAATAGTGAAGATTGCATTATAAATTGTTGCGGAGGTCGTTAGTCGTATGAGTCAGCAAAGTCCGATTCGCATTGGAGTTATCGGCGCCGGGAATATCGGCAATGTCCATATGGAAGTGTTAAAAAAGATCCCGGAAGCGCAAATCGCTGCGGTAACCGATGTTTATTTGCCGCTGGCGGAAGCAAGAGCGAAAGAGTATCAGATCGAGAACGTATACGAAACATCGGAAAAATTGCTCGCTGACGCATCCATCGATGCGGTCATCATCGCCGTGTCCAACGAATGGCATGCGCCGATCGCCGTGCAGGCTTTGGAAGCGGGCAAACATGTCATGCTCGAAAAGCCGATGGCCATCAACCTTGAATCAGCTCAAAAGATCGTTGAAGCCGAGCGCAAAGCCGGCAAAGTACTGATGATCCCGCACCAGCTCCGCTGGGAATCGTTGTCGATGCAGGTGAAAGAACAGGCGGAAAAAGGCGCCTTGGGGCATATTTATCATGCAAAAGCGGGCTGGGTCCGGCGCAAAGGAATTCCGGGCTGGGGTACATGGTTTACGCAAATGAATAAATCGGGCGGAGGCCCTCTGATCGATCTTGGCGTACATATGCTGGATCTTTCCTTGTATCTCATGGGCAATCCTAAGCCAGTATCCGTATATGGCGCCACCTATTCGGAGTTCGGACCGCGCAAAAAAGGTATCGGCTCCTGGGGAACCCCGAACTGGAACGGGACCTACGACGTAGAAGATCTGGCGACTGCCTTGATTAAGCTGGATAACGGGGCGACGCTTTCCCTGGACGTTAGTTGGGCTGCGCTGGTAGATTCGGATGAGCAGCCTTACGTGCAGCTGCTTGGCTCTGAAGGCGGAGCTTCCATCCGCGGCAACACGGGCAAACTGCTGGCCGAGGTATTCGACCGGAAAGCGGATGTCGATCTTGTCATCCCGGATCGCGACGAAGGCTCGCGCGTTCGAATGGCAAAGCATTTTCTGGCCTGCATCCGCGATGGCGCACAGCCGATTACTTCCGTTATGACCGGATATACGAATAACCTGATTTTAGACGCCATTTACCGTTCCTCACAAACAGGAAGAGAAATAGAGCTGAATTGGGACATCTAAGGAACAGGAGCTGCAGGCAGTGAACTGGGAGTTGTTCAGCATCATCGGCACGATCGCTTTTGCGGTGAGCGGAGCGATTGTGGCGATGGAAGAAGAATATGATATATTGGGGGTCTACGTGTTAGGGCTTGTGACGGCATTCGGCGGGGGCGTCGTGCGCAACCTGCTCATCGGCAAGCCCGTAACATTGCTTTGGGAACAAGGTTTATACTTCCAGATTGCACTGTTTGCGATGACACTCGTGTTTTTCATGCCGGTACGATACATCCGACTTTGGAAAACATGGGAAGCTTTCTTCGATGCGATCGGCCTGGCGGCCTTTTCCATTCAAGGCGCACTGTACGCAACGAACATGGGCCACCCGTTAAGCGCGATCATCGTCGCCGCGGTATTGACCGGAATCGGCGGGGGCATTATACGCGATGTGCTGGCCGGACGCAAGCCGCTCGTTTTAAAAGATGAAATCTACGCGGTATGGGGCATGCTGGCCGGCGCGATGATCGGATTAGGCTGGGTGCAGGGAACGTGGCAACTGGCCGTACTTTTTGCCATCATCGTGATACTAAGAATGCTTTCCGTTGTTAACAAATGGAAACTCCCCAAAAGATCATTGCGCAACACAATGTCAGGATAGCCGAAAACGAACCGAAAGGAGGGACATCCGTCATGCACGATGAATCCTTGCAGCGGAAGACCAAAATCGCCTACGAGATGCTGGAATCCCACGTCGTCACCGTCAAAGAACTGCAAACCGGCGAGCTCGAAATGTACGAAGTCGCCAAAGATAACGAGACCGGGGAACATTATCTCCATTACGCATACATGCATCGAAATTTGGCCGACACAGGAGTGCCGGAAACGTTCCATCATTTCATGCCTATCGATAGCGATGACGTGCTCGGACTTATTTTCGGCGAGCAGCCCTATGCGTATCCGGATCATTGGCATAAACCGTTTCTGCGCAACGGTCCGGAAGGCTTCTACATCTGGTTCGATCCCTCCTATGGAGAAGACAACCAGACAGACGAAGCAATCGCAGCCGAACTGCTGCTCAAACTCCGGCAATTCCGCGATCTCGGCCATGTCGACCCGGAATCCGTTAGCAAACTGCTGGAAGACCTGGACGACACTCGTAAGAAAAAAGAATAAAAGCAACCTCGTAAAACCTGCGACCGCTTGTCGGTCTGCAGGTTTTTTTATGTTCAGAGTCTTCCCCAAAAACCAGGGGTAAAGGAAGGAAACAACCTCCTAATGTACGCGTGTTAAAGGATTAGGAGTGGCCACTCCAAAGGGCGTATCTCGCAGCCGACTTCTTATGATCATTATCCCTTCGGCTCAGGGAAACCTCATACACTTGTACCCATCCTTACGGTCGGCAACTTCCGTGACATAAATGTAAAAAGGTACCCTCACCGGACCGACACTCGATTTCATGCTCCAGGTTCACGGTTTAAGATTGGGCTTAAGAAAGACATATTACTTACGCTCCAGGACTGGCGTTAAGAAAACCATACTAGCAGAATGGGATAACAGCAGTAAGTAATGGGAAGTCGCGGGATTATTAATTGGGAATTAATGGGTGAGGGGAGAGCGGCATTTCGCAGATGACTCTATGTGACCACTATCCCTGCGGCTCAGGGGAAAATCCCATGCACTATTGCCCGTCCTTACTAACAGCAACTTCGGTGACCAATGTAAAAACGTATCCTCACCGGATCGACACTCGATTTCATGCTCTAGGTTCATGGTTTCATCAGACCTAATCCGATTTCTTGCTTTTTCTTTACGATCTAGGATCGTATTTTGAGACATTCTGACTGAAGGGGATAGTGGAAGTAAGGGGTGCGAAATGGAGAGATAAGCGTCGGAAAGAGGCGATCGGGTTATCGATCTGTGAATGTTTAAGGAGAAGTTTCTGACCGAAGGGGATAGTGGCAATAAGGGCTGGGAAATGAATATACCACGGACATGGGAGACCTAGGTTTGGGGGGAGTTGTTTTTTATCGTAAGAATTAAGGTTTTGGTCCATATTATTAATGTTCAAAAATTGCCTGAATAGGGGGTTTGAGTTATATGGAGATGGAGTCGTATCAGTTTGCCGATCTGAACAGCAGGGAGGATTTGTTGAAGGATTTACGCGTCCTGGAAGAGCGGATGAAGCGTGAGTTGGAACAAGATATTGCTCTTATTGCGTATGCGCACAACGCCCGGCCGGCAGATAACAAGTAAGGGCGGAAGGGATTTGATTTCATGAGAAATATATGGACGAAAGCACTGCTGCTTGCTGCTTGTTGTGCGCTCTTGTTGGCGGCGTGTTCCCAGGCGTCAACAGAAAAGCAGGCCGGATCCGCGAGTAAATATGCAGGGAATTGGGATGCGAGTTTGAAAAATAATGAGGATCCCTCTTTGGGCGCCAAGACGTTGAGCCAGACTTCGCAGCCTGTCAGGAAAGTTCCGACTGTGGACAGCTCCATGGCTCACGACAATGTGCATTTGGCTATGAACCGGGATTTGGCGGATCAGCTGATGAAAGCCGCTCACGCAGGTTCAGCCGCTGTTGCGCTTGCCGGCAGCAATATTTATGTGGCGGTTCAACAGGCGGGTCAGGACCCACAACAAAATCCGGGCGGCGAGAATGATCCGGCGGCAGGGGCCGGGCTTTTTGGTTCAGGCAAAGGTGCTCAACTGGACTGGGTTTCTTCAAAGCCGTTGTCGGCCGAGAGTTCGCAAGCGATTAGAAGTGCGCTGCGCCGCGCTTATCCGGAAGCGAATGTTTTTATTTCGACTAATCCGCATTTTGTAAGCAGAATGCTGTTTTATGATAGGCAGCAGCGCGAGCGGAAGACGATGGACGGTTATTTGAATGAATTTAATACGATGGTGCAGCATGCATTTCCGGATTATACGACAGGCCAAAAACGTTTGATTCCATAAAAAACGGTTTAATTTTGCAAACATTAGCCATAATAATGGTCGGGCAGTCCGTTCTGCTACTATATGATTTTCAGGAGGAATTTTGAAACGATGCATCAGATTTTGCAGCAAATCAATCAATGCCAGCAAGTGATTTCCCAGATGATGGCGCAAACCCAGCAAGGCAGCCAATTGTACGAACAATTGCTGCATCAGGAGCAGCAAAATGCGCAGCAGCTCGAGCAATTGGCGCAGCGGGAACATCAAGCGGCTCAGATGATCCAACACGCTTTGCAAGGACACGCGAACGCGATGCAGCAAATGCAGCATTGCATGCAAATATGTGCCCAACTGGAACAAGCTGTTCATATGCAGCAGCAGTCCTATCAACAAAATCAAGCGTTCAACAATGCCGGGATGCAGCAGCAGCGGCACTAGAGTGAGCGGCTTGCCCTCAGCTTAACAAGCTGGGGGTTTTCCATTTGCCGGGGTGGGTGCGGCTTGACAACATTTTCTTCCTGATAAATAGTTATAGGTAGATATATCAGGAAAGGATAGGGCAAACAATGTCGACTTTATTCATACCGCAAGAAATGGAAGGACAAATTCGCGCGCAAAAAGTGCGGAATGAAGCCGGTCTTACACAAGAAGACGGAAGTTTGATTGGCAGTCCCGAGTTCGAGTCGCCGCAGGCAGAGGTGCTTTCGGATGCGGTTATCTCTTTATTTTTAGGGAAAAATGTGCTGTTGAAAGGACCTACGGGATCGGGCAAAACGAAACTTGCGGAGCATTTGTCTTTTCTTTTCGGACAACCGCTTCATGCCGTGAACTGTTCGACGGATCTCGATGCGGAAGCGCTCCTTGGTTTTAAAACGCTGACGCATGATGAAAAAGGAACGGCACGCATTGAATTCGTGCCCGGGCCGATTATGAAGTCGATGAGCAAGGGGCATTTTCTTTATATAGATGAAATCAATATGGCAAAGCCCGAGACGCTGCCGTTGATTAACGGCGTTTTGGATCATCGCAGATCGATTACGAATCCTTTTACGGGGGAAGTGGTTACAGCGGGTTCCGGTTTTCGGGTTATTGCTGCGCTTAACGAAGGATATATCGGAACGGTGCCTCTTAATGAGGCTTTGAAAAATCGTTTTGTGACGATTGATGTGCCATATTTGCAAGGGGAATCGCTGTATCAATTGCTGCGGACGAAGTCGATTCAACAAAATGAGGTTTTGCTGAGGTCTTTTGTTCAGCTTTCAGCGGATTTGTTGACTTTGATACAAATGGGGCAGCTTCCGGACGAAGCGGGATCGATCCGCGCTTTGCTGGATGCGTGCGATTTGGCCGCGTACATTCCTCCCGTACGTGCCGTGACCCGCGCCATTGCGGATAAATTGACGGATGAGAGGGAACGTGCTGCCGTAGTCAATGCGGCGGAGACGTTGTTCTAATCCGATGTTTGTAGGAAAACTGAGCTTGTTGGACGATAAAATCGACTCGATGCTGCATATGCAGCTGGCCGATCTGGCCCGGATGTTTACGCGTGTCAAGGAGCTGGAGGTTGAAGCGGCATATCATTCTCATTATGACGAAGCGGCGGCAAAAATGACGGTGAGTCAATTTTGGCGCGATTTTCCTGCGGCCGACCGGGAGGCGGGCATGAAGAGCGACGTCTATTTGCGCGGCATCGGCAGCGCATGGTTTACGGGGGCTTCGGCTGTGGACAACTATTTGGATTTTTGTATGTCTGCGGCTCTGCCCAGGTTGGCAAATCAACTGTTTGCTCTATGCGAAGACATGCGGTTGGAACGGATATGCCGCAGGCTTCGGCCCGGAACTTCGAAAGTATTTGACAGCAGGCATCGTATTTATGCGGCTTTTTTTCAGCATAAGTTGAAAATGCATATGAGCAAGAATGAGCGCGCGGAAGCGCTGGTTTTGCTCATTTATGGCTGGTTTACGGGAGCGGCCTGGGCTTTGCCGGAACAGGCGGACGAACAGGCGGCCGAGACGTACCGGACGCTTCACTCCTGGCTTCTGCCGCTCTACCCGCTGCTGGAAATGGCAGAAGATGCGGAGCATACGGCGGAAGTAGGCTCTTGCTGCGAGTCGATCATGGAGTCGCTGTCTTTTCGGGTGCAGCGGGATGCGCAGGCGCTGTACTTTTGGACGCAGGCCGGCAGCGGCGTGGACGAGCCGCTGCCGGCCCGTTATCGCGGCGAGCTGGCGCGAGCAAAGCGGCTCGCCG